>NZ_JBFRXP010000006.1:0-155164 GCF_041146875.1 Acidithiobacillus sp. IBUN Pt1247-S3 | reverse complement strand
AAAACCAGCCGCGTCTCAGCAACTGACTCTGTTGTAGTGGAGCGTTTTAAAATCGCTATTCGCAATATCAATGAGTTATAAAATTAACTGTCGAACTCGGGGGAGCAGGTGCTGCGTGACCTCACCGGATAAGACGCGGATCGCTTCCCTCCCGATTTTCTGTTTCAACTGGACGAAGCGGAAGACGCCGCTTTGCGGTCGCAAATTGCGACCGCAAACACCGGGCGCGGCGGGCGCCGGTACCTGCCCTGGGCCTTTACTGAGCATGGGGCCATCATGGCCGCCACGGTCTTGAACTCCAGCAAGGCCGTCGAGATGAGCGTCTTCGTGGTGCGCGCCTTCATCCAGTTACGCGAGATGCTCTCGACCCACAAGGAACTGGCGGAGAAACTGGATGCTCTGGAACGCACGGTTTCCACCCACGACCAAGTCATCGCCGGACTGATCAACGCAATCCGGGAACTGATGCGCACACCGGAGACCAAGAGTCGGCCCATCGGCTTTACCGCAAACATAGATGGTGAGCGGCCATGATCGTTCTTTGGACATGACCAGCGGCGAAGACTGGCCCAATATTCTCCGCCTGCCGGACTACCAGATCGGTGCATTTCGGGAAACCGAACACGATTATCATATCCAGATCGAAACCCATATGTCGAAGATGGCCCATTCGGGGTGTCATACACAACTTATTACGAATACCCTGAATTTCTTCAGGCACCAATCGGTTAGGTGAGGGGTGTCATGACCGTTCTGCTGAGGACGGCGGGATTTATTTTCTGCGCTTCGTCCATGACAGGGCCGCGGTTGGATATCGCGCGTTCGTGATCAACCGAGCGGCTTTACCGGGCGCGACCAAGGCGCGTTGGCGAAGCGGCGCGCCAGAAAATCGATCATGAGATCCACGCGCAAGGGGCGCGCGCGCTGCGGGGGCGTCAGGATGTGCAGCGCAATGGGCGGCGCCACCCACTCCGGCATGACCTGTTCCAGCCTGCCGTCGCGGAGCTGCTCCCAGACCAGAAACTCCGGTTGCAGGGCCAGTCCCAGCCCGGCCAGCAGCACGGGGGTGAGCGCCTCGGCGTTGTTGACCGTCAGCGACGCCGGAATGCCGATACCGAATTCCCCGTGCCGTTGGTGTTGGAAGTGCCAGGCATCGCCCTGCGGCGCGTTGGCGTAGCGCAAGGCCCGGTGGCGGCTGAGCTCGCGGGGATGCTCAGGACGCCCGAAGCGCTCGAGGTAGGCGGGTGAACCCACTAGAAGTACACGGATCGCACACAGGCGTCTGGCCAACAGGGTCGAATCGGCCAGATTGGAGATGCGCAGCGCGACGTCGATCCGGTGTTCGATCAGGTCGACGATTTCGTCGTGGAAGTCGATCTCCAACGCGATGTCCGGGTAGCTCGCCATGAACTCCGGCAGTAGCGGCGCGAGGTGGCCGATGCCGAACGACATCGGTGCCGCCATCCGGATCAGTCCGCGGGGGTTGGTGCTCTGCGCCGTAACCTCGCACTCGACGGCCTCGCCTTCGGCGACGATGCGCGCGGCCCGTTCCACCGCGACGCGGCCACTCTCGGTCAGCGACATCTTGCGCGAGGTGCGATGGAACAAGGTGGTTTTCAAGCGTGCCTCGAGCCGGGTGATGGACTTCGACACGGTCGCCTGCGACAAGCCCAGTTCCTGCGCCGCTTTCGCGAACGAGCCTAGCTCCACGACCTTGGCGAAGATCGCCCAGGCTTCCAGGTCCGGCAGCTTGATCATGACCATAATCGAAAGGTTCTCATTCCATTTCGTCCGTTTATTTATGGATCAGCGAAGCGTACCTTAGAGCCCATGGTGATGCCACCCCAACTCGCTAAGGACGACTGACATGATTGAACGCAGACCCTTCGACCGCCTCGGCGCAGCCGACCACGGCTGGCTGAACGCGAAGCACCACTTCTCGTTTGCCGAATACTACGACCCCCAGCGGATGGGCTGGGGCGCGATGCGCGTGTGGAATGACGACACCATCGCGCCGCAGACGGGGTTCCCGCCGCACAGCCACCGCGACATGGAAATCATCACCTACGTCCGGCGTGGCGCCATTACCCACGAGGATAACCTCGGCAATCGTGGCCGCACGCTGGCCGGCGATGTGCAGGTGATGTCGGCCGGCACCGGCATTCGCCACAGCGAATACAACCTCGAACCCGACACCACGCAGATCTTCCAGATCTGGATCATGCCGGACCATCAAGGTGAGCCACCGACCTGGGGTGCCAAGCCGTTTCCGCGCGCCGACCGTACCGGTCGCTTCGTCGCGCTGGCCAGCGGCATGGAGGGCGACGCCGAGGCGCTGCCCATCCGCGCGAATGCCCGCGTGCTCGGGGTCTCGCTGAAAGCGGGCGAAAGCGCCGAATACGACTTCGGCAGCGAGCGCCTGGGCTACCTCGTGCCGGCGAGCGGACGCGTCGAGGTCAATGGCCTGACGCTCGAAGCGCGCGACGGCGCGGCCATCAGCGGTGAAAGCAGGGTGCGCGTGACGGCGTTGGAAGACGCAGAGCTCGTGCTGGTCGATTCCGCCCCTTGATCGCGGCGGCAGTGACACTTCGAATCCACGTGTCGGCGATGACGCGCGCATGCCCAACCCCAACTTGCCCAAGGAGACCAGCATGACCAGTGAAGCCATCCGCGACCCCATCGAAGACGGGCTGCTCACGCCCCAGAATGCGTGCCTCGTCATCATCGACTACCAGCCGATCCAGATCAGCAGTATCGGCTCGATGGACCACCAGCAACTGACGGACAACATGGTCCGCGTGGCCCGCATCGGCAAGACCTATGGCTTGCCGATCGTGCTCTCCACGGTCAACGTCGCCAGCGGCAAGAACAAGCCCACCATCGAGCCCTTGCAACATGAGCTGGGGAACATTCCGTCCTACGACCGCACCACGATCAACGCCTGGGAGGACACTGAGTTCAAGGCTGCGGTCAAGGCCACCGGCCGCAAGAAGCTCATCATGACCGCGCTGTGGACTGAGGCCTGCCTGACTTTCCCCAGCCTCGACGCCTTGCGCGAAGGGTACGAGGTGTACCCGGTGGCCGATGCCGTGGGGGGAACCTCGGTGGAGGCCCATCAGATCGCGCTGCGCCGCATCGAACAGGCGGGCGGGCAACTCATCAGCGTGGCGCAGCTCATCTGCGAGCTGCAGCGGGACTGGATCCGCAAGGAAACGGAAAAGCCGTTCGTCGACATCCTGTTCGGCTCGGGCATGGTCAAGCACACCTGAGCGGTGCGTGCGGCTTTTGTCCCGGCAGCAACGATCCGGCGCCGCGTTGAAAGATTCACCGACATTCACTGAAAGGAGATACATCCATGGACACCTCAAAGGCGTGGCGATTCGATCGTTATGGCGACCCATCGGTCATGCAGCTCGTCGAACGCCCACGACCGCAGCCGGGTCCGGGCGAGGTGTTGATCAAGGTTTTGGCTGCCGGCGTTAATCCCAGCGACGTCAAAAACGTATCGGGCCATTTCCAGTCGACTCTGCCGCGGGTCCCAGGGCGCGATTTTGCGGGCGTGATCGTGGGCGGTGCGCGCGAAGGCGAGGAAGTCTGGGGCAGCGGCCCCGGCTTCGGCGTCACCCGTGATGGCGTCCATCAGGAATACATCACGATGCCGGAAGCCTGGCTGGCGCGACGGCCACCGGGCCTGCCCGCCGAGGTGGCGGCGGCCGCCGGCGTGCCGTGGCTCGCCGCATGGAGCGCGCTCATCACCCAGGGCAAACTGCAGGCCGGCCAGACGGTGCTGGTCACGGGCATCTCGGGTTCAGTCGGCAGTGCTGCGACGCAGATCGCGCACCAGTTGAACGCGCGCGTCATCGGCGTCGGCCGTTCCAGCGCCAACCCCTCTGGAGCCGATGTCGTCATCGACACAACGACGCAGGATCTGGTGACCGAGGTGCGGGCGCTCACGGAAAGGCGCGGGGTGGATCTGGTGCTGGATGCGGTGGGTGGCCCCATGTTTGAGCCCTGCCTGCGCACGCTTTGCCACGGCGGGCGTCAGATCGCGATCGCCAGCAATCCGCAAGTCGTCAGTTTCAATCTGGTGGACTTTTACCACAACTCCGCACAGCTGGCGGGCGTTGACACGATGGCGTTGTCGGGACCGGAGGTGGCGTCGATCCTCAGCCAGCTCAGCGAAGGGTTCGCCACCGGCCGTTACCACACACCGACGATCCAGACCTGGGCCTTCGAGCAGACGATTGACGCGTACAGCGCCGTGCTCGCCGCCGGACAGCCCATCAAGCATGTCCTCAAGATGTTTCCGTAGTGAACCCTCCAGGTGCCATCCCACGAAGGGGCGGCCTGCACCATCTGAGCGGAACGGATGGGATGGCGAACGAACCGCGGAGTCCGACATGATGCCGATCACCGTCCATGACGCCGCCGTCAGCCTGATCGGGATCGTTCTCGGGCTGGCCGTGGGCGCCGGCTGCCGCTACTTCGGCATTCCGTCGCCGGCGCCACCGCACCTGCTCGGCGCATTCATCCTGCTTGCGATGACCATCGGCTATGTCGTCGGCGGCCACGTGTTCGGATCGGGGCACCTTTGACATGTTCGCGAAAACCGTCAAGCCCGTTGCGGGAATCGTGGTCGCCTTCCTCTTCGGATTCACCTGCCGCGCATTCGGCATCCCCTCGCCGGCGCCACCCGTGATCATGGGCGCCATCCTGGTCATGGCGATGACCGTCGGCACCATCGTGATGGACCGGGTGATGACGAAGTCGGCGCTGCGCGCGAACGATGGTGGCGATCCGAGCGAGGTGGCCGAAGACGCACCAGCGGGCGACGCTCACCCGCGTGGTGTCGGCGTACACGGTGCACAAACCCATGACGCGCGTCGAGATCGTGATTGAGACGGCTGAGTGGGTGTGAAGACGGGCAGGGCAATGAAATGACCTATTGTGGAGTAATGCACCCATGAGCTACACAGCAACCCTGAACACGCTGGCCCAGACACTGCGCCAATTGCACAAGGCGCTCGTCGAGGCGGAGGCGCGCAACTACGGGCCGGCTGAAGGCCCCTATCAACTGTTGCAGTTGCTCGCCTACGACCCCCATTTCGCATGGCTGCATTGCCTCTCGGAGGTGATGGTCGACATTGATGAGCTGGGTGACGCCCAGGAACCTGTGACCGACGCGCAAGCGCGTGCCACGCGGGAGGTGATTGAGCTGTTGGTTGGACCTCGCGCGCCGGCACGGCCCGCGTTCCGGGAGCGCTACATCGTGCTGATGCAGCAGTCGCCTGAGGTGGTCATGGCCCATGCGGAGCTGCGCAACGTGCTCGCCACGCTTCCGCGTTCCGCCCCGACGGACCACCCAGAGTAGTTGGCACAGGCAACTTCAACAGGGCAATTAGTCGGAGCGGCAATGCGGCATGGACACAGGACGACTCGAGGCCAGGAATTGGACCGGGAGGGGATATTCAGCTATTGCATCAGCCTTGATCCCCAGGCCGATGACTACGTCAGCCACATTTTTGGCCGTCAATATACCGTGATCGACCAGATCGTCCGGCTCCCGGAAAAACTCCCGGCGCTGTTTATGGCGCTGACGCGATAACGTAACCGCCAACTGAACGGCGTCCTTGCGATCTATCTGATCCACCTGTAGATGCCCAACTGAAGAACAGAGGGCCACATGGCGGATGACGCTTGTGGAATACAGCCCTGGGAGGATCAGTGCGCGCGAAAAATCGGAACACCAGCGGTTGCGGATGCCGTTGCCTGATCGGTCACGATGTTGAGTCTACTGAGCAGGACAATAAAGCGCTGCGGGTCTGCTTCAGTCACAAGAGCTTTGGTCTCGACCTTGGCGACTACCGGTGGTGCCGAGTTGCTTGTGGTCTTGGGCGGTCATGATTTTTCTTGGGAGTTTGGTTGCAGGCTTTTCTGGAGTTTGGCATCAAAAGTATAGATTTCTTCCTGGTCCACGGTATGACTCGCCCAGAGAAGGGTGTCCACAAAATCCAGTTTGCTGCTGCTGTAGAGTCGCAACGCGCTCAGGAAGCGTTCGGGCCTGTCCATGTGTACCAAGCCTTCCAGCAGGAGATTGGATAGCTGGGCCTTGATTTCCCCCCTGTCGATCCCGTAGACCTTCTGGAGCACGTAGACCACCTCACAGGCCACCTCTATGAGCAGGGTTACGCTATGCTGTTCCAGGATTTCGGAGGCCCTGGCAGACAGTTCCGGATGGTCGTCCAGCAGGTAGCGCAGGACTACGTTGGCATCGACAAGACTCATTGGGGATCACGGACCTCCGCCGCCCAGGCGCCAGACTCCAGGGGGATCAGATTGGGATTAGCATGGGCTTTCAGGGCACCCCGCAGGCTTTTTTGGGCCGGCTTGGCGGTTTTTTGTACGGGTGAGGGAGTGGCCAACACGATGACCTCAACCTGCTGTCCCCAGAAGGCGCGGGGTAGTTGCAGGTGAATCTCTCCATTGGCGACGTTTTGAATGGTGCGGATGGCTTCCATGGGGTGTTCCTCGTTTCTTCGGGCTGAACGGCTTGACAACAAGCTCGCCCCGTCATTGTATCAGGTGTGAGGAATGGCCGCTGCATCGAACTGGGCGGGAAGGGGCATCGTAACCGGTAACTGAAAGGTGACCTTGCGGTCTATCTGGATGTCGTACAGAGATCGGAGCGCCAATTGTCATGGGAAACCGCCATTCTGATCCACCTGGGGATGCCCAAGTGAAGAACAGGGGGCCACATGGCGGATGACGTTTGTGGAATATAGCCCTGGGAGGATCAGTGCGCGCGAAAGATCGGAACACCAGCGGTTGCAGATGCCTTCGCCAGATGAGCGTCTAGAGTTGCCAGCGGCAGGCCTGCACGCAGAGCCAGTTCCAAGTAAGCGGCATCGTAGGCCGACAGCTTATAACGTCTGGCGAGGTGCAACGTGTCGCCCAATGCGTGTGTTGCCGTCGCCTGATCGGTCACGATGTTGAGTCTACTGAGCAGGACAATAAAGCGCTGCGAGTCTGCTTCAGCCACAAGACCTTTGGTCTCGACCTTGGCGACGACATTGGCTGCTTCCAGTGCAAACAGTGACGGCACAAAGGCTTGCACTTCCTTTAGCGTCTTTAGGGCCGCACCAGCATAATCTGCGCCTGCTGGATTGGTTTCCGGTACTAACCAAAGCAGTGCCACAGAGGCATCCAACACAAAACTCATGCCCGGCCCTCATTGATGAGGGCCTTGAGATCGACACAGCCAACCGGCTTGCGCGCCCGAGCCTGCATGAAGGACAGCATATCTTCAACGGCCGTAATGGCGTCCCGGTGCTTGTTGCCTTCCACCGGCACAAGGTCAGCCACCGCTTCACCCCGCAGCGTGATGGTATAGCGATTACCGGCTTGGGTACCACGCAACAACTCCGGCAACTTTGTCTTGGCTTCGTATGATCCAATTTCGATGTTCACGATCCGCTCCGTTGGATAGGCGTAGACCAGTATATAAGCCAGTCTGGCAAAAACAAGTTGCGGTCAATTACCGAGTCCGCGCGTGCGACAGTATTCCGCCAACTCCGTGGCATTCAGGCCCGGCGTCTCGACGACGGCCGCAAAACGATCTTGTCCCGACCAGGACACCGCATCCCCATCGGGGATCCACCGACCTTGCATCCGCGCCTCTTTCCGCCAAGCATACAGGGTCACTGCCGAAACCCCTTCGGCCGCAGCCAGCGCGTTCACCGTCAGGTTCATCGGTGGCAGCAGCTTCTTCAAAATCGCTTCTTTCCGCTCTCGACCGTACCGCATCCTCATCTCCCTAGCCCCCCTCAGACTCACTCTCTACACCAACAGAGGGTGACCAATAGCCTGACACAGGGGGATCACCACATCACCACGCTTGTTTTCCTCGAAAATGATAATATCATAGGCGATATGACACTGCCCCGCGTCGTTCTGGATACGAATGTCCTGGTGGCTGCTTCCCGCAGCAGCAGGGGCGCTTCGTTCGCCTTGCTGCAAGCGTTGAGGGACGAACGCTTCATTGCACTGCTTTCGGTGCCCCTGATGCTCGAGTACGAAGCTGTTCTCCTGCGTTCAGAACAGTTGGCGGCGAGCGGTCGCAGTCCTGCCATGACGCAAGCCTTTCTGGATGCGCTATGCCTGCGTGGAGAAGCGGTGCATCTGCATTACCTGTGGCGTCCACAGCTCCGGGATCCGGCAGACGAAATGGTGCTAGAAACGGCACTGAATGGCCGCGCCGATGCGCTGGTTACGCTGAATGTCAGAGATTTTGTTGCCGCCGGACGTTTTCGGTTGAAGTTGACGACACCCGGAGCGTTTTATCACCAATTACGAGAGGAGTACCGCTGATGTCAAACTATGCCCTGCGTGTGCCTGAATCTCTACTCGCCTATGTGCGTCAGGTGGCTGAGGAGGAACAGGTATCCATGAACCAGTTTTTTGTGACGGCCATCGCCGAAAAAGTCTCCGCTCTCAAAACGGAAGCCTATTTCCGGGATCGCCAGGCGCGCGGTGATTTTGCTGCCTTTGATGATTGGCTGGCGACCAGCCCGGATGTGCCGCCTTCAAAAGGTGACGATCTGGACTGAGATCCATCCTTTTTCCCTTACCCCCGCCATCACCATCGCTGCCGTGCGCTGTCTTCCCTGATCACCTGATCAGGTTCCGCCCATTGCAACCGCGCAGCGGTGCTCACCGAAGGCCAGTTGCGCACCTTTGAAGACGTGGGCGAGGCGATCGCCCTGTACGAGTCACTGTAACCGGATAGTAAGCGGTTGCTGAACGACGTTATTCTGATGCTGGATTTTCGACCATGCTCTCATCTTTTAGAGACAAGGATGCTGGGATCATGGATAACCAAAGGGAAACTGCCGTTTCAGAACGGGCCTTGAGATCGACACAGCCAACCGGCTTGCGCGCCCGAGCCTGCATGAAGGACAGCATATCTTCAACGGCCGCAATGGCGTCCCGGTGCTTGTTGCCTTCCGCCGGCACAAGGTCAGCCACCGCTTCACCCCGCAGCGTGATGGTATAGCGATTACCGGCTTGGGTACCACTTTCTTTTAATGATCCGCATATCGCCAATGTCGGATGGTGGCTCGCTTGTTTTTCCGATGGTTCTTTTAGGGTTTTCCGTGGCATTCATGTTTGTTCCTTATAACTTGATCATTTTTTCAGGCGTCAACAAAGAAAGTCACCAAACAACATCAGCAGTGAGTAACTTTATTCGAGTTTATCTGTCTAGTGTGGCGGTTGAGCTATTGCATGTTTTCTGGCAACAGATTCGTGCGGTTATTTACGAGAGCTCTACCAGCATAGACTACTATGGGGTTTTTCCCCCTCTCTATGCTCAGGTATCAAATGCGAACAGTACCGCGATGTCGTGGTCTGTTAATGCTTGCGCGGCGCTCTCGCGGGCCGGGTGCGTTGCCGTTTTCCTTCTCGTTATAGCGTTCGCTTATCGTAGTTACAGGGTGAGCAGAGAAAAGTGACCGATACATAGGCCAATGTCGCATCCGCTTCATCGAGCAAGATCACCCTCGCCCGTCAGATAGGCGGAATTAATGGCAGCCCGTACCATCTGCGCGATTTCCTCCGGTTGCGCAGAACGCCCCATGGGCGCTGCGTCTTGCCATTGCTGGCGGAGATGTACTGAGTTGGGTCGTCCGGACTTCCCTAATCGGCGTTGCGCGATCAAGTGATTTTCGCGCTGAATGCGGAAAAGTTTCAACAGTTCGTGTTGCCACATCGTGTTGCCCCATGGTCCCATGCGCAGCATCATGACAAATAACAGGGTACCAATGGAGGGCATCATGTCATCAATCCATGAATCGACCGGTAAGGTAGCGCGCCACCGCGAGCGGATGCGTGCTGCTGGGCTGCGCCCTGTCCAATTTTGGGTGCCGGACAGCCGCTCGCCTGAGTTTACGGTGATCCCCGAAGGTGGAGGCCTCAGGCCGCGCAATCCACCACGCGCAATGCCAAATGCTGTGCAAACGGATCAAAATCGCGATCGCTGTGCAGTAACGGCAAACCGTTGTGTAGGCAACGGGTCGCGATGAGCACATCCACCGTACCGCGCACCGTTACACCGATATTGCGTAGCTTGCGGTAGTTTTTTGCCGCGCTCACCGCTATATCAAAGCCGCCAATTTCCACTTGGGTTAACTGCCAGAGCATGGTCTGTACTTCGTAGAAGCTGCGATCGTCCTGGAGCCCTCGCAGCACCTCGGCAAGAATCAGATCGCCGATGGCCAACTCCTCCACATCAAGGTTGCGATCCAGCCAGTCAGACTGTGCCGTGGAGTGGCCGCGAAAAAAGTCGATCCAGACGCTGGAATCAACCAGAATCACCGGTCACGTCTCATGGCGTCCAAATCGCCTACCCATTCATACTGGCCACGCATCTTGCGCAATTCCGTTTGCTGCTTCAGGCGCAGCAGGGTTCTGAGCCCCTCTTCTACCACCTCACGCTTGGTTTTCAAGCCGGTGGCCTTTAGGGTGGCGTTCATCAGGTTGTCGTCAATCACGATATTGGTGCGCATGGGTGTATTGTCCTCAAGATTATACACATACTACCCTTGCGGAAGTTTCGCGGCAATCTCGGTGTCTGTCTTTGACCGTGCTTGATGGCTCACGCGCTCACCTCCTCCACAATTACGGTTGCGTTCCGCCACCCGCAAGCAACTGGGGCTTAAGCCTGGGGATGCCCTCTTGATCCATCTGGAGGGCGGTCGGATCGTCCTCGATCCTGCGATCGTTCTCCCCGTAGAAAGCTATACGGAAGAGCGCATTGCCGAATTTGCGGAACCGCTGCCCCTTACCCAGACAAAAATCTCCGCCAGGCATACGTTAAGCAACGGTTTGCGCGTCCAGCAAAAAGTCCATAAAGCGCTGGGCGACTGCAGATAGCTGCTTGTTTTTGCGATATACCGCATGCCATTTGCGCATGATGGGGAAGCCCTCCACATCGAGGATGGCGATGTCGCCGGCGGCTGCCTCCGTGGCGACGGTATTGCGGGACAGTACGGTGATGCCCAAACCCCCGGCCACCAACTGTTTGACTGCCTCATTGCTGCTCATGGTCATGCGTACGCGCAGGGCCATCCCGCGCTCGGCAAAAAAGTTTTCCGCTGTGAGCCGAGTGCCCGAGCCTTCTTCACGGAGGATGAAGGGTTCGTCCCGCAAGCGACTGGGGGTAATGTGCGGCGTTCCAGCCAAGGGGTGATTGGCAGGGGCGACCACCACGATGGGGTTATCTAAAAAGGGTTGCGCAACGCCATCAATATCATTGGGTACCTGACCCATGATGTAGATGTCATCCAGGTTCTGTTTGAGTCGCTCCAACACCGTGTCCCGATTGACAATTTCCAGGTGGACCTCGATGCCGGGATAGCTGCGGCAGAAATTGCCCACCAGGCGGGGCGCGAAATATTGGGCGGTGGAAATGATGGAGAGCCGAAGTAGTCCCCGGTCCAAATTGTGCTGGGCGTCCAATTCTTGCACCAGTTCGTCCAACCGCCGTTGAACGTCGTGGCCCGCTCGCTCAACGGCTTCGCCAGTGAGGGTCAAATATAATTTTTTACCGATTTGCTCATAGAGTGGTGTCCCGAGTTTTTCTGATAGCTGTTTGATTTGTAATGATAATGCTGCTGGTGTCTGGTGCAATTCCGCCGCCGCTCGCGTCATGTTAAGATGCCGGCCCAGCACCGTGAAGATACGAAGTTGGTGTAGCGTGATGTGGCGGATGGACAACTTTTGCTTCTCCAAAAGGTAACGTTAATTATCTTTTACTTTACCCTACGGTAGCTGCACTGTACATTCGGCCGTGGACGCAGTTCTGCAGCTTGGGTTGGATTGACATTTTAGGAGGGATCTATGGCTGGTAAATATGAAGCCGGCGTCAAGGAGTACCGCCACACATATTGGGCTCCGGACTACGTGCCGTTGGACTCGGATTTGTTGGCGTGTTTCAAGATCGTGCCCCAGGCTGGGGTGGATCGGGAAGAGGCGGCTGCTGCCGTAGCGGCAGAGTCTTCCACCGGTACCTGGACCACGGTGTGGACCGATCTGTTGACCGATATGGACTATTACAAGGGCCGCGCGTATCGGATTGAAGACGTGCCAGGCGACGACACGGCGTTCTATGCCTTTATCGCTTACCCCATCGATCTCTTCGAAGAAGGCTCGGTCGTCAACGTGTTTACCTCGTTGGTCGGCAACGTGTTCGGCTTCAAGGCTGTGCGCGCCCTGCGTCTGGAAGACGTGCGTTTCCCCTTGGCCTACGTGATGACCTGTAACGGTCCCTCCCACGGTATCCAGGTGGAGCGCGACAAACTCGACAAGTACGGTCGCCCCATGCTGGGTTGCACCATCAAGCCCAAGCTCGGTTTGTCGGCCAAGAACTACGGCCGCGCCGTGTACGAAGCCCTGCGTGGCGGCTTGGACTTCACCAAGGACGACGAAAACGTCAACTCCCAGCCCTTCATGCGCTGGCGTGACCGCTTCCTCTTCGTGGCCGACGCCATCCACAACGCCGAGGCCCAGACGGGTGAGCGCAAGGGTCACTACCTGAACGTTACCGCGCCGTCTCCCGAAGAGATGTACGAGCGTGCCGAGTTCGCTAAGGAACTGGGTATGCCCATCATCATGCACGACTTCCTTACCGGCGGCTTCTGTGCCAACACCGGTTTGAGCCGTTGGTGCCGCAAGAATGGGATTTTGCTGCACATTCACCGCGCCATGCACGCTGTGATCGACCGTAACCCCCACCACGGCATCCATTTCCGGGTGTTGACCAAGGCCTTGCGCCTCTCCGGTGGCGATCACCTGCACACCGGTACCGTGGTCGGCAAGCTGGAAGGCGACCGTGCCTCCACCTTGGGCTGGATCGACTTGCTGCGCGAATCCTATGTTCCCGAAGACCGCAGCCGCGGCATCTTCTTCGACCAGGATTGGGGCGCGATGCCCGGCGCCTTTGCCGTGGCCTCGGGTGGTATCCACGTTTGGCACATGCCGGCGCTGGTCAACATCTTCGGCGACGATTCGGTTCTGCAGTTCGGTGGCGGCACCTTGGGTCACCCCTGGGGCAATGCGGCCGGCGCGGCAGCCAACCGGGTGGCGTTGGAAGCCTGTGTCGAGGCCCGCAACCGAGGTGTCGAGCTGGAGCGCGAGGGTAAGGAAATCCTGACCAACGCCGCCCGTCACTCGCCCGAGCTGAAGATCGCTCTGGAGACCTGGAAGGAAATCAAGTTCGAGTTCGATACCGTCGACAAGCTCGACGTGCAGAATCGTTGATTTTCCGGCTAACGCATTTACTTCAGGAAGGAGTCCATCATGGCTGAAGTTCAAGATTACAAGCAGGTGCGGCGCTACGAGACCTTCTCGTATCTGCCGCCCATGTCGGCGGAGCAGATTCGCGCCCAGGTTTCCTACATCATCGCTCAGGGTTGGAACCCGGCAGTGGAGCATGTGGAGCCCGAGCGTTCTTTCAACCACTACTGGTACATGTGGAAGCTCCCCATGTTCGGTGAGCGTAACGTCGATACCGTCCTTGCCGAGCTCGAGGCCTGCCGCCGCGAGTATCCCAAGCATCTGGTTCGCTTGATCGGCTACGATAACTATACCCAGAGTCAGGGTTTGGCGTTCGTAGTGTATCGCGGTTCTTAAACCGAATAGATCGTTTTGGTGCCCGGCAACGCCGGGTGCCAAATTAAGGGGGACGTATGTCGGATTTATCAGCATCCGGTCCAATACGAGGCCGGGCTTTGGCGCAGGAGAAGCGGCGCCAGCAGGCGATGCGTAGGCAGGGTGGCGGCGCGGCCAAGCCAGTCGTCGCGCCTTCCGCGCCAAAGTCTGGAAACAGCATGGGGGCGCAGCCAGTACCTGCGCTCGAAACCCATCCAGAGACGATGTCGACGCGCAGTAGCGGGCGCGAAGCCGCCTTGGTGCATCGCGCCATGCGTTGTTCCGGGGCGCAGTGTTGGGCCGATCCACAGCAGCGCCAAATACGTCATCGTGGGCAGCGACCTGTTGTCAGTTCGGTCGCGCCAGCGGTAGCTGCCGAAGAAGTGGCGCCAGCGTTGATTCCCGGGGTTGAGGAAGAGTTCCTCGACTCGGTTTGTGAGCTTGTCGAGCAAAATCCCGATAGCTTCGGGTGGCGGGAACGCCCTGTTCGGCAGCTCTGTCGTGCACGTCGACAAACCTTGGCGCAGCGTGGCAAGGCGGCTCTTAGCGTGGTACGAGGTTTGAGTTCCGCTGCCGCCCGACTGCGCTACATGGAAAACGGTAGCGCACGGGAATTTGCCAAGCTGCGTCGGGAAGAGCAGGCGCAGCATGGTCGTGGCTTCCAAAAGAGTGCTGCCGATGCCGCGGGCAAGCGGCGCTCCAAAAAGTTCCGCAAAGTTGAAGAAGGTACCACCCTCGCGGGAGCGACGGTGACCGGTACGCAGGTCGAGCGTGGTGATGCGGTTACCGGTAGCGAGATGGGCAGCTGCCGAGCGATTACGGGTACTGAGTACACTGGCGCGGAGCAGTTTGACCGTTTTTGCGGTACCCGCCCTGCAGCGAGCCCGGCCAAGGTTGCGGTTACCAGTACTTCTGGACGTCAGGCGATATCGGGCACGCAAGTGGGTCGTGCAAACACGGTGACTGGTGATGAGTCGGGTGCATGCCGTACCGTAACGGGTACCGAATACCTCAGCAGCGAAGGTTTCCAGAGTTTCTGCAATGCGAATCTGCCTGAGCGACCAGCGAAAGTGGTAACTGGCAGTACACAGAAAAATGCGCTTCCCGTTACCGGTAGTGACGAATCGCGTGCGAATCGTGTGACTGGGTATGAGGCGGGTGCGCAGCGCGGTATTACTGGATCGCAATACTGGGATGCCGGCGTCGCCAAAATGACTATCAACGGTGCCCCGAGCAAGGTTGCCGAAACTCACACCTTTGCTGGACGCACGGTCTCTGGCACAGCGGTAGATAGCAACCAGCGTATCACCGGGTTGGAACCCGGTGAATGTCGGCAGCTCACAGGTACAGAATATTTGAGTCTGGAAAACTACCAGAGCCTGTGCAACAGCAAGCCCGAGGCTGCTCCTGCGAAGGTAGGTGTGGTTGCTACGGAAAAAGGCCAGCGGGTAACTGGGAACCTTGTTGACCGATCGGAGAAGGTGACCGGCAATGAGCCGGGCTCCTGCCAGCGGGTAACCGGCACCGGCTACAATAGCCCCAATCTCTGTGGTGGGGGTGTTGACAAGGTGCAGGCAATGACCAGCTTGGCTGGTTCAACAATCACTGGGACGGGGATGGATCAGCGCCCAAAAATGACAGGTGACGAGCAGGGTGGGTGCTGGCCCGTCACCGGAACGGAATATTATGGGCAAGAGCAGTTTGCCCACTGCGCAAGCACCCCGCAGGCAGAAGCGGCAAAAGTTGCCGTGAGTCGGACGGCGAAAGGTCAATGGGTCAGTGGTCCAGCGATGGAGCCGGCAGATAATGTTACTGGCAACGAGGCTGGCGAGGACCTTGCCGTTACTGGTACACCTTATTTAGGTGAAGAAGTAGAGACAGTAGCTACTGCGCCTAGCGCTAAGAGTGCAGGTTCTTGCGCCTGCGAAAGTTGTGAGTGCAAGCAAAAGGCTCTGGCCTTTGATGCGTTGAACGCTGGTAGTCAGCGCTATGTGGCAACGGCTCCGGCACCGGCGATGCGTGAATCGGTCGCCGTCCAGGACTTCAGTATCGTCCCGCCATCACGCCAAGCGCCAAACCGGATTACCGGCAATGCCTTTGAGCAGAGTGGTCGTATTACCGGGCCAGTCAACTTGGCCCGCGGTTTGATTACCGGCACACCCGAGTTTCGTAGTCGCGAACCGCAAGCGGTTGTTGTAGTGCCGCCGACAGCCGTGATGGCGCCAGATGCAGAAGCCTCGACGCCGGAACGGGGTGCCTGGCGGGTTACCGGTGATGACTGGAGTCGCAACGAGCGTGTCACGGGGACGGAAGGTGCTTGGGCGCAAGGGCGTAACCCTACGCAGCGTGGGGCAGCTCGCTCCTGCGTGATGAGTGCGGGCGCCAATCGCAATCAAGCCCTGGCAGCGCCCGTAAGCGATTCCAAGGTGACCGGAAGCAGCGGTAGCGCGCGAAAGGGTGCAGCGGTGACCTACTCGGGCGGAGCAAGGGGCTAAGTCGCGACCATGGACACACGCAGAAAGATGCGGTACTTACGGCAAAACGCTGCACCACCGGCGTCGATGGTGCCCATGGCGCAGCGCTTCTCCGTGTCTGTGCAGGCCCCAATTTCTGCGTCGGGTACTGTGGCTGAACATCCCGCTTGTAGCACGCTGCCGCAACGCTCTTGTCGGCATCCGCTGACGAATCTCGTGGAGAACGATCGTCTTGCCCGTTGTGAGGAGAGCATCAAGGGGCGCTTCGACGCTATCGTCCCGTTGTTGCAGGAATTGGCGGCGCGAGGCTTGGGGCGCGGTTACGTCGAAGACGCGCAGCGTTTGTCCACAGAGCGTCTCGGCTTTACTCTGCCGGAAAAGCTGCTTGGTAATGCCTGGGTACGAGGCTTGGATACGCGCGGTCTCTTTGCTAGTGCCACCTTTGCGGCTCTGGAACTTGGCGTAGAGCGCTTTTCGCAGCGCATGCGTGATGAAATGCAGGCTGGGGAAAACGTCGATGCGATGCTGGTCGAGTGTGGTTTTCACACACTCAATGTATCTGCCTGTGCCGATGGGCGACTGAAAGGGCTCTTTCCTTATGTCCTGCGCCTGCCCGCCGGGCGTCTGCTGCGACGCAGCGCCTTTGCCGGTACTCTTTTCGACGTCGAGAAAGACGTAGACGATTGGCAGGCAACGGAATTACAGCGTTTTCGGGAAGGCTTCCCGACGACCGCCGACGTGCCCACCCGCTATTTGAAGGTGGCGGTCTATCATGGGAGTTCTCTTGATCCCACCCACCAGGGATGTGCGGCGCATGGAAGTAATGAGAGTAAAGCGTTGGAAGCCGCATTGCAGCGGTTGCAGGATTTCCGTGGGGCGATCGAGAACGAATTTTGTTGTGGTGCAAGCACCGATATTTTGCTGATCGGTTTGGATACGGATACCGATGCAATCCGCATCCACGTGCCAGATGCGAAAGGAAATCTGAGTGCCTATCGTTATGTCGATAATGCACAAGTTTATCAGCAAACCCTGGGTATGGATGCCGATCGAGCACGGCTGGCAGTGTATGAGGCGATCCGCGTAGCGGCGGAGTCTTCTGGCTGGGGGCAGGGGGACGGAATGCCGCATGACGGCATGCGCAGGCTCATTGCTACTTTATTGATCAATAACCTAAGCCAGATTGAATACGTTGGCGAGCAGGTTGGCGGTTGGTATCCCGATCAGGGGCATGGCGAGCGTTTCATTAGCGTTGGGGATGGCTTTCAAGAGTTGCAGGTGCGCAATCTTGCCTACTACGCCCGCCTCGATACCGTGGAAGAGGGTGCCGCAGATCTCGATGTTGGTATCAAGATCTTCAAACACCTCAACATAGAGCGGCAGTTGCCCATTCCTATGACAATACATTATCGCTATGACTCACGCGTTCCCGGCAGTCGTGAGCGCGTGGTGGCCAAGTTGCAGCGTGTTGCCGCTGCGATCCGTCAGCGCTACGCACAACTGGATGGGGACGGCTGGCTGTACCTGCATGGCAGTGTACAAGACATGCCTCTGGGAAGTGTGTTGGAGGAGGTGGTTTTAGCATGAGGATCATGCGTGTTGAAAAGACCTTGGTTTCCACCAACCGCATTGCCGAGATGGGACACCGTCCCTTGCTCGTGGTGCAGGAAAAAGAGGGCGGTACGCGATCGGTAGCGGTGGACTCCGTTGGCTGTATTCCTGGCGATTGGGTGATTTGCGTAGGCTCCTCGGCGGCTCGTGAAGCGGCGGGCTCCAAGGAATATCCATCGGATCTCACGATTATTGGCATTATTGATAATTGGACGTCGGTCTGAAATGGAGATCATGTGTGTTCAATCTGATCTGGTTACCACGCGGCGCATATCTGGGCTGAAACAGGCGTCCTTGCGCGTCCTGCGCGATAGTACCGGCAAGACGGTTGTGGCGACAGATCCGGTGGGGGTGCCCGAAGGCAAGTGGGTGTTTACGGTATCTGGCTCGGCGGCTCGCTACGCGCAGGGCGATTTCGAGGTCCTTACCGATCTCACTATAGGTGGCATCATCGATTTTTGGGAACCCTGACGGGTTCGGGTTTTTCTCTGTGAGGAGGGGTGACAAATGGCAGACGTAACAGGTATTGCGTTGGGAATGATCGAAACCCGTGGTTTGGTGCCGGCTATCGAAGCCGCCGACGCCATGACCAAGGCCGCAGAAGTGCGCTTGATCGGTCGTCAGTTCGTTGGTGGCGGCTATGTGACGGTTTTGGTGCGCGGTGAGACCGGTGCCGTGAACGCCGCTGTGCGTGCTGGCGCTGATGCTTGCGAGCGGGTGGGTGATGGCCTGGTGGCCGCGCACATCATCGCGCGCGTGCATTCCGAAGTGGAACATATCCTGCCCAAGGCCCCGACCGCGTAAAGCGGTGGGCCAAACTGGTCAGGTTCCCAAAGATTTCTTTTGATTTTTCTTAGGAGACAACAATGGCAGATGTAACGGGTATTGCTCTGGGTATGATCGAAACGCGCGGTTTGGTGCCGGCTATCGAAGCCGCCGACGCCATGACCAAGGCCGCAGAAGTGCGCTTGATTGGTCGTCAGTTCGTTGGTGGCGGCTATGTGACGGTCCTGGTCCGCGGTGAGACTGGTGCTGTCAACGCCGCTGTTCGCGCCGGCGCCGACGCCTGTGAGCGCGTGGGTGATGGCTTGGTGGCCGCGCACATCATCGCTCGCGTGCACTCTGAGGTGGAGAACATCCTGCCCAAGGCCCCGACGGCCTGATCTAGTCTTGCGGATGTGACGCGGCGACAGGGATTTTCGCCGTGTCTCTCTTCCCGGACTCCTGAAGGAGATACAACTATGGCAACAGTAACGGGTATTGCATTAGGGATGATCGAAACGCGTGGTTTGGTGCCGGCTATCGAAGCTGCAGATGCCATGACCAAAGCAGCCGAGGTACGTCTGGTCGGTCGTCAGTTTGTTGGTGGCGGTTACGTGACGGTCCTCGTCCGTGGTGAGACCGGCGCCGTGAACGCCGCTGTGCGTGCTGGTGCCGACGCCTGCGAGCGCGTGGGTGATGGCTTGGTGGCTGCGCATATCATCGCTCGTGTCCACTCGGAAGTGGAAAATATTCTGCCCACCACGCCCACAGCCGACGGTGGTGGCCGTGATGGTGAAGTCAGTACAGTGCAGAGCTAAGGACAGGTCTTCGCCTTGCGACCACATCCACGCATAGCCGGCTTTCTGGGTCGAGCACTCAGCCATGAATTTTTGGCAGTGCAGCAATACCTCGTGCAGTCGCGTCTCTGTGGTCTCTGGGGTTGGCAGGATTGGGCCGCGAGTTTCGCCAAGGAATCGCGTGAGGAACTTGAACATGCCGGCCTGCTCAGCGACCACTTATTGCGTATTGGCATCGCTCCCAGTGCAGGGACCTTGCGTCCCTCGCGGCCGGGTAGAGATCTGCGCGAAATGCTTGAGCAGGACATGGCGATTGAGTGGTCGGCAGTAGAGCTGTACGCTGAGGCCCTTGACTTTAGTCGGCGGGTACGAGATGAAGGCGTTGCCCAACTCTTTGCCCATTTATTGGCGGACGAGCAAGGCCACCTAAAGCACTTGCAAGAAACAATCAACTCCTTGGGAGGAGCAGAGCATGGCCAGTGAGGCCCATCTTTCCTGTCCCGAGAGCTGGGAGGAGCGCAAAAGACCGCGCAGCTGGAACCGGCGTTTTGGCTTTTCTGATTATGCTGCTACGCGGGCATTTCTCGACCGCCTGACGGAGTTATCGGAAGAGTTTGGTTATTATCCCAATCTCAATTTTACCCGAGATTACGTTGTCATCGCCATCCAGTTTGAAGGCGAAGAAATCGATGCGAAGCTTGCCGGTTATGCCCATGCGGCGCAAGCGGCCTATGCCGCTGCGGGGTGAGTGGTGAGCTTGCGGCGCATTGTCCTGTTCAATGCCAAAGGCGGCTGTGGCAAAACCACCTTGGCCTGGAACTTGGCCTTTGGTCTGGCGCAGCGCGCCAAGACCCTGCTTGTCGACGCGGACCCACAGGGCAGCTTGGGACGTTGGGCGGACTGGAGTGAGGAAGAAGGCAGCGGGATAGCGGTCGCGGGCTCTGAAGCTCTCGATGGTCAAGCATCGCGGTCCCTCTGTTACCTTGTGGTGGATTGCCCTCCTGCGCTTGAGGCAGCAGAAACGCAGAAGGCACTGGCATCGGCAGACTTCGTTCTGCTCCCGGTTTTGCCCTCGCCGCTGGACCTCTGGGCCAGCCAACGCAGTGTGGAAGCTATTGAAGAATTCCGGCAGAGACGCAAAAGCTTGCGGGCAGCGCTGGTGCTGAATCAGACGGAAGGGCGCAGTGCTCTCTCCCGCGCGGCGGAACACGCTATCGCCACGCTGGGGCTGCCGGTGTTGTCTGGACAGATCGCGAGACGGGCCATCTATCGCAGTGCGGCGGTTGAAGGCAAGAGCGTCTATCAGATGGGAAAGCGCGGAGCAGCAGCCGTCGCGGAAATTGAGGGACTGATCGAGGAGGTGCTCAAGTGACTAGCCAATTGGAAGACAAACTCAACGCCAGTATGCAGAGTCCGCGGCGGCGCAGCAGTGCCAAGGCGACGACAACTGCGGCGGAAAAAGACGCGGTGCCTGCGAGCAGCGCACGTACGACGGCGACCAAAACGAAGCGTGAGCCTGTCGCGGATCTCAACGCCGGAACTGGGCGTGAACTGAATCCGCAGCGCATCTGGCCAGACTGAGTTCATCGCGCAGTACTGTAGGTAGCGCACGACCACGATAGTTGGTCGGGCTTTCATTTACCCGGAGGGCAGGCTGAGCGGCTTATGGCAATCTTGCTGACCGATTATCCCGATGTACTTGCAGAGTTGGGGGACGATGCGTCCACCGTCCTTGAGGCGAATTGGCATGAGGCCGCTCGCATCTTTTCCAAGCGCGGCTTGGAGGCCTATCTCGAAGGGGCGCGCAGCCTAAAATCCTTGGGGCGTGGCACGGATCTCGTGCTCAGCTTTATCCAGGCCGGGCCGCACGTGGCCCGTGACATCGGCGAACAAGCAGTGTTCGAGATGCTGTCCACTGCCATCCGCATGTTTTCCAAGACCAGTTCCGAGGTCCTGGTGCTCTTTTTCTCGACTGCCCCGGTGGTCGCGCAGCGGCTTGGCGAAATTGATCTCTTCCGCGGCTATCTGTTGCTTTTAGATCAACTGCTTGCGCAGGCCCCACGCGGCGTGCGCCCGATGCTGGGCAAAATTGAAGTGCTTCTCGAGCAGATGACTCTTGGCGGCTTGCGCCGTTGGGCGAGTTGGGGTATCTCGGCTTATCGCACGGACTTTGCTGCCCAGGCAGAGTTCTTCGGCTTGGAAACTCCCCAGTCTCTTGCGGTATTGCAGCAAGAGCATCGCGGTATTCTTTTTGTGGACGTGCAGCGGCGTTTGAACATGTACTTGCGCGCCCTCTGGGGTCGCGATTTCTTTCTGCGTCCTACCTCGGGGGATTACGAGAGCCGCACGGGTTACCAGCCCTACATCGAAGACTACTTCATTTTTGTGCCTGATGCCTATGACGATGTTGTCATCGGTGAAGATGACAAGGTACCAGCCCTCGAGGTCTATCGTGCGGCAGTCGCACATGCGGCTGCACACGTGGTCGAATCGCAATTCGATACCCGTCTGGAACTCGCCACGCCGCTGAAAAAGCTCTGGGTAGGGGTGTTTGAAGACGCGCGAGTGGAGACCCTGGAAGGGAAAAAGTTTCCCGGTCTTTTGCCCTTGTGGCGGCGTTTGGGGCGCACGGACGCCGTACGTGAACCAAACGCTGACGCACGGCTTGGCGAAATTGCCGAGCGTGCCGTGTATGCCTTGATCGACCACGACTATGCTGATGCGCACCCACTGGTGGAACGTGCGCGGGAACTCTTTCCGAAAATTCTTGCGGAGGAGGAAGATTTGTACGGCGTTCTGCTCTCCGCTGCGGAGGAGCTGGCCGAGTTGAGCAAAGAGCTGGCTTTGGAGTATTCGGCGCAAAAGGACCAGCCGCGCAGCCCGTACCGGGATGACAATCGCTATCTCTGGACGCCAGCAGGAAGCGCTGGCTCGGTAGACATCCTGAATGGCGGGCAGCCGCAGCTACGCAAATATGTCAACTTGATGGAGATGATCAACGCCGTCGATGTGGAGTTCGCTGGGGACGATGCCCAGGAGATCTGGATTCTTGCCACTGAGTTCTATGATGACGACGGTAAGACCTTCAACGAGAAGGAGGGGAAAGAGCCGGTTGCCCAGCCGGTGAGCTACTCGGAGTGGGATTATCAAACCCAGCTTGAGCGCCCGATGTGGACGACGGTCTACGAGAAGCGCCCGAAAATGGGCGATCCTGCCGAAATTGAGGCCTTGTTGGAGCAAAACAAGCCGTTGGTACAGAAGATCGGCAAGATGATCGAGGCCATTCAGCCACAGGGGGTAGTGCGCACGCGCAAGGTGGAGGACGGTGATGATATCGATATCAATGCTGCCATCCTGGCGATGACCGATATCCGCATGGGCCACCAGCCTGATCCACGTATTGGGATTCGCACCCGGCTGCACATTCGCGATCTATCGGTCACGCTGCTCATTGATCTTTCAGAATCCACTAACGACAAGCTACGCTCGCGAACAGAAGGTGATGTAACGGTCCTACAATTGGCGCGCGAGGCGGCGGTGCTGCTCGCCGGTGCCCTGGATCGCATCGGTGATCCCTTCATGCTTTGTGGTTTTGATTCCAATGGGCGGCATGACGTCGAGTTTTATACCTTCAAGGCCTTTGATGCCCCTTATGACGAGAAGGTGAAAGGACGCTTGGCCGGCATGGCGGGTAAACTCTCCACGCGCATGGGTGCAGCACTTCGTCATACCGGGCACTTGATGGAACAGTATCCGAGTCAGAAGAAGTTGCTCATTCTGCTGACCGATGGCGAGCCCGCCGATAATGATGTGCGCGATCCACAGTATCTGCGCTTTGATACCAAACGCGCGGTAGAGGAATTGGCGCGTAAGGGGATTCGTACGTTTTGTCTGTCTCTCGACCCCTATGCCGACGAGTATGTCAGTCGGATTTTTGGCCAGCGCAATTATTTGGTGTTGGATCATGTCGATAGCCTGCCGCAGAAGCTGCCGCAGCTGTATATTGCGATGACGAAGTGAGGAAAAATATGGGGCGTAGCTTATGTGCGGCATAACTTTCCAGATCGACGAACGAAGCGTTAAGAGGACTTGGTGATGGACACCCTAGCGGTCATTATTCCTTTTGTGCCCGTCTTATCGGCGTTGTTGATTTTTGCCTTTCTGCGTCACAACAAAAGCACAGCCGCACGCCTGAGTGTGCTGGCCACCCTCCTGACCTTCCTGCTATCGCTGTCTCTGCTCGGTGATTACATCAGTTCTGGGATGCCAAAAGTGGTGCTCATTGGGCAGCTTTGGGGGAGTGTCTGGCTGGATCCCCTAGCCTTGATCATGTGGTCTTTTGTTTCCGGGATCAGTCTGCTAGTGCACATGTACTCGGTGCGCTATATGATCGAAGAGCCGAATTATCCGCGCTTTTTCGCTTTGCTTGATCTGATGACGGCGACTATCTTTTTCATGGTTTCCGCTGCCGATTTGATCACCCTGTTGGTAGCGTGGTTCCTGGTGGGCGTATTTCTGTATTTTCTCCTGGGCCATGACACCGATCGCGCGGCCTCCGGTCGCTACGCGTTCTGGACGCAAATCACCTATCGTTTTGGTGATCTGCCCCTGTGGTTGGCGGCCTTCATTCTCTTTCAGGCCTACCATAGTCTGTCTTTGCCAGTCATATTTGCCCAAGTGGCGGCAGCACCGCACGCCGCGCAGCTTTGGGGTATGTCGGTGCCGGCATGGGTGGGTATCCTGATAGCGATTTCCGCCTTCGCCCGCTCGGCGCAATTTTTGCTGCATGGTTGGTTACCCTACACCATGGATGGTCCGACGCCAGTATCGGCCTTAATGCATGCAGGTATCGTCAATGCTGGTGGTTTTCTCTTCAACCGCTTTGCCCCCATTTTTGAGTACACGAGCCTGGCGCTGCACATCGCCTTCGTGATCGGCTTGATCACTGCGGTGCTTGGGTCGGCACTGATGTTGATTCAGAACGACATCAAGCGATCTTTGGGATACTCGACCATGGGTCAGATGGGGTTTATGGTCATGGAGTGTGGCCTAGGTGCTTTCCCTTTGGCGGTCTTTCATCTGATTGCCCACGGCTTCTTCAAGGCCTCGCTATTTTTGGGCGCCGGTAATGCCATTGGGGATGCGCGCGCGAACGATGGCGTGCCACCGGACCCGGTCTATGTTTCTGTCGTAGAGCGGCGGCCCAATAAACCTTCGCGTTTGCCCTGGATCACCGCGGCGGCGTTGACCATACTCGTGCCGGTATTGGTGCTCAGTCTGTCGCATTTTTTTGTGGCCTCGCATCTGTTCTTTGAGCAGGGCGTCATCGTGCTGCTCTTTTTCGCCTGGGTCACTGGAGCGCAGGCCCTGTTTGCCGCGCATAAGATGACGCATAGCAATCCCTGGCAAGTCATGGGTGGTATCCTCGGTTCTTTCGTCCTGGTGGTGGTTGGTTATACCCTGATTAGCCACTATTTCGGCAATTTTCTTTACCCCGAGCCTGGGGCCAGCGCTCGGCTCTTCGCTTCGGCGAGTATCGGCGTGCTCTCTTATGATGTGCTGGTGATTGTATTAGCGCTGATCTTTGTTGGTGGCTGGGCACTAACCTTTTTCGCGGATGCGCAAGATTGGGGACAGCGTTTTAATGACAAGTGGCACGGCACCTATGTGGCACTCTACGCCCTCCTGAGCCGTGAACTGTATCTCAATGACATCTATGTACGCATGACGCAGCTATTACTGGCCGCATCACGTCGTCTGAATGTCTGGTTCCGCTGGAGCTAAGCCCATGGAATGGATCATTCTTCTCATGAGCGCGGTTCTGCTCCCGGTTTTTCCGCTGAGCTTGATCTTTAACCGCCTGGTTGATTCTGCCCCTGGCCCTTGGGGTCGGGCATTGGCGGTGTTGGTGCTACCGCAACTCGGTATCTTACTGCTCTATCACACTGGACCGTTCTTACCCTTGCCGGTTCTAGGGCAACGGATCTGGCTCATGGTGGTACTCTTCACTGCGGTGTTTTACGCATTTCGTGCGGTTAGCGCGCGCGAAATCAATATTTGGTCGCGGCTTACGGCAAGCTCAAGTTTGACCCTTACTTGGCTCTTGGTTGCGAGTGGCAGCTCCGTGCACATGACGGAATTGTTTGCTCTCGCCTGGTCCCTGCCAGCAGGTCTGCTAATGCTCTGGGCGGGCATGCTCAGTCGGCGTATGGGCGGTGCATACCTGGGCTTGCGCGGTGGTTTGGCAACGGAGCTGCCACGCTTGAGTGGACTCATTACCGTTACCGCCTTGGCATTGGTAGCAACACCAGTGTTCCCCAGTTTTTTTGCGCTGTTGCATGTTTTTCATTTGCTCGATCTCTCTTGGCTCTGGCCCCTCCTCCTACTCTTGATGATTTGGGGTTGGTCTATTGGTAAATTCTTGCAAGATCTTCTTTTTGGTATCTATCGCGGTGAACCCCTGGTGGATATTGGCGGGGGAGTGGCGAGTATTGGTGCGGGTATTCTCTTTCTCTTCGCCCTGTTTGGATTGCTCTGGAGTGGCCTATGGATAGGAATCTGACCCTCGGCGACCGCCTCAAGGTCCGGTCAATGATCTACGTTGCCGGCGAGCCGATCCCACGTTTCTGGCCGATGCGTACCTTCATTCACCACAATCCACTCTTTGGTCTGGAGCATATGCCGTTCCCGGATGCGGTAGCGGAAGGAAGCCGTCTGTTCCATGGCCGGGGGTATCTACCTCGTTCTCACTACCAGGGTTATCGTGGCGAGGGCAAGATCGATGACGCAGCTCTGCGTCGATACTTGCAGGACTTCCTGGCGCAGGAACATGTTGATCTGCCGGGTATCGATCTGGAGTCCTGGCTGTGGACAGTGATGACAGAATGCCGCTCGGAACGCTTGGTTGCCGCAAGCGACTGGTTGGATGGAGAGGCACTGGCCGCCGCGTTCCAGGGGCAGGAAGCACCCGAACTAGACTCTGCCCCTCTAGTGGAACGCCTCAGGGCAGTGTTGCAGCGAAAAATTGCTAGCGATGGACCGTTGTATGGCAATATTGATCTGCTCTTTGGCACCAAAATTGGTGATACCCTAGACGACCTGCTCGTAAAAAGCTGCCTGGATTTCTTTGATGAGGGGCAGTCCGCGTGGCAGGCACCGAGTCGGGAGAAGGGGTTTTTTGCCTCATGGAAAGATGTGGCACAGCACAATCTGCGTTTTACCTTGCTTGGATTGCACTTGCGCGAACTTTTGGCATCCAGTGAGAGTCCCGAGGGGACCATCGCACAGATTCTGCTTTTGCTGAAGATTCCTGAAGAACATTGGCAAAAGTACATCACCCGGCAGCTTACCCGCTTGCATGGTTGGGCGGGCTTCATTCGCTTCCGTAGTATGGCCAAGCATTATTACTGGGCTCAGCAATATCCGGCAGATCTCACCGATTTCCTGGCGGTGCGCATGGTCCTTGGCCTCTCTTTGGTACAGGAGGCGGTACGGCATCATGGCTGCCCCGGGGATGCAGAGGCGCTGCAGCAATTCGTCTACGACGACCCCTACGGCGCTTATTTGCGCAGCGAGCTGCATGGTGGGACGATTTTGCCGGCTTGGGCGCAGCGCGTTGATGACGCCTTGGCGCGCCGCTCTCGGCGCGGATTTCCTGCCTTGGCCTCGGACTATATTCACGCTAAGCGAGAGCATGAGGCGCAACGGAAAACGCAGGCCTTGCGCGCGTTGGCAGGGCGGGTAGGAGCGGATGCCCTGGCTTCGCTGCAAGCCTTGCTGCCAGAGCAGTTGGCGCAATTTGTGAATGTGCTGCGGCGTTGGGAGCAAGCAGAGGGCTTTGCATGGTTGCGCGCGATGGAGTCCCACTACATCACCGATTTGGTGCGTAAGGTACGCTTACCAGAAGACCATCCGAAAAAACGCCCATTTGCTCAGGCATTTTTCTGTATCGATGTGCGTTCCGAGCCCATGCGCCGCCATCTGGAAGCCTTGGGCGACTACCAGACCTTTGGCATCGCGGGATTTTTTGGGGTACCGATTGGCTATCTGGAGTATGGCAAAGGCAGTGAGGTCCACCTGTGCCCTGCCGTGCAAACGCCCAAGAACCTCATCGTCGAAATCCCCGCCGAACTAGAGCTCGAAGAAGAGCCGTTGTATGGAGCGCTAGAGCATGTTCTACATGACATCAAGTCCTCTGTGCTCTCACCTTTTGTAGCGGTGGAGGCGGTGGGTTTGATCTTCAGTCTTGGATTGATCGGGAAAACGGTCTCGCCGGTCACCTATCACGAGCTGCATGGTCGCTTACATGCCGAAAAGCCGACTACCCGCCTGTTGATCGATAAATTGAATGCGGAGCAGGCCGATTCCATTATCCGCGCTGTGCAGCGCGCAATGATTGTCCGTGCCCTGCAACGGGAATTGCAGGTGAGTCGCGACCAGGTGACAGGTAATGAGGTACGCGAGCTGCGCGAAATTGCCTTGGGTAACCGCGTCGGCCGCAGTGCCTTGGCGGAACGCCTGGGGCTATCGTTGCCGGTGGAAGCCGAATTTATCGAGAAACTGCGCAGCGGCTATCGAGTCGACCGGCAGGAAACCAGCCTGCAGAGGGAGCGCATTGCCCGTCTGGGCTTTAGTATCGAGGAGCAGGTACGCTATGTATCCAATGCCCTGTTGTCGACCGGCCTGAACCAAAACTTCTCCCGTTTTGTGCTTATGGTGGGGCATGAGAGTCAGACCGAGAATAACCCCTACGAATCGGCCCTCGATTGTGGCGCTTGCGGTGGTGGTCGCGGTCTGCCGAATGCGCGGGTGATCAGTGCTATGGCCAATCAGCCGGAGGTGCGTCGCCTGCTGCGCGAGAAGAAAGGGATCGACATCCCCGAAGATACCTGGTTCATGGCGGCGGTCCACAATACCACCACGGATGAAATCACCCTGCACGACCTGGATCTGCTGCCGGCGCGCCATCTACTGTACGTGGAGCGGCTGCGCAGCGGTCTTGCCGCGGCAACTCGCGTGACCGCGGCGGAGCGTATGCCCACTCTGGGGGGGAGCCCCAGCCTGGCGAAGGAGCCCTATGCGGCCGCGGCTATGGCGCGTCGACATGCCCATGACTGGTCGCAGGTGCGGCCGGAATGGGGGCTGTCGCGTAACCTCTATGGCATCATTGGCGGTCGCTACCTAACAGAGGGAGTGAATCTCGAGGGACGCCCCTTCCTGCAATCCTACGACTACCGCCTCGATCCCAAGGGGCGTTTTCTGGAAAATATTCTCTCGGCGCCGGTGGTGGTAGGAGAGTGGATCAATCTGGAACATTATTTTTCTACCGTTGACGTGCACCATTACGGCAGTGGCAGCAAGGCCTATCACAACGTCGCCGGCCGCTTTGGCGTGATGACCGGGAACCAGAGCGACCTGCGTACCGGTCTGCCCATCCAATCGATGTATCGGGAAGGCAAACCTTACCATGAGCCGGTTCGTCTGATCGCTCTTGTAGAGGCGCCCGCGGGCTTCGTTCTTGCGGCGGTGGGCCGCTTGCCCAAGGTCAAGGCGCTGATTATGGGTGGCTGGCTGCGGGTGATCGTGATGGACCCGGAGGACGATTACCGCTGTCTGGTATTGGAAGAAGGCGAATTTCAGGTACACCCAGAATCGGGTAGACAATATCGGCAAAGCTTACTGGAGGCCAGTGCATGAACACCCTCAATCTTCATCCGTTGAAAAAGATCGAGATCATCCTCGAAGGCGCGCACCGTGATTTTGCGACTGACCTGTTGGACCGCGCCGGCGTCAAGGGCTATAGCATCGTCGGCAATCTCTCGGGCAAAGGCAGCCACGGTATTTACGAGGGCCATTTGATGTTCAACGAAGACGATGTGTTGATGATGATTATTGTTGCTGTACCACAGGATTTGCTCGCTCCTATTCTTGAAGGGTTTACCCCGTTCTTTGAAAAACATCAGGGGGTGATGTTCGTTTCCGATATCCAGGTGAGCCGCCTGGTCAAGTTCCAAAATTGAGGGGTAAGCAGCCGTGAGTATGGACAATAGCCAGTATGTAATCAGTCAGGAACCGTATTACAAGGAGGTCCACGACGAGATTTCTTTGTTCGAGGCTGCTTATGCGGCGCGCCTGCCAATGATGGTGAAGGGCCCGACGGGCTGTGGCAAATCGCGCTTTATCGAGTATATGGCGTGGCGTTTACAGCGGCCGCTGATTAGCGTCGCCTGTAATGAAGATATGACCGCATCTGATCTGGTCGGACGTTTTCTGCTCGACAAGGATGGTACCAAGTGGCAGGACGGTCCCTTGACCACCGCCGCACGCATGGGCGCCATCTGCTATCTCGACGAAGTAGTGGAGGCGCGGCAGGACACCACCGTCGTCATCCATCCTCTTACCGACCACCGACGCACTCTGCCCCTCGATAAAAAGGGCGAGTTGCTGCATGCCCATCCAGATTTCTTGCTGGTGATTTCCTACAATCCGGGTTACCAGTCGTCAATGAAGGATCTGAAGCAGTCCACCAAACAGCGCTTTGGTGCCTTGGACTTTTCCTACCCCGATCGCGACCTGGAGATCGAGATTGTCGCGCATGAATCTGGCGTCTCCACCGAGATGGCGGGTAAGTTGGTCTCCATTGCCGAGCGTTCACGCAACCTTAAAGGTCATGGTCTCGATGAAGGCTTGTCAACACGTATGCTGATCTACGCCGGCTCTCTGATCGAGAAGGGGATTGCGCCCCTGGCCGCCAGCAGCGTTGCTCTCGTTCGCCCGATTACCGATGATCCAGACATGCGTGATGCCCTGGATGCGGCGGTGACGACTTTCTTCTGAGAAACTTGTTTACCGTAACGAAAAGGCGGCATTTTGCCGCCTCATTCTTTTCTGCCGAGTGGTTTCAAGGGGACTCAGCGCCGATGTTGTCGTAGCCAATCCTGGCTCTTCACCAGCAGGCGATGGATGGAGAGTTCGCGGTTGTAGCTATGTACTTCGTGTAGTGGCACCCAGCGCAGTTCGTGCGACTCGCTATTGCCCAGCAGCGGCAAACGGTCGTCAATTTCCACCAAAAAGCGGATGTCCAAGTGGTGGTGCTCTGGTTCTTCGCGCCGCGCCGGAATACGGTGGATGTCGATGTCAAAAATTTGATGCGAAAGAAAATGGATATGTTCAGCGGCGAGTCCTGTCTCTTCGCTACACTCCTTCAGTGCTACCCGCTGCACATCTTCGTCACCGTCGCTGTGGCCGCCCGGTTGAAACCAGCGCTCGAGCTTGCGATGCAGCATCAGTAGCACGTGATCGCCCGCTGGGTTCAGCACCCAACTAGACGCCGTGACATGCAGTCCAGGGCCGCTGCGAAGAAAGCAATCCGGCCCTGTGGCGAGGAGGGCGCAGCCACGACGGGCGTAGGCTGCTTCTTCGGGATAACGGCTGCGATACGCACACAGAGCTTGCCGGAGGGTTTCGCGGTCCATCCTCAGGTCCAGGAAGGGTTCTCGACCGCATGAATGGCTGCGGCGGCGGCCTCGTCCACGTCTGCTTCCTTGCCAGCAATGGTGAGACGGCCATAGGCGCCAACGGCGCGTACGTCGATTAGGGTGATATTGGCGGCTTTTTCCGCCTGATTGGCAGCGTAGATCACGTAACCCGCAGGTTCCGTCTCAAGAATGAACATGCTCTGCTCGGGCAGGATCATGGAGCCGCGACGGGCTTGGCGATTAATGAGGACGGTGTGGTCCGGCATCATGCCGCGAATGATTTCATTCCAGGTCACGCGACAGACCGTACGATCACTTTGTTGTGCGCCCATCCGCTGCAGCACCACGCGGCCCGCCTCGCGGACGTCACTTTGATCACGATGATGCACTACCATGGTACCAAATTCGCGTTCGACCACCTGCTGCGAGAGATGTACGCGCGTGGCCTTGAGGGCAATATCAGTCAGGCGATGCACTGCCATGCCTGGCGACACCTCAATCCACAGCGCCGCATCCCCAGGTACCGGCAAAAAGCCTTGGGAAACCGAGGCCATATATGCCGCAAGCTGGGGCTGCAGAGAGTCGATGTAGACGTAAGTGCGAAGATGGATCATGGACAAGGCTTTGACATTTCCCGTTAGTATAAGCGAAAAATGCGCTTGTTTATAGCCCTCTAGCGCGACTCCTCCCGTCTCCAAAGCGCAACTTGCGGGCAATCTGGAGACGGGATTCGCACTACGAGGGGAAAAGTTTTTGGGTGATCTCTGCCACGTGCCGCCCCTGAAAGCGCGCTATGGCAAGCTCGTTTGCCGAAGGTTGGCGACTGCCATCACCTTTGGCGAGGGTGCTGGCGCCGTAGGGAGTGCCGCCAGTGATCTCGTCCATATTGGTCAGCTCGGGACAGGTGTAGGGCACGCCAACCACGATCATCCCCTGATGGAAGAGAAAGGGATGAAAACTCAGGATGGTGCTTTCCTGACCGCCATGCTGCGTTGCGGTACTGACAAAAACGCTGCCGACTTTGCCCGCCAGGGCTCCATCATGCCAGAGCCCGCCGGTACGATCGAGAAAATTGCGCATCTGCCCGGTCATGTTGCCAAAGCGGGTAGGGGTGCCAAATAGGATGGCATCGTAATCGCCCAACTCGTGTGGATGTGCCTCGGGCGCGCTTTGTGTTTTTACATGCATCGCAGACTGTTTCTCTGCGTCCATGGTTTCTGGCACGCGTCTGATTACTACCTCCACTCCCGGTACCGAACGTGCCCCTTCTGCTTCCGCTTCCGCCATCTGTTCAATATGACCCCACAGGCTATGGTATAGCACCAAGATTTTGCTCATTAAATGTCTCCTTTTACTGCTTCGAATTATGCCAGTCGCCCGGCCCGATAGTCTTCTAACGCTTGCTGCAATTGCTCCTCATTGTTCATCACAAAGGGGCCATACTGGGCAATAGGCTCGCCCAAGGGCCGCCCAGCCACCAACAATACACGGCTGGCTGTGTGCGCCTGAATCGTCACACCAGTCCCGGCGTCGTGCAAAATGGCAAGATGCTGCGCGGGAATATTCCGCCCGCCGATCTCGACTTCCCCTGTATAAGGCACAACAAAGGCATGATGGCTAGCGGGTAGATCCTGCCAGAAGCTGGCCCCCGCCGGTAGCTCCAGATCCACAATCAGTGGTTCTGTCTGTGGCCGTTGTACTGCACCCTCGACGCCATGGCTGGAGCCGGCGATCACCGTCCACCGGCATCCTTGGGCGTCTTCACCGCGCGGCAGTTCGCTGGCCGGAAAGTCGTGATACCAGGGTGCGCAAAGTTTGTCTGCGGCCGGCAGGTTCAACCATAGTTGAAAGCCGGCCATACGTCCTTCGCTCTGCTGCGGAATCTCGGAGTGGACTACCCCCTTGCCCGTCGTCATCCACTGCACCCCACCACTCTCCAGCAAGCCCTCGTGCCCGGCGCTATCGCGGTGCAGCATGCGCCCAGCCAGCATGTAGGTGATGGTCTCGAAGCCGCGATGCGGATGATCCGGAAAGCCCGCAATATAGTCGTCCGGGCTGTCGCTACCGAAGGCATCGAGCATAAGAAAAGGATCGAGCCTCTTTTGTAATGAACGCTCAAAGAGGCGGGTGAGTTTGACCCCCGCACCATCGGAAGTGGCGCGGCCAGGGATGACGCTTTCCACGCTCCGGCTCTGCTCAGCAAAATTGCTCATGATGTCGTCTCCTCGCGCAGGCTTTGCGCATAACGATGTTTTTGCATAGTATGTCATCAGGTATTTTTGTAAAGTAGGTACCAATTAGTAACCATGAGAAAGACGATACAAGATAGTCCCTGCCCCATGGATTCCCTGCTGCGCCTGCTGATGGGGCCATGGACTACCTACATCCTTTGGGTATTGCGTAACCAGGGCCCATTGCGCTTTGGCGTATTGCAGCGATCTGTTGGCAAAATTTCCGCGCGCATGCTGACAGAGCGCCTGCGTTTATTGGAGGAAGCGGGAGTTATCTATCGCGAGTACCGTCCTACCGTGCCGCCGGAAGTGAGCTATGGTCTGACGGAACGTGGTCGAGAATTGGGATCTATGCTGGACGGGCTCGATGCCCTGGCACGCAAATGGGCAGCGGAGGGTTTTCACTAGCGCTTCCCCTTGCCGGGGGGGCAGGGAGTCGATACCCTGCTCGCTGATTTCTGGAGGGGTGATGGCTATGGCAGCGTTGATTTTTGACACGGAGACTACGGGGCGTACGGAGCCGCAGCTAATCGAAGCCGCGTGGTTGCGGGTAAATGACCTGCGTACCCTAGAGGTGGAAGAGCAATTTGTGCAGCGCTACCGTCCCGAAAAAAGGATAGAGCTAGGCGCGATTGCTGTTCATCACATCCTCGATGAGGATCTCGCCGACTGTCCGCCCGCCAATGCCTTTCACTTGCCCGCCGATACCGAATACCTGGTGGGGCACAGTATCGACTTTGATTGGGGGGTTGTCGGCAAGCCCGAGGTGAAACGGATCTGCACCTATGCCATGAGTCGGCGCCTGTGGCCGGAGATTGATAGTTTTTCGCAATCTGCCTTGCTCTACCACTTCAGTAAAGATCGCAACAAGACCCGAGAGAATCTCAAGAACGCCCATTCCGCGTTGGCTGATGTAAAGTTCTGTCGGGTGATTTTGAATCGCATTATCATGGCGGTGCGGCCAGCGAGTTGGGAAGCCCTTTGGGAGTTCAGTGAACGTGCTCGCATTCCGGAAACGATGCCATTTGGTAAACACAAAGGCGTAAAAATCTGCGATCTGCCGGATGATTATCGTCGTTGGGCGCTTAACAATTTAACCGATATGGATCCCTACTTGCGCAAGGCCCTGGAGGGATCTGCGTAACTGCGTCGGTTATCCGCCACTGCGGGAGATCGCCATGATACCTGAGACTGCTCTGCTTCTGCTTTTTGTGGCAGCCTCTTTGTTGGCTGTCATTGCCCATCGTTTGCGCCTCCCTTATACCGTTGCACTGGTATTGGGCGGGCTGTTGCTCGGCAGTCTGCACCTTTTTCAAACTCCCGTTCTTACGCATGATCTGGTTTTTAGCATTTTTCTGCCGGGACTGATTTTCGAGTCGGCATATCACCTCTCTGCAAGTACCTTGTGGCGCGACCGCCTTGCCATTTTCGGTCTGGCAGTGCCCGGCGTATTCCTGTCAATGATCGTTACCGCCTATGTTTTTTTAGGGGTGTATCCCTACCTTCCGCACTTGGCTGGCATGAGTCTCAGCTTGGGCGTCGCGTTGGTATTTGGTGCTGCCGTGGCGGCGACTGATCCCATCTCCGTGGTTTCCATTTTCCGTCAATTGGGCGCGCCCCCGCGCCTGACCTTTTTGATTGAAAGTGAAAGCCTGCTCAACGATGGGACTGCCATTGTCTTCTTTACGCTTTTTATGGGAATTGCCCTGGGTAAAAATATCTCCCTGCCATCTCTTGGGTTGGAGTTTGTTACCATGGTTGGGGGCGGAGCCCTGCTTGGCCTCGTTATCGGCTGGCTTAGCTCGGAAGTGATCAAGCGGGTAAACGACGGGATGGTAGAGATCACCATCACGATTTTGGCCGCGTATAGTAGCTTCCTGCTCGCTACACAGCTCAATTTTTCCGGCGTGATTGCCACCGTTGTGGCCGGTCTGCTTTGTGGCAATTATGCGGCGCAGCGCGGCATGAGCGCCTCGGTGCGCATGGCGGTCAATACCTTCTGGGAATATCTCGGCTTTGTCCTTAACTCGTTGATCTTTTTGTTGGTAGGCTTGACCATCCATCTGGAAGATTTGCTGAAGATTTGGGCGCTGATCCTCGCGGCGTATCTCGCGGTTACTGTGGCGCGCGCCGTAGTGGTCTATGGAATGGGCGCAATTCTCCGACCAACACGCGCCCGTATCCCGTTGAATTGGAATTTTATCCTACTTTGGGGAGGAATTCGTGGTGCACTTTCCATGGTCCTGGCACTCAGCCTACCGATGGATTTCCCCTCCCGTGATCTGCTTATCAATCTGGTTTTTGGCGTCGTGTTGCTGACTATTTTGGTGCAGGGCCTGAGTATCTCGCCTCTCGGTCGTCTCTTCGGTGTCCTCGCGGCGAAAAATGACAACGAGAATTTCGAGAGAAATCGCTTGCGACTTGCCCTCGCCGAGCATGATCTCGATGAGCTGAAAGCGCTAGAACATCAGGGGCTGCGTGATCAACAGGTGTTACAGCTATTGCAGCAGCATTTTATCGAGGAGCGCGATCAGACACAGGCAAATCTGGCCGCCGAAAATCTCGACCAAGACTGGATTCGCCAACGCGATTATACGCGCTTGTATCGACGTTTGCTTCTGCAACGGAAGCAGCGAGTTCTGGATGCTCGGCAAGAGGGGTTACTGGGCGAAGGTGGCGCGGAAGAGTTGCTTGCCGATGTGGATGCGCAGCTTTTGGAAATCGAGTCCGCGCCCGGAAAGGTATTTCAGCGGGCGAATGAGCGTGGACAAGACCTTGAGGTAGAAAATAAGGGGGCTTCAGAGACCAGTGCTTAGCAGTATGCCACTGCCTGCGCCCAGTCAGATCTTTTTCTCTCTGACTTAGGAAGTCCGAGCATCAATAAAATGATTTTTGAGAATATGAAAGAAGCGCCGGTATTTGCGCAACTCGCGGTCGAGCACCAGAACTTGGTCCATGATTTCGTCCGGGTGGGCGCGATCGATGCTGGCAACGAGTTCGCGCAGCTTCTCTTGCACCAGTTCCTGCTTTTCTTCCAAGGCGTCCAAGGCCTCTTGTAATTCGCTGAGCGATTTGGCGACGGGTCTCTGTGCAGCGGGATGTTGTCGTATATTCATACAATTGCTCCGAAGGAATAGGCCCCGCGAACGGGGCCTGTGTAGATCAGTGGGCCGAATACATCGCCTTTTTGGTGTAGCGACCACGGAAAACCCAGATCTGGTACCAGTTGTACATAATCATGATGGGCACAAAGCCCGTCATGAATAGGGTAAAGACTGCCAGGGAGTCTGCCGGGTTGGCTGCTTCCTGTACGGTCCAGGTGCCGGGCACAATGTAGGGGAACATCGTCGCCCACAGGGCAAACCACATCAGCGCGACAACGCCTTCGCCCCAGAGCAAGGCAATAAAATCTCTCGAGGCAGAGTGTGCCATCATCGACTTATAGGCGAAGCCGAGGATTGCGAGAATCCAGATTAGCCATACCCACCAGTGGCTACCCGTCCACTTCGCCGCTGCCCAGGGGAAGAGGGCATAGGACCAGATCAAGGTAATAACGATGGCCGCCAAGGCAATCAGGGAAAACGCATTGGTCCACTTCTTAGCACGTTCGTGGATGACGTCACCTGGCACGAAGCGCGCACAGAGATACAAGCCACCTGCCAAACTGGCGGCAATGACGGCCCCGACACCTGTCCAGATGCTGAACCAGCTAAGAAAGTCCAGCGGTCCACCAGAAAAATGCTTCACGGCATTGAAAGAAAATGCGTGTGCTCCGCTGACGCCTTCGGCGGCAATGTGGTGCATGGTGGGAAAGCCGAGCAACGTACCACCGAGGGCTACGCCGGCGCCAAAAGGGGCAACCAGACTACCGAATGCGAAGAGGAAGCCCCAAAAGCGTTTGGAACCAATGGCATGCACATGAAACTCAAATGCCACGGCGCGCATGATGATGCCCCACAAGGCGATCATCAGAGGGATCATCAGGTAATTGAAGGCCGAGCCATAGACCAACGGAAAGGCGCCAAAAAGGACGCCACCCGCGACAACCAGCCAAGTTTCATTACCGTCCCAAAAACCGGCCATGGACGCCATGATGGCTCCGCGTTCCTCTTCATCGGGAGAAAACAGGGCAAAGATGCCGGCACCCAAATCGGCCCCATCGAGGCCAACATAGAGCAGAAACATCAAACAAAGCACCAGCCACCACCAAGTGGAGAGGCTGGATGCGATTCGTGCAATATCAAACATAAATTTCTCCGTGGCGAGCCGGGGCTTAGTGCCCCGGCGCTTTCTGGTTAGCGGGTTTTCTCCAGCATTGGCTTGCTGGCGAAGGTGGGCTTGGCAAAACCGCCGCCTGCCTGTTCTTCGCTGTGGCCTTCTTCATCGTGATGGGTGAAGAGGGTGTCGGAGTGCGGAATGTTGTCCACGCCCTTGGCAATAACCCGGCTGAAGAAATACCAGGCACCAGACCAGACCATGAGTTCGAAGATAATGTAGCCAACAAACCAGATGATCTCCTGCGCCATGGTCATGTGGCTGACGCCTTGATAGGTCCGCATCAAGCCATACACCACCCAGGGCTGCCGGCCGATTTCCCGGGTCCACCAACCACCCCAGATGGCGAGATAGGGCAGGAAACCCGAAAAGATGACCGCCCGCAGGAACCAGGGGTGCTTGCGCAATTCACTGGCATTGAACTTGCCGCGTAAGCGCAGCCAATTCCCCCACAGGGCGACCAGGAAGAGGAAGAAACCAATCGCGACCATGGCGCGGAAGGCGTAGAACGGTACCCAAACATCCGGGCGATCGTTGGGCGCGAAATGGTCCATGCCGGTAACTTTACCGGTGAGGGTATGGGTTTCCAGCAGGCTCAAGACATAGGGGATAGTGATGGCAAAGCTGTTGCCGTCATTTTTGGCATTGGGAAACGCAATCAAATGCCAGCCCGTATTGACTTTACCGTCGGGCAGATAGGTGTGGTAATGCCCTTCCATGGCCGCCAAGGAAGTGGGTTGGGTCATTGCGACATCGCGCCCAACACTGTCACCCAGCCAGATTTGTACCGGAGCGACGATCAGCAGTGCCAGCAGTGTTGGCTTCAACAATTTGGTGAAGAGATCTGCGTTGCGGTTTTTGAGGATGAACCAGGCGCTGACGGAGGCAAAGACAAAAAGGGCCAGCTCCACGCATGCCACCCACATGTGCGGAAAGCCCCATACGAAATTGTCGTTAAGAATGGCACTCCACCAATTAGTGACCTGAAACAGGCCGTCTTTCAATACCACGCCGTTGGGCGTCTGCATCCACGAGTTGGCGACCAGAATCCACATCGCTGAAAGGGTAGAAGACAAGCCGACGTTGAAGGTGGCAAAAAGGTGCATACCCTTGCTGACCTTGCCCCAGCCAAAGACCATCAAGCCAATGAAGCCCGCTTCGTACATGAAGGCGGTAATGGTTTCAAAGCCAAGGATGTTGCCAAAGAACGGCCCGACGGCCTGGGAGAAGGGGCCATAGAGAATGCCGAAAGCCATCTCCATGGTTACCCCGGTGGCGACACCGGCGCCAAAATTGATGATGAGGATTTTCTCGAAGAAGCGATTGAGCTTGTACCATCGCTCATCGCCCGTGCGCAGCCAAGCAACTTCCAGAAAGAAAAGCAACCACGACATGCCAATGGTCATTGGGGTCCAAAGGATGTGCATGGAGGTGATCCAAGCGAAGTCCATACGGCTGAGGAGCACAGGTAACGTATTTTCTAAAACCATGACTCACTCCTGTTGTCAGTTTTGATCAGAACGTACAGTCAACATCAATGTACGTAGTTATATAAGCAAATGCTGTACCATAGGTAAAACATTGCTAACTTGTTGATACTTTGTTCCAGCAGTGCCCGTCATGGTTCATATCCACCAAGACAGAGGGGCATATCAACAATCTGATATTATTGATAAAAATAGGTAGTTATATGTTTTTTGGCTGATCAAGACGTCTATGCTGCTTGCTCAGTGGCGTTTATCGTGCGATTTTCACGCAACGTAGTGAGGAGAATCGGTGCTCAGATTTTTGCAAAAGAGGCGCTTTTGGCTGGAGCTGTTGATCTGGATGGTTTTGCTTGCCGGAGTCTATGCAGTTACGCAGTGGCGTGGCAGCAGTGCAGACATCGCGGTGCCGCGGCAGATGCCGGTCTTGGCAGTACGAACCCTGGGTGGACAGACCGCAGAAATCTCTGCTGCACCGGACAAAATGCTGCTCATCAATTTTTGGGCGCCCGATTGCCCGCCTTGCCTGGCCGAGACCCCAGCCCTGGTGCAACTGCAGCGTTGGTTCGGTGGCAAGGGCTTTAGCATTGTCGGCATTGCGGTGGACGGCAGCAAGTCCAGCGCGGTGCGCGCGCGGATACGGCAGTTGGGGATCAATTATCCGGTGTATCTAGCCAGCGGGCAGGGGGCCAGCCAAGCGCTGGGTGGGGTGTTATTGACGCCAACGAGCTTGTTGATAAATGAGAAGGGGCAAATCGTTGGGCGCTACGTAGGCGCCATTGCGCTGCCCGTGATTGTCTGGAACTTGTTTTGGACCTGGGTGTAAGGACGAGAAATTGAAGCAGCGTAAGAGCCTTTTTCGACAAACGGCCGGGACCTTGGCCCTGGGCATCATCGCGCTACAAATTTTTTCCGTACTTTCCATCATAGCGACGGTTCTTTATCCGCTCGGTCAGCGTTCTGCCGAAGACCTCGCCGGTCTATTGATCATGAGTGCGCAGACCTATCAGCAGTTGCCAGTCGAGCAGCGCACAGAGTTTTTGCGACGGGTTGCGCGGGATAATGGCATCTACATCGGCCCCCCACCGAATGATTTTAATATTAGCGGTAGTCGCAGTCATTTGTATGGCAAGATCTTATCGTATGTTTTGCATCAGCGCTTGGGGCAGAATGTTCCGGTTTTTACGGCACACGACCCGAAGGGCACGCTCTGGGTCGCCATTCCTACCCAAGGCAAATCGGTTTGGATGCACTTTGCGCGCCGTCGCCTCACTGGCACGCTGCCTTTGGGACTATTGGCTATCCTGGGCATTTCAACGCTAGCGCTCCTGGTTTTGACGATCATTCTGGTGCGTCGCGTATTGCGCCCTTTGGCAGTCCTTGCGGATGCCCTGCGTCGCAAGTGGAATGCCCCTCTACCCGCGCTGCCTGCCAATGGCGCCAAAGAATTTTATGATCTTCTGGACGCCTTCGAACGCATGCGCACGCGCTTACAAGCAATGATCGACCATCAGTCCTTGCTCTTAGTGGGGATTTCCCATGATCTGCGTTCGCCGCTGACGCGCATACAGATGGCGCTGGAATTTTTGCCGGAAGATACGCCTGCTGAATTGCGCGCGGGGTTAGCCGAAGATACAGAACGCATGACCGACCTACTGGCGCAGTCCCTCGCAATTGGCCGAGGAAGTTCCGCCCGTATTGCTGATCTTGATCTTGTTGCCTTACTTGCGGTGACAGGAGAGGCGTTTACGCGGGCTGGTGGTGACTGGCAGGCGAAACTGCCGCGCCGTTACCCGTTTCGCGGTGATTACGAGGCCTTGCGCCGTCTGTTTGATAACCTGCTGGATAATGTGCGCCGGTATGCCGGTGAGCGGGTAGAAGTGACGTTGCGCAAAAAGGATGGGCGTGGGGTACTGTCGTTTTGCGACTTTGGCCCAGGCATCCCAGAGGACCGTGTAGAGGCGCTTTTGGAACCTTTCAGTCGCGGTGATAGTGCGCGAGGGCACAGTGAGGGTAGCGGCCTGGGTTTAGCTATCGCGCGTCAGATAGCGGAAGCACAGGGCTTGCAACTGCGCCTCTATAATCGAAGGGAGCCTGCCGGGCTTTGCGCGGAACTCTCTTGGGAGCTGCGCGCAGAGCCGCGAACACGATAACTATGTGGTCAGACGAGTACCTGACGGCTTTGCGCAAGAAGCTCAAGGGTGCGCCGATCTGCAAGGCGGTAGTAAACCTTCGTTGTTGCCTTGCGCATCATCACCAGTCCCTGTGCTTGTAGCAGGGCAAGGTGTTGCGCGGCGTTGCTGTGGCTTGTATGCACCGCGCGCGCAAGATGTTGTAGATTCATTTCTCCGCGACTGAGTAGGCACAGCATGTGGTAGCGAAGAGGGTGGGCGAGGGCGCGCAGCGCATTTGCCAAACGGTACATTTCTGTCTCGTTGAGAAGTCTTTCGGTCATGACAGTTGCCTCGTTAGGGAATAGGTATCAGACCGGTGAGCAAAACGCGTGCCACTTAAGAACTCGTTAGTATTTAACTGATTTATATCATATATAATTCCAGGCGTGCGCGTTCTCTGTCGACTTGCGGCTACATGTTTTCGCGCTGGGGGCATCTTTCCCATGGAGCAGCGTGCGCAAATGTCGTTTGCCGGCGACAGGCTACAACTGGTTACGCCAATATTGATCCTCCTTGTCCATAATGCGCGTGGCTTCTTCCGGCCCCCAGGTTCCCGCTGGATAGGTGATGATATAGTCCATTTCGCGCGCCCATCGTTTGATGAATGGGTCAACGGCACGCCAAGCCCACTCGACCTCGTCAAAGCGAATGAACAAGGCCTTGTCACCTTCCATTACATCAAGTAACAAGGCTTCATACGCATCTAGCTCCTTTTCTCCATCCTTCCGATAACTAGCGTTGAGTTGCGTGGGACGAATACGCATCTCCAGCCCTGGTTCTTTCACGTGCAGCTCAATCTTCAGGCTCTCGGGCTCGAGCGACAGGAGTATCCAGTTTGGCTCAATACGGTCGATGGGGGTTTCGCGAAAGAGCTGTTGTGGCGTGTGACGGAAGCGAATAGCGACGCTGGAACTCTTCGCAGGCATGCGCTTGCCGGTACGCAAATAAAAGGGCACACCACGCCAGCGCCAGTTGTCGACATAAAACTTGGCCGCGACAAAGGTCTCGGTGATGGAGTTGGGTGCCACGCCGGGTTCATCCGCGTAGCCTGGCACGTGCTGATGATCGACTACACCTGGACCATATTGGGCACGAATGGCATGGGCATGGATCGCCGTTTTCGGGATCGGCCTGATCGAACGCAAGACCTTCACCTTTTCATCCCGCAAGGCATCGGCCTCCAGGGATGGCGGGGGTTCCATGGCAACCAGGGTGAGGATCTGCATCAAGTGGTTCTGCACCATGTCGCGCAGGGCCCCGGCCTGATCATAGTAGCCAGCGCGGTTTTCCACCCCCAACTCTTCGGCTACGGTAATCTGCACATGGTCGATGAAGTTGCGATTCCATACCGCTTCGATCGGCAGGTTGGCAAAACGAAATACCATCAGGTTCTGGACGATTTCTTTGCCTAAATAGTGGTCAATGCGGTAGATCTGCTCTTCGCGGAAATGCCGATGCAATTGTTCGTTGAGCTGAATGGCACTCTCAAGGTCGTTACCAAAGGGCTTTTCGATAACGATACGGTAATCGCCATCGCGATTGAAGCCGGCCGCCGAGAGGTTCTGCATCACTGGAAAAAAATCCTGGGGACGGATGGCTAGATAAAAAATGCTGCGCTCCGGTTGCTGGGCACCCTCACGCGTAAGTTGCTTGGCGAGATTTTGGTAAAGCTCCGCTTCGTGCAATTCGCCCCGTACGTAGTGAAAGCGTGCGGCAAAGTTATCGAATTGTTCTTGCTGAAAATCTCCGGCAAAAGACTCCAGCTGTTCTTGTAAGAATTCCAGCCAACCCTGGTCATCCCAAGGTCTCCTTCCAACTGCTTGAATTTGCAGTTCTTTTGGCAACAACCCTGCACATTGTAAATGATAGAGCGAGGGCAGGAGCTTGCGCGAGGCGAGATCGCCGGTGGCGCCGAAGATAACAAACTGACAGATACAATCGTCGCTCATTTCGACTCCTTTATCACGGCATGGCCGCCAAATTGGTTGCGCATCATGGCCAAAAGCTTGGCTGCGTAATCGTCCTTGCCTTGACTGGCCCAGCGCATTTGTAGTGCCAGGGTGATCACCGGGGCGGGAATTTTTTGTTCCAATGCCGCTTGTGCGGTCCACAGACCCTCGCCAGAATCGGCCACGACCGGCGCAATATCATCCAATACCTGGTCTTTTTGTAGCGTGTCGGCGGTCAGGTCCAACAACCACGAACGTACCACGCTACCGTAGCGCCACATCTCCGCTACTGCTGCCAGATCGAGGCCGAATTCCGTCTTACCCTGCAGGATAGCAAAACCCTCGGCTAGCGCCTGCATCATTCCGTATTCGATGCCGTTGTGGACCATTTTCACAAAGTGTCCGCTGCCCACTGGCCCACAATGGAGCCAACCTTTGTCGGTGCCTGGGGCAAGTATTTTTAAGAACGGCTCGACCTTTGCCACTGCTTCCGGATTGCCACCCACCATAAGGGCATAGCCTTCTTGCAGGCCCCAAACGCCGCCAGAAACGCCGGCATCCACATACTCTACGCCATGGGCTTCAACTTCCTTGGCCTGGGCCATGGAATCGCCATAGAAGGCGTTGGCACCATTTACCAGGACATCGCCTTTGCCCAGTAGAGGAAGAACCTCGGCAATGTGCTCCGCGGTTGGCACACCCGCCGGTAGCATCAACCACAACACGCGCGGCGTGGGGAGTTGATCCACTAGCTCCTTCAGTGTGTTAGCGGCTTGCATCCCGGTTTCTTTGGCAAGCTCCTGAGCTTTTTCCACATGCCGATTGTAGGCCACCACCTCGGCACCATCCCGCTGTAAGCGGCGTGCCATATTGCCGCCCATCCGCCCCAAGCCCACCATACCGATCTTGCCGACTGTCATTGCCCACCTCCTGACGTTTGCCCCGTTACACTGCTATTCTCTCAGTATAGTCAGAAGATAAGAGTAGGGAAGGTTAGTAATGGAGATTTCATTAGGCACGCCCCTCGCGGCGGGGGCAACACGGCTCTTGCTGCTTGGCGCCGGGGAGTTGGGGAAGGAATTTGTCATCGCGGCCCAGCGCCTGGGGGTCGAGACCATTGCCGTGGATCGCTATGCCGATGCGCCCGCCATGCAGGTGGCGCACCGTAGCCATGTGATCGATATGACTGATGCCGAAGCGATTTTGGCATTGGTGGGGCGAGAGCGACCAGATTTCGTGGTGCCGGAGATTGAGGCGATTGCTACCCAGGCGCTGGCGCAAATAGAAGAGCGGGGTATCGCTACCGTGATTCCCACCGCGCGGGCGGTACGCTTGACCATGGACCGCGAAGGGATTCGCCGTCTTGCTGCCGAGGAACTCGATTTGCGGACTTCGCCCTATGCGTTTGCTGGCTCGGCTGCGGAGTTGGAATCTGCTGCGGCGAATATCGGCTTTCCCTGCGTGGTGAAGCCGGTAATGTCCTCCAGTGGCAAAGGGCAGTCGCTGCTGCGTAGCCACGAGGACGTTGTTGCGGCTTGGGAGGAGGCGCAGAGCGCTGGACGGGTGACTGGTCAGCGGGTCATTGTCGAGGGCTTTGTCGATTTCGATTTTGAAATTACGTTGCTTACTGTGCGCGGCTCAGGCGAGACGGTATTTTGCGAGCCCATCGGCCATCGGCAGGAGGCTGGGGATTACGTTGAATCCTGGCAGCCGCAGCCCGTGGCGGAGAGCACTTTGCAAACGGCGCAAGGAATGGCACGGCGGGTGACAGATGCCCTAGGCGGACGGGGAATATTTGGCGTTGAATTTTTTATTCGTGGCCAGGAAGTATTTTTCAGCGAATTGTCGCCGCGCCCGCATGATACGGGCATGGTGACGCTTATCAGTCAGCGTCAGAACGAATTTGAACTCCATCTGCGCGCTATTCTCGGCTTGCCCCTAGACCCCGGTTTTCGTCGGCCTTCCGCTTCGGTGGTGATTCGCGCGGCCAAGGTTGGCTGGGGGCCGAAATATGAGGGACTTTCCGCCGCGTTGTCGGTGCCAGAGAGCGACCTGCGTCTGTTTGGCAAACCACAGGCAGAGAAACTACGTCGTCTGGGTGTTGCCTTGGCCAGTGCTGATACGGCAGACGAGGCGCGACAGCGGGCGGAAAAGGTGGCGTCGGCAATACAGGTCACTAATTTCGCTGGATGAGCGCCGGGTTATTCGACGGTTGCTTTGTTTTGTTGATATCTTCATGTTTCTGGGCCAGTTTGTTGTGCGGAATGAGTTTTTATTGGGAGAATGGCAGATGAGCACGATTCACTTTGTTGGTGGTGAGAAGGGTGGCGTTGGAAAATCTGTTTTGGCACGCTTGTTGGCGCAGTATTTTATTGATCACGAGATGGCATTTGTTGCCTTCGATAGCGACCGCTCCCACGCTGCGCTGATGCGTTTTTACGCCGATTATACGACGAAGGTTTCGGCAGATAACTATGTCAGTCTGGACCGCATCATGGAGGCGGCTGCTGCCAGTGATCAGATGGTCCTGGTCGATCTCGCGGCACAAACCCGGGAATCGCTCACTACCTGGATGGACGAATCGGATTTGCTTGGGCTGGCAACAGAAGTGGGAGTGAATATCCGCTATTGGCATGTAATGGACTCTGGTAAGGATTCTGTGGACCTGTTGCGCAACCTGTTAGATCGCTTTGACGTTCGTATGCACTATGTGCTGGTCCTGAATCATCTGCGCGGTGATGATTTTAGCCTGCTGCGCGATTCTGGTTTATTGGCTCGGGCTCGCGAGCTTGGCGCTCAGGCGATGGAGCTAAAACGCTTGCACGCCAGCACTATGAATAAGATCGATGCCAAGAGCAGCAGTTTTTGGGCGGCGCGGCAGTCCGACCCAGAAGCAGGTCTCGGCCTCCTGGAGCGGCAGCGCGTAAAGACTTGGCTGCAATCCGGCTATCACGAGATTGCCCGGGTGCTGGCGTAGACCACCCTTGGCTCTGATAGCATCACTATATCCGGCGTATCGTTAGGGTGGGCAGCGGGATGACCCTGCTCAATCTGCATCAATGGCCTAGACTTTCGCCTAAGACCTTGTGTTATATGGTGCCGTTGAGGGGAATCGAACCTCTGACCTACTGATTACGAATTAGCCGTTAGCATGTTTTACCTTGTTTGACGCTCTTGCATGCTCTTGCAAATAATCATTATAAACATCCTGTTACAGAGCAGTCTTCTTGCACGGAGTTGGACATCGTTGGTTGTGTTTTCCTCCCAACCGTCTACTATGTGTCTACTACCCTGGATAGTCAGTAGGTCACAAACATGCCTGAACTCACTCGTCTCACTAAGCGTGCCGTTGATGCCGTTCCCTTCCAGCCCAAAGGCAAGCCCCCCGCGTTTTACCGTGACGGCGAGCTGACCGGCTTTGGTCTGAAGGTCACGTCCGAACGAAAAATCTTCATCGTGGAACGCCGGGTCAACGGCAAGCCCAAGCGGATTACGATTGGCGCCTACGGCCCTTGGACACCAGACAACGCCCGTACAGAAGCCCAGAAGCTCCTGGCAGAGATGGCGGGTGGGAGGGACCCCCTTCAAAAGAAACGGGAAGCTCGGCAGCATCGTGTTACCTTACGAGAAGCGCTGGACGCTTACCTGCAAGGGCGGGAACTGAGCCCTAAAACGGTCACGGAATACCAGCGGGTGGGGGTACTCTACCTCAACGACTGGGCCGACAAACCCATCACCCAGATCAGCCGAGAGAAGGTCAGCCAACGTTTTCAGTCACTCACCAGCAACAACGGAGCGGCCACCGCCAATGCCGTGATGCGGGTGCTGAAGGCGGTGCTGAACTTTGCCCAGCACCAGTACGGGACCGAGGAACATCCCCTTTTCATCAATAACCCCGTACAGATCCTCTCACAAACCCGAGTCTGGAACCGAATCCCCAGAAGACAGGGCCACCTAGGGCCAGCCGACCTGGGTCCGTGGTTTCGTGCTGTGCAAGACCTCCCCAATCCGGTGCTCCGGGACTATCTCCTGTTCCTGCTCTTTACCGGGATGCGTAGAGAAGAAGCAGCGGGGCTCCGGTGGTCCCAGGTGGATTTTGCCAATCATCTGCTCACGGTCACCCAGACCAAGAACCACGACCCGCTGGCGTTACCGTTGTCTTCCTTTCTCTACGGCTTGCTCCAGCAGCGGCAAGTCCAGGCCAACCCCGACAGTCCCTATGTTTTTCCTGGAAATGGTCAGACCGGCTATATTCAAGAACCCCGCAAAGCACTGGAAGCGGTGGGGAGACAGACCGGCATTCTCATCACCCCACACGACCTCCGGCGGACGTTCATCACGGTGGCCGATAGCCTGGAGATCAGCCCTTATGCTGTTAAACGGCTCGTGAACCACCGGCAGGATAGAGGAGACGTCACCGCTGGGTATATCATCACGGACGTAGAACGGCTACGGGAGCCGATGGAACGGATTAGCCAGAAGATTCTGGAAAGGGTAGAGGAAGGATGACTGATGCGGATGATGTATTGAGCGTTTATCAGTTGGCTCGGGATAACACATGGATACCTCCTATCCTGCTCACCTTATGGGAATTCGCCTGTTACCTGTCTGAGTTAGATCCTAATCGTCTGCAGATCGTCGCTGCCCCACCGTATCCTGGCGCTCTTCCCTCTGAGTATCGGTTTCTCTATGATTCCGCAGCAGATTTTGCCGATGTGATCTACGAAAGCGAAGAAGGAAACGTTGGTGATCACAATGAGTTCGTGGATCTCACGAGATCTGCATGGCAGCCGGTAACCTTTCCGGACCATCGGGAGAGAACGGTGATAACCAGGTACTCGGCGCTTATGGATGCCAGAGATGCTGAGCTCATACGGCCTCTACCCACCAGACCAAACCATTACCGGTATGAGGTTCTTCAGGCGTATGCCCGGACTCAGGGTTGGGAGATACCCAGCTATCTGGATACCCGGCAACGAGTGCTGGACCCTGCGGACGTGGGTTACACCGCCCCACTGTTAAGAATGCTCTTGAAAGTGTATGACACGCACTTTTCGAACCTGACGGACGATTCTCCCCACCCGGACTTGGGTGCCATTGAGGAGGAAATTCAAGAAATGTGGAACGACCCTAGATGGCTCAGACAATTTAGCCAACCTATCCATCCCTACACCAGCACCGATGCCCGCCACATCCTACAGGTACTAAAGCGTGAATCGGAGCGCCGGTCTGGAAGAAGGCCTGATTGATCTGGCGATGACGGCGGGGACGAAGCCCATTCCTGGCGGTAAACGAGGGCACTGATCTCCCCAGGGTGAACGGGGGGCGCCTTTCGCACTTTTGCTGTATAAATATACAGTCTTACCTGCGGTCTGGAACCCTCTCCATCCCCTCAGCCCAGAAAGCCAAAGTCTGCTGCAAAACCACTCTGCCAAGGCACGGCTGACCTGGCCGTGGTATGTGTGACAGGAACCCTTTTTTGCACTTGAAAAAGCCATCCCGTAAGGGAGAGTTGCGGCATAGAGCTAAGGGGAACTCAGCAAGAGCATAGTGGCGGACCAGGCGTGTGTCTGTCCCAACGCTTCCACCAAACAACCACTTCAAAGCAGCCAATCCTGTGGCGTACAGGTAGCAGATCAGGAACCTCTGCAGCAAAACCCTCCCCAGCACCCCCTCCCTTCATCTGTATATACAATATCTACTTTAAGACCATTCCTAATAGGTTGCGGATTATCTTGCATCTTATTGATTATACAGCATTTCCCCTTATAGCTCTTTCCGTCACGGAAAGCGCGCATTGCATAATATATATAACCTTTTCATATAGTTAGCTCTTTGTATTATGGCACACGATCAGCACGGTGCTGACCACAGCGCCCGCAAGGGCCAATGGATATGGAGATCATGAAATGGGTTTGCTAACAACATCGGAAGCAGCAGTAATGCTGGGGATTTCCCAGAGCTGGTTGGAAAAAGACCGCAGCCTGTACGGAAGGGTGCCGTTCATCAAGATCGGGAGGCGTGTTCGCTACGATAAAGACGACATTGAAAGATTCATCAAGCATCACAGATTTTCTTCTACTTCAGAGATAAGCGCTGCAACGTCTGGTGGTAAATAGCCGCAGAAAATAGCGAATGCAGCATTCACCTAAAATTGGTACAGATCTCCATGGATAATGATTTATTTTATGGATCTATTGTGATTGTATCTTGGCCAGGCTTGGCACAATCCACCAGGCAAGCTGAGCTTATTTGAATGTAACCAACGAGGACATAACGGTAATGAACGAAGCATATATTCAATTTTTAACAATGATGTACGAGACTGAATGTTTTTTTGATATGCGCAACGGAGATACAGAATGAGCCTGAAACTAACCGTCCTGGAAACTGCTTCACGCAACAAACTCTGCAAGACCTTCACCCTTAATGATGAGGGAAAGATTGCCGCAAAACCGTATGATATGGTGAAAACCTTTGACGTTGTTGCTCCGCCATGCAACACCATAGAGATCATTGACGATCTTTTTGCGCTCCTTTCGGTTCTGGCGATCCAGCCCAGAAGAGCTGTTATCCGGGGGGTTTACAAAGGTGGAGGTGATGGTAAAAAGGTAGCGCGAACACTGGATAATTTCGCGGAACCCGCTGAAGGTACGCGCTGGGTGATGCTGGACATTGATGGCGTTGAACCCCCAGAAGGCATGAATCCCCAGAGTTCCGAAGCGTTTGACTGGCTGATCCAGGAAAAGCTACCCGCATGCTTTCATGATGTCAGCTATGTGGCGCAGGTCAGCAACTCTGCGGGTATTCTGAATCCTGACGGAACCCCTTACCGGTCGGGGGTGCGGGTGCACTTGTGGTTTTTGCTTCAGCAACCCGTTCAGGGCGTGCTATTGTCCGCGTATCTGGAGGGATTTTGTTACGATACGGGATTCTACTCCCTTCGGGAGCGCGCTGGCATTGTTCCTTTGCCGGTAACAGGTATTGACCTGTCAGTCATCAAGAGCGCGGTACAACTTCACTATACGGCTAATCCGATTGTTGATAAGGCGATACGCACCAGCATCAGCGGCAGTGATCGGGTACGTTTGGTACCGCATGCACGTCCTGCTGTTGATCTACCAGACCTGCGGAGTTTGGATCCTCAGTCCGTTAGCGCGAAAAAGAAAGGGATTCGTGACGACTGGGCGAAGAAAAATGGTTATGAAACAGAGAAGATGCGGATTCGGGCCAACAAGAAGATCCAGGACCAGGAGTATTGGGCACCCCCTGCGGGTGAGCTGAAGACCGGCAGGGAACTGGTGAGCAACCGGCTAAAAATGGGAAAGACGGTGGTGCAACTTTTCTTTACCGATGAGAACACCCCTGGGTCCTGGTACGTGAAGAAGTCTGATCCGTGGTTTTCGTACCGGTACGGAGACGATGCTTGCATCCCGCTGAAGGAGCTGTCTGAGGGCGCTTACGCTTTGGTCCGGGACCAGCTGGGGTGGATCACAGAGGTGGACGTTGGGGTTGATGCTGAGTCTTACTTCCCCGACGGGATTAATTGGCCGGAGAACTTTTATCCATTTCAGGCTTACGCAGACAGGATATGGTTTATAGAGGATAGAAAGGACGGCGTCATATACCATCCGATGTGCTCGCCCATTTATGTACGGGACCGCTGGGAGCAGATGGGCAATGGCGCGTGGGGGTTAACGCTCACCTTACAAACCCCCACAGGAGAGTGGAAAAACCTGTTTTTGTCTAAAGGAGCCTTGTATGGACGCGAAGACTTCCGCAAAACACTGGCAGAGGCAGGTGCAAGTTTTTATGAGAAAGGGGACAAAGGCACCATCACCAATTATCTGGAGCGGTACTCTGTGCAAACACTCCGGCGCGTCTCAGAGCGTATCGGCTGGATAGGACAGCAATACGTCCTTCCCGCTGTGACCATCGGCACGCCTGATGGGGAGGAGTCCATTGGCTTTGCCGGAACCTTTCAGCCCGACCCCTTTGCCACAGGTGGGGAATTGGCCGAGTGGCAGCGGCTGGTATTCGAGACCTGTCAGGGAAACAGCAATTTCTTGTTGGCGCTTGCTGTGGCCTTTTGCGGTCCTCTGCTCACACCGCTACGCTTGCTGGAAGACAACATTGGCGTGTACCTCAGGGGCTCTTCAAGCTCAGGCAAAACGACCGCTCTGCGCCTGGCGGCTTCTGTCTGGGGGGACCCTGGGATCTTTGTCCAGAGTTGGCGGGCCACCAGTAATGCCCTGGAATCCATGGCCGAGGGGCGGAATGACAGCCTTCTGGTATTGGATGAGTTGGGGCAAGCGGGTCAGGACATTGGCGCGGCTGTCTATCTCTTAGGCAATAAGCAAGGCAAGGTCCGGCTCCGGCAAGATGCTAGCCAGCGTCCGGTGGCCCAGTTTCGGCTTGCATTTTTGGCCAGCGGTGAGGTGCTCTTAGCGGACTTGATGGAGTGGGCTGGTGACAAAGTGATGGCCGGGCAAGAGCTTCGCTTCCTGGACGTGGACGTGACCAATGGACGGTCTACAGGGGTGGTTCAGGCATTAAACGGTATGGGTAGTTCCAAGGAGCTCATTGACCGGATCAATGCTGGGGTGAGGATGCATCATGGTTGGGCGGGGCGGGTCTTCTTGGAGCGGTTTTTACAACTGCCGGAGGAGCGGAATCTGATGGACGAATACCAAAGCTTTCAGCAAAACTGGGCCACAGCGGAGCTGGGAGAGGCGGAGGTGGATGGTCAGGTCCGACGAGCAGCTTACAACTTCGGGGCTCTGGCTTTTGCTGGAGAACTAGCCATTGATTTGGGAGTGCTGCTGCTACCTGGTGGGAGCATTCGCTCAGCCTGCGCGGAACTCTTTCAGCTCTGGCGGGAAAATCGGGGCGGAGACGAATCGTCCGACCTTCTCCGGGCAGAGCTGGAGCTGAAACGAAAGCTCTTGGCCCAAGGACAACTTAAGTTCACATTTCCCGGCTATGGCAAACTAGCCGAGCAACGGCTCAGCGGGGAAATGTGGGGAGATTTCAAGTTCTACGACAAGGGAAAGGAAGACGGTCCAGAAGGCTGGTTCCGGATCCCCACGGAGGTCTTTCGGCGGGAATTTTGCCAACGGGTAGACCAGCGTGCCTTCACCAAATACCTGGCCGATAAAGGCATCCTCGAAAAGAGCACTGCAGAAACAGCCACCATAACCATCTTCGGTTCCGTTCGGTGTTTTAGGGTCCGGTCCTGGATGCTAGGTGATGTAGCCGAGGGCGAGCCGAAGGGAGAGACTAACGAGGATTGGCAAAAACAGGACCAGTTTGATCCTTTGCTAGACGACGATACGGTGGTGCCTTTTGGAAAAGGCCGAAAGCGGACGGCGGGAGGGTAAGTAGGGGGGGGTGGGGGTGCGTGGTAGGGGGTTTTGGACCTTCTACGCATTCGCCATCACGGGGTAAGAAATGACGTTATGACGGAAGCGTCATCTCCGCGTCACCTAAAAAAACCAATAGATTCAAAGGAAATGACGAAATGACGAAATGACGCCCGAAAAAGGGATACTGGCAGATAGAAACACGAACGCAGTGCAACTCCGAAGGGGGTATCAGTGTAATCATGAAAAAAACGCCTTACTCTTATCTTTTGGCGTCATTTCCGTCATTTCGTCATTTATATTATATATCAGTAAGTTACAAATGACGTTGAGGTGACGTTTTTGAAAAACCGTCATTTTCTGGTAACCGTTTAGCCAACCCACCTTCCCAAATTTTCTGACTTGACCGATCCTGATCCGCGTTCAGCGAGGAGGGATGGCTATGACGAAGGACGAGAAGACCGCTTATTGGCGGCAACAAGTAGACGGATTTCAGGCGAGCGGCCTTTCCGCCAAGAATTACTGTGCGCAGGAAGGGATCGCCGTAGCCACCCTGCATTACTGGCGCAAGCGATTTGCTGATGCGGTAGAACCGCGGCCGATGGTCCATGGAACCGAAGGGTTTTTGCCGGTCACTCTGGCACCGGTCCGGCCGTCTGTTTTGCCGGTAGAGATTATGCTGTTGTCGGGCCGCAGCCTGAAGCTGACGGCGCCGATGGATACCGGCTGGTTGCGCACCTTGGTGCGCGTCCTCGAAAGCCCATGTGGTTGAGTCCGGGCAGTCGCATCTGGCTGGCGGCAGCACCCGTGGACATGCGTCTGGGTTTTGATGGTCTGGCGGCCAAGGTCCAGGGGGTACTGGCAGCGGATCCCTTTTGCGGCCACGCCTTCGTCTTTCGCAACCGCCGCGGCGATCGACTGAAACTGTTACTCTGGGACGGTCTGGGTTTCTGGCTTATCTACCGCCGCCTGGATCAGGGTCGGTTGCATTGGCCCAAAGCCGATTCGGGTGCCGTAGAGCTATCGGCGGCGCAGTGGGCGATGTTGGTGGAGGGGCGGCCGTGGACCCCGTTGCCGACCCTGGAGAAATGCCTGCCTACCTTCGCTGCGAGCCTGGAGAGCGAAGCGAGGGCGAGTAGTCCCCGGTAGGCAACGCGGCGAGCTGCAACCGCCGGAGCGACCGCGAAGCTGGGAGTATAGGCGAGTGCTGTGCCGCATGGTTGCCGAAAAGTCATTTGGGAGACGAGTGTACCGTCTGCGCCCCAACGAGGGCGTGACGGTACGCCGGTGACCAGGACGGCCGGGGCTTATTATCTGGTCGGCAGCGCAAGGCCGATCGCGCAACGACGCGCGAAAAGGCCTGCTGAGCACGCCGACTCTCCAGGCTATAAGTGACGGAAATTGCTTGTATAAATACCCATTTTTTGGTACCATTCTTCCATGAATACAAGGACTTCCACCCCCATTCCTACAGAGCCAGAAGCGCTGCGCGATCTGGTGCTGAGCCTGCTGCAGAAGCAGGAAGAAAAAGAAGCGGAATGGGCAGAACGCGCCCGGTATATCGCCCAACAGGAACAGGCTATCGCCCTGCGCGATGAAACCATCGCCCGCCTGGAAAGCACCATCGCCAAACTGCAGCGCTGGCGATTCGGTCGCCGTTCGGAAAAACTCTCTCCCGACCAGATCAGTCTCTGGGAAGAAGCGCTGGATACCGAAATCGCGGCGATGGAAAGCCTCCTCGAAACCGTTCTGGAAGACAGTGCGGCGGTGACGGCTTCCCGCCCCGGCGAGGAGACACCGATTACCGTCCCAGCCCGTCCTCCCCGCCGCCACCCCGGGCGCATGCAGCTGCCCGACACCTTGCCCCGGGTGGAAGTGCATCACGATCCTCTGACCTGCACCTGCGGGCAGTGCGGCGGCCTCCTGGAAACCGTCGGGGAAGAGATCAGCGAAAAGCTGGATTATATCCCCGGACGCTTCCAGGTGATTCGCCATATCCGCCCCAAACTGGCCTGCCGTCCCTGTGGCACGATTGCAAGCCCGGCATTGCCGGCACAGGTGATCGACAAGGGTTTGCCCACGGCGCGCCTGGTGGCCCATGTGATGACGGCGAAACATGTGGATCACCTGACTTTGTATCGGCAGGAAACCCAGTACCTGCGGGCGGGTGTCCCGATCTCCCGCGCCACCCTCTGCAGCTGGCTGGGTCAGGGGGAGTACTGGATCAGCCTGCTCGCCGAAGCCTGCAAAATGGCTTTGCTGGAGGGCACCATCCTGCACGCCGACGAGACCCCCTTACCGGTGCTCCATCCCGGTAGCGGCAAGACGGACAAGGCCTATCTCTGGGTGTATCGCAGCCAGGCGGATGCCCCGCATCCCATCGTGGTCTTCGATTATGCCCCGGACCGCAAGGGGATCCACGCGCAACACTTCCTGGGCGACTGGAAAGGCGTCCTCCAGACCGATGACTATGGGGGCTATGATGCCCTCTACCGCAAAGGAAAGATCCTCGAAGCCGGATGCTGGGCGCATGTGCGGCGCCATTTCTATGACGTGGAGCAGCGGGGACCGAGCCCCGTAGCGCAGAAGGCCTTGGTCTGGATCGCTAAACTCTATGAGATCGAGGCGGACATCAAAGCCTCCCCGCCGGATCAGAAAACCGAAGCCCGCCAGCAACGGGCCGGCCCGCTGCTGGAATCCTTCCGAACCTGGCTCAGCGAAACCCAGATGCAGGTGGCGCCTAAAAGTGGCATCGCCAAAGCCATCGGTTATGCCCTGAACCGCTGGAAGGCGCTCACCCTCTACCTCAAAGAAGGTCAGCTCAGCATCGACAATAACCCGGTGGAGCGGGCGCTGCGGGGCGTGGCCATTGGGCGCAAGAATTTTTTATTTGTTGGCAATGATGCCGGTGGCGAGCGTGCCGCGTCCTTCTACAGCATCATCGAAACCTGCAAACTCAACGGCATTGAGCCCTTCGCGTACCTCTGCGACGTGCTCGAAAAGCTCCCCACTTGGCCCAACAAGCGGCTCCACGAACTTCTGCCGTGGAACTGGAAAAAAACCGCATTAGCCTGATCGGCGCCAACCCGCAAGGGTGGGTTGGCTGAACGTTTACATTTTCTGGGGGTCAGGAAGGAGGGACGAAAACACTCCCCACACCCCCACATCCACACCGGCGCAGCCTCCCCAAGGCTCCATGGATGCGCTATCTTTCCCAATTATATCAACCACCTGGAGATGACCAATGGATCTAGCAACCGTGGAACAGCAATACCAGCAGCTCCAAACCGAAGCTCAGGGAGTTTCCCAGGCTCTTCAAGCGTTGGCGTCCAAGATGCAGCAAGGTTCTGACAAGAACCCCGACGCTCGGGAGTGGCTTCTGGATCTCAAGCAACTCGCCCTGAACATCCAGCAGGAGCAGATGCAGGTCATGGCGGTCATGCAAGCCATGCACCAAGCCATGCAGAACGACATGATGACCATGCAGAACCCAGGTGGACAGTGGCAGCCCGGTTATCCTCAGACTCCCCAGCAAGGCTATCCGCAACAACAAGGTGGGGGATTCTTAAGCAGCCTGGAACACTCTGGTTTTGGTCAGGCGCTGATGATGGGCGCTGGGTTTGGGATTGGCGACGATATCATCAACAGCATTTTTTGAATGGGGAGGTTGGTGGTGAGCTGAAGGACATGGCTACCGCCGCTGCTCCTACCGTGCAAGGATATGGGTTGTGGGCCTTGGTGGGGTGGGTTTGTAACAGCACGGAAACGGTCTGTAACAGCGTTACGAGTTGTCACAGGAGAGAAGGATCAACCTTCACAGTCACCCGAAGGATGATGCTCATCATTCTTAACCTGCTCGCTCACTAAATCAATCACGTTATTCCCATTATTCATGACCGATGTTTTTTTTACTTCTTTTTCATCTCGAAGAAACGGAGAGATAACGAACCCCAGAACTGTTATTATTAATGCAACCGGCAGAATCCATGGGGCAAGAGGCAAAATAAATATCACCCCGATAGCTCCAATTGTCGCCTTGAGGAACGGGTGGTTGTCTTTCATGACTCCTCCACCAAACATGGACTGCATGTGGTACACAGTTGCTGCGCAATTCTATTTATAACATCATGGACAAACTAATCATAACAACACGGCGGCCTTCACCAATTGAACAATTGCGTTTATCGGTGGTCAGCAATACAAGCCCGCCTGACGAGCTAAGAGTGGAGGCCACGGAACCCCTGCACTGTTCCTGCCCTCCTGTCTGCGCAAAACGCAGGAAAACCTACTCTCACTTAAAAAACTTTGCATGGAAACCTGTTGCTGACGGGATAATCTGCTCGGTTATCTGACCATTCTGGGTAACATCCAGACCACCTTGCAGATTAGGATGTGATGAGGCAATAAAATGCCCGGAGGCGTCAAATACATCAAATCCTCCCGTTATATTATGGTGAAGAGACTCTGCAACATGTCCATTAACTATGCTGTCCACTCCTCCGAAATGATTGGGATCTACTTGTCCCAATATATGTCCGTTTGAGGTTAAGTCTACTCCGCCGACTAGGTTTTGATGAGCCTGTAAAATATCTTGACCGTGCTCTGTCACATCAAAACCACCAAGAATATTACTTACAAGGTCTACTATGTGGTCCATTTTGTAATCCTCCGTTTTATTTGTCAAATATTGACTTCAAAAATCCTATACCAACACCCACTAAGTTTGCTATATCATAGCCCATCAAGCTTTTCTTAAATTCTTCAATATTTTTATTATATTCGGTTTCTAAATTTTCAGCTTCCTTTTTAAAAAACTGAACTGATGATTGCAACCATAATGTAATGTCATAGCCCATTTCTCTTGCATCATTTATACATTCCATGAGCGCTCCGCCAAGTACTTCATTTATTTTTTCTCGGGCATAAGACTCGGACTTTGTTGAGTCGTTATTGATTTGATCCGCTAATTCATCTATCAAAATATTCATTCTATCAAAAACATTAACATACGTTTCGACTGCGCTTGCTTTATTTTTGTTATGAGTGTTTATTCCATCCATGGTCATTAACCCACTCGCGACCCCAATCAAAGGGTTTACCACCAGAAGCGCTCCCGATGCTGCGGCTTTGAACATATGGGCTAGATCAGTAAAATCAAAATCCTTTGCTGCCGCTTCTTGATTCTTTGCTAAAAAAAGTATGCACTCCTCTAGCTTATTAAGAATTTCAAAAGATCCGTTATAACAGGAAATAATACTCGTTCTAATTTTTTCTTGCTGTTGAACTTTTACCTCCGCTGGCAAAAAATACTTTTTCAACCTCTTATCTTCGTTGCAATAATTATATAGATCTTTGACGTGCCATTCATACTCCTCTAACAAATAATCAGAAAATCCTTGTGTTGTTTCTTTTAAAATTAAACCTAAATCATACAACGTATAACCTAATGCTATGCTTGCACATGAGTCAACAAGCTCCTTCGAGCCTTTTTTCCCACCGTTATACAGCATAGAGTATTTTGCCGAAAAGTTCTTTTGTTCTTTTATGAAATATGATTCTATATTAAATTTACGAATAGAGCACAGCCAATAAGAAAGTTTATCAATTTCCGATGTTAATATTTTTCCTAAGGATTTCATTTTTTTGTCTATCGCATTGGTAGAATCTTTATCATTTTTTGTTAAGACAACTGTGTTCCGTGTATCTTTGTATTCATCTTGGATGACAATTATGTTCTTATCATCTGAATCGGCTGATACTACAGGCTCATATCTTATCTGTTTTCCTATGCGTTTTTTATGCGCCACTAAAAAGATTTTAAAGCCCAATAAGAAAACGATGACTAGGGCTATACCAACGGCTAAAAGCTCAGTTTCAAATGATGATATGTGGTATAACACACCCTCACCCTCCCAGACTTTAGAAAAATGATTTGTGGCATGGAGGGGCCTCCTCTTCTTGAATCCCCCCCAACCCTTCTTAAGCCACCCGTTCCACCTCCACTGGCGGATAGAACTCCTCCACCAGCTCCGGCCCATCTTCCAGGGTCTCCTCAAAGGCCCCGTTCGCCAACCCTTCTCTGGCAACGGATTCCAGCAGACTGTCATCCATAGCCTGAGTTTCTCCCTGTTTCTTAACGTCCGTCAAGGCATCCTCCAGGCTCACCCCCTCCCGTATCACCAGGTCCACAAAGTACACCGGTGCCCGGTGGCTCTGGGTGGTGCTTTTGGCCCGTAACTTCAAGGACAAGGGCAGGTGCCGTGCCTTGTTCTGACTGATGGCATTCAGATACTTTAGCCGTGCCGCCAGGGTGCGGATGCTGTTATAGCCCGTGGTGCGGAAGATGAAGGTCCCCAGCTCATCCTCCTGACCTTCAATCTGGACATTAAGCCGCCCATAAGGTTTGCAGCCCATCTCTTGCCCCAGAAGGCAAAGGTCTGGGCCTGGGCAAGAGATGGCCTTATAGCCTTCCTGGGTGCTTCGCTTGGCGGTCTCACCATTGCCCACACATAAAGGTCTGCCGGTCTGGCGGTCAAACAGGCTGTACTGGGCACGGAGATTCAGGTCCGGATCATTGAAAAGCAACGTGACGGGAATACTCCGCAGCTTGCTGCCCTCTTTCTGGGACAAGAGCTGATTGTGCAGGGGATGTAGGAGCCATTCTCCGCGCTGCTGCACCAAGGTGGTGATGGTGAAGGCGTCATCCTTCTCTGGTAGACGCTTGCCGTTTTTCTCAACCACTTTACCAATGGCAATACGCCCAATAACGGGCGGGGTGATGGATAATCCTTTTAACATGGCTATTCTCCTTCCTGTACGGTAAAACGACGAGAGCCCGGCTTCTCAACCCAGTAAGGGGCCAGCAGCTCGGGGTGATGTTGTTGCAAGGCTGTGGTGTCCAGAAACTTTCGGGGCTGGGTGCTTTTCCAGAGAGCCTTGCCGGTGGCAAAGATGGCACCTTCCGCAGTGCCAATGGCTTCTTTCACCCGTTGCTCCAGGAGGCTTTCGGTCTGTTCCGCCGCCTTGGCCGTCTTCCGCGCACGGAGCAGCTTACCAAAGAGCCGATTCATGTCCTCCCGGTCCTGGTAGTCCACGAGGATGCTGGAAGACTGGGGATACAGCGCCGCCAGCGCCCGGTTACAGGACTCTGAGCCATCCACTTCTGGGGGAGTGTTGCCCTCTACATGCTGCCAGAAGGCTTGCTCCTGGGTGACAAGGGTTTTGAGTTGCTCCTGGGTTGGTTCCAGCCGGTAGATCCGCAGCTCCTGCCCGCCCAATAATACGGCCACCTCTGCCCAGGCTTTGCCGGTTACGGCCAGCTGATGGAAGACCTGCATCTGATAATGTAACGGTACGCTTTCTGCCCAGAGCTTTTCACTGCGCAATCCAGCGGTCTTGATTTCCAGGATACCGCCACCTTCTATCTGCCGGTCCAGGTTAGCCAGCATAAAGGGGTACTGTGGATGCTGGAGCACGGCCTGCACCCGACGAACCTTTTTGCCCGTCCGTTCGGAGTAGGCTTGGGCAATGAGGGGCTCCAATAACGTGCCCCAGTAGACGGCTTCTTTGCTGGATAGATCCTCTGGTTCAACCTGACCCGTCTTTTCCAGCCAGAGGGCTAGCGGGGATTGATAGGGAGAGAGACCCACAGCGGCAGCAGCATCACTGGAACCGATACCCTGCCGACGCCACTGCAACCATTCCTCTCTGGGCATATCTCGGGTAGAGACCAAACGTAAAGCACTCATGATGACCTCCAAATATGAAAAAAGGCCCAGACCAGAACGGTCTGAGCCATTGCGGTGATGGTGACGGCGCTCAAGCCACCAGCTTCAACGCCTGCATCCATGCCTTTTCCTTGATCTGGGCACCTTGCCCAAACCAGGCTGAGTCCAGACGGGTATCCTGGCTCTTGGCACGACGGTGATGATCCACGTACTCGGTGACGGCATTGACCAAACCCCAAGCTGTACCGTTGGCCGCCTGGAGACCACTGCCCTTGCCTTGTCCCGCAAAGAGTTCAATGACGGTCTTGAGGGCCTTGGCGTTCGGCTGATCGGCAATGGGAGCGTTCCGATTCCCCAGAACTTCAATGACGTACTTGGTGACATCCAGCCGGTTCACCTTCCGTTGGGACAATTCCTGCGCCAATCCCGCAAACTCGTTCCAGGCGGTGTGACCAATCCCCAGGCTTTCCTTGACGGACTCTGGATTGAAAGTAGTGGAATGGGGCACCTTGACGGCACCCGTGCCACCGTCCACGGCCAACTGCAGGGTGTTGTTACAGACCACTCGCACGGAGGTGAACTGTGCCACCGTAGCCAAGGTCCCATCACAGGACGTGGCCAGGAGCAGATAGCCTTTGACCCGGTCACCACCCGCCAAAAGCATTTCCTCACCGGTACGGGCCAACGCCCAGAGCTTCTTGCCACTCTTCAAGACTCCTGCTGTCTCCAGCTCAAAGCCTCCCACCGACACGAGATCCCGGTAAAACTCCAAAATCTCCCGTGGCTGGACAATCTGATAGCGGGGAGATACCACGGAAAGGGGTGCCTTGGTATCGGAACGATACAGCACCTTGGCTTCCGGGTTGGCCTGCACGGCAAAGCGTTCCCCGCCTCCTATCTGGTAGAGGACATCAGAGCTCTCAATCTGCCAGTCCATTCCCGCTGCCTGTAACCAGACCTCCAGGGACTGCTTCTCGGGTAGACGGTTGCCCAGCCCATGCCAAGGGGTTTCACGAACAAATGCCATTGTTTCTACGAAATGTGCCATGTCAGTAATCCTCCTCACGCTGCAAGAAATGCCCCACAACCTTGAGCACCAAGGTCACCCAGAATTGCACCCTATAAAGCATATTCATGGCTGTTCTCCTGATAAACGAAGCAATATCACTTCATACTGCTTATACCAGGAAACTGGGCAGTTTTTCAGAATATGGGGAGCCGGAAGCATACACACTAAAATTCATGCAGGAAGAGAATGGTTCTCCTCCGATTTCTGCTGGATTGTTATTCCAGCACTTTGTTTACCATTCACTGGAGTGATTCATCTATGGACACATCATCCATAAACCAGAGAGCCAATTCTGCCGTGGCACTTAGGCAGATTGTCAACAAACTCGGTGGGCCGACTTTTGTAGCCAGGCAGCTGAGGATATCTGTTTCCACTTTACACGGGTGGCTCCGGCAGAACCGGATACCCAATATGCAGAAACGCATTGAGATACATGAACTAGCCAATAAGCTAAAGGAGTTGTTATGAAGATTGTCACCCTGCATTGTTCCGATGGATACTCTGTCCGCGAAAGCGATAGGCTACAGCCAGAGTATGATTTTTACATTACTCCGATGACAGAGCTCGGTAACCTTAAAGAAGCCGAGAAGGTAATTCTTTGGGCCATGAAGAGAATAGAGGGCGTGAACACGAAAAGCCGGCCATTCAACCAGCTCGAATGTTTCCGGAACTGGTCTAACAGATTTCCTTACGCCATCTTAAAAAAAGACCATGGATATCCCCGCATGATCATAAATCGTGAGAATAGGAATCTGCTTGAAACGATGAATGACTACGGCCATTATCCACCGGTTGATGCCAGCCTGGCGGGCTTCTCGCTTCAGGTGCCTGAGATCGCTGATTGGGCAAGTGACGTTGTGGCAGACTATTTGTACCTAGACGACTGCCACCCCTGGATGTCTATTGAGGATGCGTTAGACTATTACTCCCGCCTGGAATACTTGTTGGAAGCGGTACGGGCGCGGATCCAGACCTTGGAAGCAAAAGGGGAAGTGGATGGCTTTCGGTCGGCCACACCCCAAGAGTGCAACCGTCTGGCTTTTTGGGCTCTTCGGATTAAGCGCCCCCGTTAACATTGCGTTGCACCCCTTCTCCTCTGGCGGCATACTTCGGGCAAGCCCAATAATAAAGGTTTGCCTGCCGTATGTCCGCCAACACCCCCAACCTTTCTGCCCTGATCTGGGCCGTGGCCGATCTGCTCCGGGGGGACTTTAAGCCCCATGAGTATGGCCGGGTCATTCTTCCCTTCACCGTCTTACGCCGTCTGGATTGTGTGCTGGAACCCAGCAAGGACGCCGTGCTGCGGGTTCTTCAGGAGCATAAGGGCGCCAGTGACGCCATCATTGATCCCTTTGCCCGCCGGGCTACCGGGCAAAACTTCTACAACCGCTCCCCCCTGACCCTGAAGAAAATCCTGGGTGATCAGGATCACGTCCACTCCAACCTGCTGGGCTATATCAATGGCTTTTCCCGTGAATTGCGGGGCATCTTCACCCGCTTTGATTTTGCCACGGTGCTGGACCGACTCTCCAAGGCCAATCTGCTCTACCTAGTGCTAGAACGTTTCACAACCATTGATTTGCACCCCGACACCGTCAGCAACTACGAGATGGGGCTGGTCTTTGAGGAACTGCTGCGCAAGTTCTCGGAGATGTCCAACGAGACCGCTGGAGAACACTTCACCCCTCGGGAAGTCATTCGGCTCATGGTGGAGCTGCTCTTTGTGGAGGATGACCAAGCTTTGCGGGCAACGGGCACCGTTCGCACCCTCTATGACCCCACGGCGGGCACGGGCGGCATGCTGTCGGTGGCAGAGGAATACCTCCGTAGCCTCAACCCCAATGCCCGTCTGACCCTGTATGGCCAAGAGCTCAACGACGAGTCCTACGCCATCTGCAAGGCCGACATGCTGGTCAAGGGACAAGACATTGAGCACATCGTCCCCGGCAACACCCTCTCTGACGATGGCCACAAGGGCAAACACTTTGACTACCTGCTGTCCAATCCGCCTTTTGGCGTGGAGTGGAAGAAGGTTGAGCGGGAGGTCCGGGCGGAGCATGAGCGGCTGGGCTTTCAGGGCCGCTTTGGACCGGGCCTGCCTCGGGTGTCCGATGGTTCCTTGCTGTTTCTGCTGCATCTACTCTCCAAGATGCGCAAGCCCGAAGAAGGTGGTAGCCGGATGGGCATCGTCCTCAACGGTTCCCCTCTCTTTACCGGTAATGCCGGTTCGGGAGAAAGTGAGATTCGCCGTTACCTGCTGGAGAACGACTGGGTGGAGGGTATTGTGGCCTTGCCCACGGATATGTTCTTCAATACCGGCATTTCTACCTACGTCTGGATTCTGAGTAACCGCAAACCCGAACACCGCCGGGGGCAGGTCCAGCTCATTGACGCCTCTGGCCTGTTCCAGAAGATGCGCAAGAGTCTGGGCTCCAAACGCAAGGAACTATCACCAGAGCAGATACAAGAAATCACCCGAGCCTTTGGCAGCTTTCAGGAACTCAAGCAGGCCGTGGTGCTGGACGCCCAGGGCAAAGAGCTGGAACGGGTCACCCTCTGGGAAGGCACATCCACGCCCACGCCTCCTGAAGACGGCAAGATCAAGGTGGTGCCCTTTAGCCGTATATTCCGCAATCAGGACTTTGGCTTCCGAGTGCTGACCATTGAACGGCCCACGGGGGACGAGCAAGGCAACATCGTCCTAGGGGAACGAGGTAAGCTCAAAGGCAAGCCCATTCCCGACAGCAACCTGCGGGACACGGAGACCATTCCCCTGGACGCCGACTGGCGGGAGTATTTTGAGAAGGAAGTCAAACCCCACGTGCCGGATGCCTGGGTGAATGAAGAGAAGCGGGACCCCAAGGACGGCAAGGTGGGTGTTGTGGGCTATGAGATTCCCTTCAACCGCCACTTCTACGTTTATGAGCCGCCCCGGCCCCTGGAAGAGATTGACCGGGACCTGGAGCAGAGCTTTGAGCGGATTCGGACCATGATGCAGGAGTTGGGGATATGAGCAAACCTCTGACCCTGCAAATCTACCTGCCTACGGGGGAGCCCCAAGGCACCCGTATAGCCAATCTGACTACCAGAACGGTCACTGTCTTTGATGTGCCCAGGCGGGAAATAGAGGCGTTCTTTCAGCGCAAAGAAGCGGATCAGGTAGCCGTCTATTATCTCTTTGGAACGGGAGATGAAGACGAGATCCCCAGTTGTTACATTGGCCGCACCTCAGCCGCCCGCCAGCGTTTTCGTGAGCACCTACAAAAAGAGGATAAGCGCTTCTGGACCCGTGCCCTCATCGCCGTCTCCAGCACCAACAGCAAGACCGATACCCATGCTGGTTACCTGGAGTGGAAATCCATTCAGGCTGCCCAACAGGCTGGACGATATCAGCTGGTCAACGCCAACGCCGGATCACGTCCTCACACTACAGAGCCCTTGCAGGCGGAATGTGAAGAGATTTTTGAGACCATTTCCATTCTGATCTCTACCCTGGGGTTCCTGCTGTTCCAGCCTCTCGCCACACAAGCACCAAAGTCCCAGGATATTGTGGTGTTTTGCAAAGGCAGGGGCGCGGACGCCAAAGCAATCTACAGCACCGATGGGCTGACCGTTTTTGCTGATTCTCGTTGTGCACTTGAACCCACATGCAATGACCCAACCACTGCGGGACGGATAAGAAAGAAACGGGATGAATTGCTAAAGACGGGACATTTGCAAACGAGTGGAGAAGGGGTGATCTTCCAAAAGGACACGCTCTTCCCTAGCCCCAGCCAAGCCTCGGCGGTCATTCTGTACCGCAGCTCCAACGGCTGGAACGATTGGAAGGATCAGGCCGGTAAGACACTAAACCAGATCATCCGAGGTGATGACCACGTAGAGGACCCAGCATGAGCATGCAGTATCCCCGCTATCCGGCTTATAAGGACTCGGGTGTGGAGTGGTTGGGGGAGGTGCCTGAGCATTGGGAAGTACTACCAGTAAAATGGATCGGAAAGATTATTAATGGCGCCACACCAGACAGCAAGGAGCCAAGATTCTGGAATGGTGATATCCAATGGTTTACACCAGTAGACATACCGGATGATAAGGTCGGAGTCCTGTACCACTCAAGCCGATCATTAACTCAAGATGGGCTGTCAAGCTGTGCCGTACGTATAGCACCACCAAACAGCGTGATTCTTACTACTCGTGCCCCAGTAGGCAATGTCGGTGTCACCACCGTACCATCTACAACGAACCAGGGCTGTAGAGCACTGGCTCCGTATCAGTTTAATGAGGCGTTATATGTGGCCATGGTTTTATTGATATGCCGATCTGAGCTATTAGTAAGAAGCAACGGGACCACGTTCCTGGAATTATCCTCTGAAAAACTGGGATCTTTTCAGCTGCCCACACCACCACCCCAAGAACAATCCACCATCGCCACCTTCCTAGACCACCAAACCGCCAAGATAGACGCCCTCATAGCCGAGCAGCGCCACCTCATAGAGCTTCTCAAAGAAAAGCGTAGCGCACTCATCACCCATGCCGTGACCAAGGGCCTGGACCCCAACGTCAAGATGAAAGACTCGGGTGTGGAGTGGTTGGGGGAGGTGCCGGAGCATTGGGAAGTACTACCAGTAAAATGGATCGGAAAGATTATTAATGGCGCCACACCAGACAGCAAGGAGCCAAGATTCTGGAATGGTGATATCCAATGGTTTACACCAGTAGACATACCGGATGATAAGGTCGGAGTCCTGTACCACTCAAGCCGATCATTAACTCAAGATGGGCTGTCAAGCTGTGCCGTACGTATAGCACCACCAAACAGCGTGATTCTTACTACTCGTGCCCCAGTAGGCAATGTCGGTGTCACCACCGTACCATCTACAACGAACCAGGGCTGTAGAGCACTGGCTCCGTATCAGTTTAATGAGGCGTTATATGTGGCCATGGTTTTATTGATATGCCGATCTGAGCTATTAGTAAGAAGCAACGGGACCACGTTCCTGGAATTATCCTCTGAAAAACTGGGATCTTTTCAGCTGCCCACACCACCACCCCAAGAACAATCCACCATCGCCACCTTCCTAGACCACCAAACCGCCAAGATAGACGCCCTCATGGCAGAAGCCGAACGCTCCATCAGCCTCATGCAAGAACGCCGTAATGCCCTAATTTCCGCAGCGGTGACGGGGAAGATTGATGTCCGAGGATTGGTGGATGCCTGAACTGCCCCCCGCCAAACCCTTACCATTCATGACCTTCCTAGATGAGGCACCCATGACCACCCCGCAAATCGGCAAGCTGCAGCGTGTCCCTCTCCGAGAAGTCTGGAGGCACGAAGCCAAAGATTTTACTCAATGGCTTCAGGACAACATGGATGTCCTGAACTCGGTGCTGGATATCACTCTGGTCAATGTAGAACGGGAGCAAGCCGCTGGCTCTTTCAGCATTGACCTCGTGGCTGAGGAAGAAGGTGGGGGCACGGTCATCATTGAGAACCAGCTGGAAAAAAGCGATCATGATCACCTTGGCAAGGTCATCACGTATCTTACTGCCATGAGCGCTAGGGCCGCCGTCTGGATTGTTTCTGAGCCTCGCCCGGAGCACGTGGCCGCCATTGTCTGGCTGAATGAATCCACCAGCGCGGATTTCTATCTGGTCAAGGTAGAAGCCGTTCGCATAGGGGATTCTCCCGCCGCTCCCTTGCTCACCGTTATTGTCGGTCCCTCTGCAGAAACCAAGTCTGTAGGGGTTCAGAAGAAAGAACGGGCCGAACGCTATGACATTCGCCGCCAATGGTGGGTCCGTTTAGTGGCCAGGCCAGACGCAAAACTGCACGCTCATATCACGCCAGGTCAGTATTCTTGGATTAGTATCTCTTCCGGCATACGTGGCATGCTGCTCATCTATACAGTTGGCCAGAATGAATCCACGGCTGAGCTCTATATAGACCGGGGCAAGGACGCCGACAATGAGAACAAAGCCATTTTCGACCAGCTCTACGCCATGCGGGAGGACATTGAGCGCAATCTCTCCAGCAAGCCCTCTTGGGAACGCCTGGATGACCGCCGTGCTTCTCGTATCCGGATACGAATCAAAGGCGGTTACCGCTCTCCAGAGGAACAATGGGACAGTATCCAAGGGGAGATGGTCAAGGCCATGAATGAACTGGATGAAGCCTTGAAGCCCGCCCTCAAGAAGCTAAAGATTGGCAATTGACTCAATAGGAGCGCCCATGCCCACCGTAAAAGCCACCAAACTCCCAAAAACCAAGCACCGTGCCTACCGCCTGGAAGTGGAGCTGATCTTTATTGAACCCCGCATCTGGAGAACGGTCTGGGTGGAGAGCAACATGACCCTCCACATGCTGCACCATATTCTGCAAGCCGCCATGGGCTGGACCGACGCCCATCTCCATGAGTTTACCATCAACGGCAAACACTACGGCCTTCCGGACCCGGAGGACATGCGAGATGTTCCGGTGATTGATGAACGTAAGCAGAAGCTTGGAGACCTGTTAGAGCCTCACCTGGAGTTTTCCTATATCTACGACTTCGGGGACGATTGGGTGCACAAGGTTCTGGTCAAAGAGACCGAAGCCTTAGACCAGCCCAACGGTTCCGCCTTTGTGGAAGCGGGAGCCGGAGCCTGCCCACCAGAGGACTGTGGTGGCATGCCAGGCTATCAGCAGTTTCTGGATAAGCTACGGCAACATCCCAAGAGCAAAGAGGTCAAGGAGTTCCTCCGTTGGGCGAGGGAGGACTTCAACCCGGACCTGTTTGACCGCCATGCCGCCAATGCCGCCCTGTTGAGGATGGCTTGGAATGGGTGGGTGTTGGCGAAATAAGCTCGGAGGAGGATGGTGCTTGCTGCACCTGGACGACCGGACTAAACTGGACCAAGAAAAACTTTCGGAGCCAAACATGACCATCGTCAACATCCACGAAGCCAAAACCCAGCTTTCCCGCTACGTAGACCAAGCCGCTGCGGGAGAAGAGATCATCATCGCCCGTGCCGGGAAGCCGGTGGCACGGCTGGCACCGTTATCCCCACCTCAGCAACCCCGCCCTCTGGGACTGGGGGCAGGAAAGTTCTCCCTTCCCGAGGATTTTGACGCGCTCGCTCAGCAGGAGATTGAAGCTCTGTTCTACGGCACAACAGCAGAATGAACGTGGCGCAAAGGATTTTGCTGGATACCAACGTGCTCCTGGCCATGCTGTTGCAGCCGGAGCGTTTACCTCAGGAAACCCAAGCGGCACTCATGGACCCCAGCAATCTGGTCTGGTTCAGCGCCGCCAGTATTTGGGAAATTGCCATCAAAGGTTCCCTGGGAAAGGCCCAGTTCTCTTTCCGTCCAGAAGACATTCACCAGTTGGCCTTAGCGTCAGGTGTGACGGAGCTGCCGATACAAGCGGAGCACACCTTTCTGGTTGCCACGCTGCCCTTGCACCACAAAGACCCCTTTGACCGCTTACTGGTGGCACAAGCCATGACCTTACCCGCACATTTCTGGACCACGGATGCTGCTCTGGCGGCATATTCGCCTCTGGTCCGCACCATAGCCTGGAACGCCTGACACATGCCCATCCACAACGAAACCGCTCTCGAAACCGAAATCTGTTCCGACCTGTCTGCCCGTGGCTGGCTGTACACGCCTCCACAAGGCAGCCATATCAGCCCAGACGATGACCAGTATGACCGTGGCCGTGCCCTCTTTACCCCAGACCTCACGACCTGGATCAAGGCCACTCAGCCCCAGAGCTGGGAGCAGCTAGAGAAGGCCCATGGCAGCAACGCCCAAACGGTACTGCAGGACCGTCTCCGGCAAACCCTGGACCAACATGGCACTCTTCACGTCCTGCAGCATGGGGTGGAGATCTTGGGATTACGTCGGCCTTTGTCTCTGGTCCAGTTCCGCCCGGCCATGGGCCTCAATGCTGAGCTCTCGGCCCGCTACGCCGCTAACCGTTTGCGGGTCATCCGTCAGCTCCACTACTCTGCCCACAACCAGAACAGCATTGACCTGGTGCTTTTCCTCAACGGCTTACCGGTGGCCACGGTGGAGATCAAGACCGACTACACCCAGTCCATTGATGACGCCGTCTACCAATACCAAAAGGACCGAAAGCCCGTAGATGAGCAGCGCCGGGTGGAGCCGTTACTGCAGTTCCCTGGTGGGGCTTTGGTGCATTTTGCCTTGAGCAACTCCGAAGTACGGATGAGCACCCGCTTACAGGGGCTTGGTACCCGTTTTCTGCCCTTCAATCAGGGGAGCAATGGCCCTGGTGCCAGTGGCGGAGCCGGAAACCCCGCATCCTCTCATGGCATTGCCACCCGTTATCTTTGGCAAGAGGTTTTGCATCCCGATGCCTGGCTGGAGATTCTGGGCCGCTATGTGGTGCCGGTCCGTAACCGTAAGCAGCAGCTGCAAGGCATTATCTTCCCCCGTTTCCACCAATGGGACGTCACCCGAAAACTCATGGCGGATCTTCGTTCCCAAGGTCCCGGAAGACGCTATCTCATCCAGCACTCTGCCGGTTCCGGCAAGACCCACTCCATTGCCTGGACAGCGCAGTTTCTGGCGGATCTGCACAACGATCAGGAAGAGAAGGTCTTTGACAGCGTTATTGTCATCTCTGACCGGACGGTGCTGGACGACCAGCTTCAGGAGGCCCTGCAGGCCCACGAACGGAATCGGGGCGTGGTGGCCTACATCAAAGGGGAACGGGAGGCCAAAAGTGCCGAGCTGGAAGCAGCCTTGGGACTCGAAAAGAAGATCATCGTCTGTACCCTGCAGACCTTCCCGGCCTTGCTCAAACGGATTCGGGAGCTCAATGCCAGCCAGTCTGAACGAGGCGAACGCCCCCGCCGCTTTGCCGTGATTGCCGATGAGGCCCATTCCTCTCAGACCAACCAGACCGCGAGTACCCTCAAGGTAGTCTTGGGGAAAGACCTGCAAGGAGAGATAGTAGAGGAAGAAGAAGACTGGCCAGCCGAAGATGCCCTGGACCAGGCCATTGCCAAGGAGATGGAAGCCCGTCTGGCTCCACTGACCTACATTGCCTTTACTGCCACCCCGAAAGACAAGACCCTGCAACTCTTTGGCACGTTGCCGGATTCCGAGCAACCGCCCTCAGCAGACAATCTTCCCCGGCCCTTTCACGTCTACTCCATGCGGCAGGCTATTGAAGAGGGTTTCATCCTGGATGTGCTGCAGAACTACTTGCCTTATAAGCTCGCCTTTCAATTGGCCCATCAGCCCCAGAAGTCCCTGCCGGCACAGGAAATAGATGAGGATAGCGCCAAGGCGGCGGTCATGAAGTGGGTACAGCTGCACGGATACAATATCAGCCAGCATGTACAGATTGTGGTGGAACACTTCCGGGAGCACGTCCAGCCCTTGCTGGAAGGCAAGGCCAAGGCCATGGTGGTAACCAGCAGCCGCCTGGAGGTCACCCGCTGGCAGAAGGCCATGCAAGCCTACATAGCCCAGAAAGGCTATGACCTACGCACCCTGGTGGCTTTCTCTGGAGAAGTGATAGACCCTGATGACCCCACCACGGAACTGCACCCGCTGACCGAAACCAGCCCCCGGCTCAACCCCGGGCTACACGGACGCAGTATTCGGGAAGCCTTTGCCGTGGTTCGGGGCGGGCAGGAGGCAGACTATGCCTTGCTTCTGGCCGCCAACAAATTCCAGACGGGGTTTGATGAACCCTTGCTCTGCGGCATGTACGTACACAAGATGCTCAAAGGAATTGCCGCCGTGCAGACCCTGTCCCGCCTGAATCGGTCCTATCCCGGCAAGGACACCACGTATATCCTGGACTTTGTGAACGAACCCGAAGAGGTCCTCAAAGCCTTCCGGACCTATTACGAAACTGCAGAGCTGGAAGACGTCACCGATCCCAACCGGATCTTTGATTTGCGGGTCAAGTTAGATGCCCAGGGCTGGTACACGGAAGAAGATGTTGATGCCGTGGCCCGTCTGGTGCATGAAGGGGGCAAGCAATCGGCCCTGGACAAGATCCTGGTGCCCATTGCCGGGCGCATCTTGAGCGCCCACAAAGCCGCCAAGCAACGCTTCCAGCAGGCAGAGCCCAACAGCACGGCCCAAGCCGCAGCAAAAGACGAGATGGAGAGCCTACAACTCTTCAAAAAGGACATGGGCAGCTATGTCCGGCTCTACGGTTTCCTAAGCCAGATCTTTCCCTATGGCAACACCGCCCTAGAGAAAAGGGCTTTGCTCTACCGTCTACTGGAGCGTCTACTGACCTTTGACCGGGAGATAGACACGGTGGACCTGTCGGCATTGGAATTGACCCACCACACCCTCAAGGCGCTGCAGCCCCAGAAGATGACCCTGGCCCAAGGAGAGCTCCTCAAACCCAGCAATCCGGGCGAGGGTATGGTAAGAGATCGGCACAAAGAGACCCTGGACGCCATCTTACGGGCCATCAACGAAATCTTTGTGGGGGAAATAGATCCCAAGGATCAGTTGGTTTATGTAAATGATGTCATCAAGGGGAAGCTCCTGGACTGTGAGATCCTCGTCCAGCAGGCCATAGCCAACACCAAGGAACAGTTCGCGGCCTCCCCAGACCTGGACCGCCAGCTCCGGGACGCCATACTGGATGCCCTTGCTTCCTTCACCGATATGAGTAAGCAAGCCTTGGAGTCTGCTCAGGTCTTTCAGGACATCAAGAGTGTGCTGCTGGGACCGGTGGGGCTGTATGAGGCGTTGCGGGGGAGGGCGGGGGAAGGGAAAACAGAGCCTGCGTAACTTTATCAACCCACAAGAAACCGCTGCCGTGAACTAGCAGCGGAATACTTTTGTGGGAAGAACATCGTTACTAGGGTTGCGGCGGACCACCGTTTGGAGCACCGGGACCACCAGGGCCACCGGGGTGGGGACCTTGAAATCCACCGGGACCACCAGGACCACCAGGGCCACCGGGGTGGGGACCTTGAAATCCACCGGGACCACCAGGGCCACCAGGGCCACCAGGGTGCGGACCTTGAAATCCACCGGGACCACCAGGGCCACCGGGGTGGGGACCTTGAAATCCACCGGGACCACCAGGGCCACCAGGACCACCAGGGCCACCAGGGTGCGGACCTTGGAATCTACCGGGACCACCGGGGCCACCAGGGCCACCAGGACCACCAGGGCCACCAGGGCCACCAGGGCCACCAGGGCCACCAGGGCCACCAGGGCCACCGGGGTGGGGACCTTGAAATCTACCGGGACCACCGGGGTGGGGACCTTGGAATATAGCCCCGTGGTCACGTGGGCCTCGGAACTGTGGCCCTCGGAACCGAGCCGCCCATAGCCACCTTCCAGGAGCTGGCCGGAATTGGCCCGGCGGGGGCGGTGGAGGTGGTGCCACCCCCAACACCCGGAAGTAATTTGCCGGCGGTGGTGGTGGCGGTGCTCCGTATGGTGGCGGTGGCGGTGGCGGAGCTCCGTATGGTGGAGGCGGCGGCGGGGCAGAGTAATATTCGTAGTAAATCTGTGGGTAGTATTGCCAGAGCACGTATTGGGAATACAAGGGCGCTGGATAGTACGCTAAGTAGCTTGATGGCGGTGCCAGGTAGGTATACTCGGGCACGTTGGAAAAACCAATGTTGTATCCTGGTCCCCCCAGATCCAGGCTGAAGTTTAGATGTGCCCAAGCTGGGGTAGAGGCTCCCAAGGCACACACTGCTACAGCAATCATCCAGGTTTTGGGTTTGCGGTATCTCATTTTTGATGTACCTCATCCGTCTGTCTCGGTCGGAAGCATAGGCGCTTCATGCCTGAGAAAAACCAAGCATATATCATGCCAGACTGGATGCGCATGGGTATTAGGAGTGTTCTGGTTTGGGGGATGTAGCTGCATGGCTACAGAGTGCTGGTGACGAACAGGATTACTCTTTTGCAAGAGGTCAATTACCAAGAGAATTTTTTGTTTCGATGACCTGTGGTGAGCCCACGACAGGATTCTGACTCAAGTATGTTGTGGCACTTTCCCGGAGCAAGGTTGTTCTTGCACGCTATTAGATGATGTTTGACGCCAACCGTCTACTATGTGTCTACTGGCCAGAAAAAAGGCACCTAGCGAACTTGCTAAGTGCCTGTTTTATATGGTGCCGTTGAGGGGAATCGAACCTCTGACCTACTGATTACGAATCAGTTGCTCTACCGACTGAGCTACAACGGCAAAACCTACATTTATAGCGCCGGCAATGGTAGCGACAAGCGGATGGCGCTGTCAAAATCATTCGCTCGGCGGTTCTGACTAAGTATCTTCTTGCGGATACTCCGGCCGTTGCAGCAGGAATGCCTTGAGATAACGGCTTTCTGGTACTGCGGGGGCGACGGGGTGGTCGAGATCCTGACCACCCTCGGCGAGGATGACACTCGGGCTACGCAGCGCGGCGTGGCTGATTTCCCGCAGCAGCATCTCGCGCTGCATATGGAAAGAGCAAGAGGCTGAGAAGAGCAGGCCACCGGGGCGCAGCAAGCGTAGGGCAAGGTCATTCAAGCGGCGATAGGCTTGAACGCCTTCCTTTACATCTTTACGTGATTTGATCAGCGCCGGAGGGTCGAGAACGATGAGGTCGAAGCTTTCGCCCTGGTCACGTAGGAGGCGCAGGCTTTCCAGGGCATCGCTCTGTTGCGTCTGAATCTGTGCAAGGCCGTTCGCCTCCGCATTGCGCTGCAAGAGCTCCAGGGCGGGGGCAGACGCATCCACGGCTATTACTTCATGCGCCCCGGCGCGCGCCAGGGGCAGGGCGAAGGCCCCGCTATAGCTGAAAAGATCGAGTACCCGCCGTCCCGAAGCAAAACGTTGCAACAGACGGCGATTGGCGCGGTGATCGTAAAACCAGCCAGTTTTTTGTCCATGATACGGGTCGATCCAGAAGCGACAGCCGTTTTCTTCGATCTCAATCTGTGCCGGAACCTCGCCAGAAAGCACTTCGATACGATCGGCTAAGCCCTCGATCTTGCGTGCTGCACCGGTGGCCTTGAGCAGGATGCCACGCGCGGGGATCTCCGCCTGTAACGCATCGACAATCAGGGGCAGATCGCGTTCCATGCCCTGACTGCCAATTTGCAGCACCAGAGTATCGCCGTGGCGGTCGATGATCAGTCCCGGCAGTCCGTCGCCCTCGCCATGCACCAGTCGGTAGTAGGGTGAGTCTAGCAGGCGGGCACGCAGGGTCAGCGCGGCGGCGAAGCGACGTCGATAGAAGCGGGTATCGATTATCTCCGCAGCGTCGCGCGTTAGCAGGCGGGCGCAGAGCAGCGAATGGGGGCTGACGTGGGCCAGCCCCAAGGCATGCCCGTGGCTGTCCTCCACCTGCGCTACGGAGCCTGCCTCCAGTTGACTGATAGGCGTATGCGCGGTGTCGATCTCGTTGCTATAGAGCCAGACGTGGCCAGCGCGCAGGCGGCGTTCTTCGTTGCGGCGTAGGCGCAGGGGAGGGTAGCTGGACATGGGGAGGTTCCTGAGTCGTTGTTGTCTGTGGCAATTTTACAGACTCGTTGGCGCTTCGTATATTGGCGCCTTTCGATCGCCCCGGAGAGACCCCCATGCGTGCCGAGATTCGCCCCATTCGTTGGCAAGACCATCAGTTGCAGTTGCTCGATCAGCGTCGTCTACCCGCCGAAGAGACCTACCTCGCACTCAGCGATTATCGGGCCGCCGGGCAGGCAATCACTGATATGGTGGTGCGTGGCGCGCCGGCCATTGGCATTACCGCCGCCTATGCCATGGTTCTGGCGATGGACAGTGTACTGAACAAAAGCGATTGGCAGGCGGCGCTGGCATCCGCCGCAGAGGAATTGCGTACCGCACGTCCCACCGCGGTGAACCTGGCCTGGGCTATCGACCGGCAATTGGAGCTGGCGCGCGCGCAAAGCAGCGCGCAGGATGCCCGTGCGGCTTTGCTACAAGCCGCCCACGACCTGCTTGCCAAAGACATTGCCGATAATCAGCGCATGGGGCGTTTTGGCGTGGAAGTCTTGCCGGAACGGGGTGGCATTCTCACCCATTGCAACACCGGCAGCCTGGCTACGGGCGGCTATGGCACGGCACTGGGGGTGATTCGCGCCGGGTTTGCTGCAGGGCGGGACTGGCAGATTTATGCCGATGAAACGCGGCCGTGGTTGCAGGGCGCTCGCCTGACGGCTTGGGAGCTGCAAAAGGAAGGCATTCCGTTTTTTTTGAATGCTGATGCCGCCGCTGGCCATTTGATGGCGACCGGCAAGATTCACGCAGTAATCGTCGGTGCCGATCGCATTGCTGCCAATGGCGACGCCGCCAACAAGATCGGCACCTATAGCCTCGCGGTCCTGGCGCAGTATCACCAGATCCCTTTTTTCGTCGCCGCACCCCTCAGTACGGTGGACTTTGCCATGCCGGACGGCAGCCAGATCGTCATTGAAGAGCGTGCCGCGGAAGAGGTGCGCCGCTGTGGTGGCCAGGAAATGGCGCCGGCGGGCGTAGCAGTGCGCAATCCCGCCTTCGACGTGACGCCAGCCGGCCTCATTGCGGGCATCATTACCGAGTGTGGAGTGGCGCGGGCGCCATTTACCCAAGCTTTGGCAGCGCTGCGCACCTGAGCGAGTGCGTTAGTGGGCGAATGCTGGCATAATCTCGCGATGTTTTGTCGTTGGAATTGCGCTACATGGTAGATTTCGCCAAGGAAACCATCCCCGTCAGTCTCGAACAGGAGATGCGGCAGTCCTATCTGGACTACGCCATGAGCGTCATTGTCGGACGCGCCCTGCCCGACGCCCGCGATGGCCTCAAGCCCGTGCATCGGCGCGTACTTTTCGCCATGCACGAGATGAACAACGACTGGAACAAGCCATACAAGAAATCCGCGCGTGTGGTTGGTGATGTGATTGGTAAATACCACCCGCATGGAGATACGGCGGTTTACGACACCATCGTGCGCATGGCGCAAGACTTCTCCATGCGCTACCCACTCATCGACGGGCAGGGTAACTTCGGTTCGGTGGATGGCGACAGCCCTGCCGCCATGCGTTACACCGAAGTGCGCATGGCGCGTATTGCGCACGAGATGCTCGCCGACATCGACAAGGAAACCGTCGATTTCGGGCCGAATTATGACGAGAAAGAAGTCGAGCCGCTGGTGCTGCCGGCGCGCATTCCCAACCTGTTGATCAATGGTTCGGCGGGTATTGCGGTGGGTATGGCGACCAATATCCCGCCACATAACCTGACGGAAGTCATGAATGCCTGTGTTGCCTTGGTCGATGATCCAGAGCTGTCAGAGGAAGACCTTTTCGCGCTGGTGCCGGCGCCAGATTTTCCTACCGCCGGTATTATCCTTGGGCGGGCAGGTGCGGTAGAGGCCTATCGCAGCGGCCGTGGCCGGGTGGTGATGCGCGCCCGTGCCGAGTTTGAAACCGACAAGAAAACCGGGCGGCAGAGTATCATTGTTACCGAGTTGCCGTATCAGGTGAACAAGGCCAAGCTCATTGAGCGCATTGCCGAGATGGTCAAGGAAAAGCGCCTGGAGGGCATCTCTGACCTGCGCGACGAATCAGACAAGTCCGGTATGCGCATCGCCATCGAACTCAAGCGCGATGCCAATGGCGATGTGGTTTTGAACAATCTCTATCAGCACAGCGCTATGCAAAGCGTTTTTAATATCAACGTTGTTGCCCTGCTCGACGGCGCGCCGCGAACCCTAGGGCTGCGTGACCTATTGCAGGCCTTTTTGCGTCACCGCCGCGAGGTGGTCACGCGGCGCAGCATCTTCGAGCTGCGCAAAGCGCGCGATCGCGCTCATATTCTGGAAGGCCTCGCCGTGGCCCTCGCCAATATCGACCCGCTGATTGCTCTGATTCGCGCTGCTGCTAGTCCGGCGGAGGCTAAGGCGCAGATGCTGGCACGGGCCTGGCAGGCGGGTATGGTCGAGGCGTTGCTACGCGAGCGCGGCGAGCCCTCGGCGGGCTTGCAGCCAGATGGATACCATCTTTCCGAAGCCCAGGCCCAGGCCATTCTTGATTTGCGCCTGCATCGCCTTACCGGTCTGGAGCAGGACAAGATTCGCGACGAATACCTTGCCCTCTTGGAGCGCATTGGCGAACTCCTCGCCGTCCTCGGCTCCGAGGCGCGCCTGATGGCGGTGGTGCGGGAAGAGTTGGTTGCCATCCGTGATCAATATGGCGATGCTCGCCGCAGCGAGATCGTCGCCGACACCGGCAACATCAGCAATGAAGACCTGATTGCCGAAGAAGACATGGTGGTCACCTTTACCCACGCCGGCTACATCAAGGCGCAGCCGGTAACCGTCTTCAACGCCCAGCGGCGTGGCGGGCGCGGCAAGGTGGCAACGACGACCAAGGAAGAGGACTTTGTCGAACGGATGTTTGTCGCCTCAACGCACGCCTACGTGCTCTTTTTCAGTAATCTGGGCAAGGTCTTTTGGGAGAAAGTCTACCAGCTCCCGCAGGCGGGGCGTGGCGCGCGTGGCAAGCCCATCGTCAACCTGCTCTCTTTGGCGCCCACAGAGCGTATTACCACCGTGTTGCCGGTACGCGAGTTCCAGGAAGGCTATTATGTGTGCATGGTGACGGCGCATGGTGTGGTGAAAAAGACGCCACTGATGGATTACTCCCGCCCGCGTAGCCAGGGTATCAATGCCATCAACCTCGACCCCGGTGATCGCCTCGTGGCGGTTTGCCTCTCCGATGGGCAGCGCGAGTTCATGCTCTTCACCCGCGATGGTATGGCGGTGCGTTTCCCGGAAGAAAAAGTCCGCCCCATGGGCCGCACCGCCCGCGGCGTGCGCGGTATTTCCCTCGCAGAAGACGATCGCGTCATTTCCGCGCAACTGGTCGAGGAAACCCAGGTGATCCTGACGGCGACCGCCAATGGCTATGGTAAATTGACACCGGTGGGCGACTATCGCCGCACCAATCGCGGTGGCAAGGGCGTTATCGCCATTCAGAGCAATGCCCGCAACGGCAAAGTTGTAGGTGCTCTGGCAGTGCAGAACAGTGATGAACTCATGCTAGTTTCCGACGGTGGCACTCTGATTCGCATGGCGGTGAAGGAGATTCGCCGTACCGGTCGCAACGCCCAGGGCGTGCGCCTGATTAACCTGGGGGATGGCGAGCATCTGGCGGGCCTGGCCCTGATCGCCGATACGGAAGACGACGAGGAAGGGCAGGGAGAGCTGCCCATCGATGCATAATGAAACACGAGATCTATAACTTTAGCGCTGGTCCGGCAGTATTGCCAAAGCCGGTCCTGGCGCAGGTGCAGGAAGAACTGCCCAACTGGCATGGCAGCGGCATGTCGGTAATGGAAATGAGCCATCGTGGCGCCGAGTACACGGGCATTATCGCCCAGGCCGAGGCCGATCTGCGCGAGCTTCTCGCCATTCCTGAAAATTACCGTGTTCTGTTTTTGCAGGGCGGCGCTAGCCAGCAATTTGCCATGGTGCCCATGAACCTGCTCGCTGGAGGGAAGGCCGCCTACGTCGAGACGGGTATCTGGTCGCGCAAGGCGAGCAGCGAGGCGAAGCGCTTCGGCGAGATCGACATCGTTGCCAGCAATGCCGAGGCTGCCGACCATGCCGTGCCGCGGCAAGAGACCTGGCAGCTTCGCTCGGACCATCGCTACTGCCACATTGCTGACAATGAGACCGTTGATGGCATCGAGTTTGATTTCCTCCCTGAGCTGGGAGACCTACCCCTGGTTAGCGATGCCTCTTCCAATATCCTCTCCAGGCCTCTGGATGTCAGCCGTTTTGGCTTGATCTATGCGGGTGCGCAAAAAAATATCGGGCCGGCCGGCCTGACCCTGGTCATTGTGCGTGATGACCTCCTCGGGCAGGCGGGCCCGCAAGTGCCGACCATGCTCGACTATGCCGTGCATGCCGAGAACGATTCGATGTACAACACCCCACCGACCTTTGCCATTTATGTGGCTGGACTGGTTTTCCGCTGGCTTTTGCAGCAGGGTGGTTTAGCTGTCATGGCCGACCACAATGCGCGCAAGGCGGCCTTGTTGTACGGCGCTATTGATGGGTCCAGTGGTTTTTATCGAAATGACGTCGCTGTGGCCAATCGCTCGCGCATGAATGTGCCCTTCTTTCTCCGCGACTCCCGTCTGGATGCAGCGTTTTTGCAGGAGGCCGCGAGCTGGGGGCTATTGCAGCTCAAGGGACACCGTCTGCTTGGTGGCATGCGCGCCTCGATCTATAACGCCATGCCAGAGACCGGAGTGCTTGCCCTGGTGGATTTCCTCAACGATTTTGCCCGCCGCCATGGCTGAAGCAGGGGATGGGCAACTCCTCCAGTTGCGGCAGGAGATCGACCGCATCGATGGCGAAATTTTGCATTTGCTCTCAGAACGTGGTCGTCTGGCACATCGGGTGGGGGAGTACAAACAGGCTGCGGGCAGCATGCAGTTTTATCATCCCGACCGTGAGGCAGAGATTCTGCGCCGGGTGATGGCAGACAATCCTGGCCCTTTTTCCGCCGAACAAGTTGGCCGGATTTTCCGGGAGATCATTTCTGCGGGCTTAGCCTTGGAGCAACCGTTACGGGTGGCTTACTTGGGGCCGGCTGGAACCTTTTCCCAGCTCGCCGCGGAAAAACAATTTGGACACTCGGCTTGCTTTATTCCGGTGAGCAATATTGCCGAGATTTTCCGCCAGACGGATAGTGGTGCCACCCAGTTTGGTGTGGTGCCGGTAGAAAACAGTACGGAAGGTGCCGTTAACCAGACCCTGGACCTGATGCTCGATTACCCCCTGCAAATCTGTGGCGAGGTGGAGCTGCGTATCGTCCACAATTTGGTGTCCGCCATTCCACTGGAAGCTATCCGCCGTGTGCATGTCCACTATCAAACACGTGCCCAGTGCCGGCAGTGGTTCGCCCAGAATCTCCCAAGAGTGGAGCTTTGCGATGCCCCGAGCAATGCCGAGGCAGCACAGCGTGCAGCAGCCGATCCGCAAGCGGCAGCCATTTCCACTTTGGCCGCCGCCCAGCATGCTGGTCTCGAAGTCCTCGCGCAGGGGATTGAGGATAATCCGGAAAACAGCACCCGTTTTTGGGTGATTGGTAAGATTCCCACGCGTAGCACTGGCACCGACAAGACCAGTATTGTTGTGGGAGGCGCCCACCGTGCCGGTAGCCTGCATGCCTTGCTTGCCCCCTTTGCCCAAGCAGGCATCAGCCTCACCCGGATCGAATCGCGGCCCGCACGGAGCGCGCGTTGGCAGTATGTCTTCTATCTCGATTTTCTCGGTCATCAGCAAGACGCAGACGTACAGACAACTTTGCAAGTTCTGCAAGAGCAGGCGGCCTTTCTGCGTATTCTCGGTAGCTATCCCAAGGCGGTGTACTGATGTCCGTGCAGCCCATGCCCTGGGTCCAGGGTCTGCAACCCTATCAGCCGGGCAAACCCCTGGCGGCGTTGGAGCGGGAATTAGGCATCCGCGATGCGATCAAATTAGCCTCCAATGAAAACCCCCTGGGCACCAGTGTGCTCGTGCAGGAAGCCATCAGCGCCGCTTGTCGTGTGCTTGGCCGCTATCCCGAGGGCGCCGCGCCGGAATTGCGCGCAGCCCTTAGTCGTAAGCTCACAGTGACGGAAAATCAGATCCTCCTCGGTAATGGTTCCGATGAGATCATCACCATGCTCTGTCGTTGTTTTGCCGGACCAGGGGTGGAGGTGATCGTTTCCCAATATGCCTTTTCCGCCTATGCCATTGCTGCGCGCTCGGTGGGTGCGGAGCTTATCCAGGTGCCGGCCACGGAGTACGGCCACGATCTCGACGCCATGGCGGCGCGGATAGGATCGGCCACGCGTCTGATCTTTCTCGCCAATCCCAATAACCCCACGGGTACGCATTTTTCTGCGGCCGCCTTGGATGCCTTCCTGGCGCAGGTGCCCGAACAGGTCTTGGTAGTGCTCGACGAGGCCTACGCCGAGCTGATGCCGGCTGAAAATTACCCCAATGGTTTGGAGCGCTTGTCGCGTTATCCCAATTTGCTGGTCACCCGTACCTTCAGCAAGGCCTACGGCTTGGCGGGTTTGCGTCTGGGCTACGCCATTGCGAACCCGGAACTCATCGCCCTCCTGGAACGTCTGCGTTTGCCCTTTAACGTCAATAGCCTGGCGCAGGTGGCGGCGATCGCTGCCCTCGCCGACCATGAGCATTTGCAGGCCACTTTGACAAACAACCGTATCGGCCTCGCGCTGCTCGAACAAGGTCTGAAAAAGTTCGGATTGACAACGCTGCCGGCAGCGGGCAATTTTATCACCTTTTTTACCCCCGGCTTGGCGCAGCCTCTGTATGAGGCCCTGCTGCAACGCGGGGTGATTGTGCGGCCGCTGTTACCTTATGGTTTGCCTTCCCAGCTTCGGGTAAGCGTGGGTAATCCACAGGAAAATCAGCGTTTTTTACAGACTTTGGGTGAGGTACTCTGAATCATGATCGTTATCGTCAAACCCCAGGCCACGACAGAACAACGCGAACAGTTGCTGCGTCGGATCCGTGAGCTCGGCCTGCAGCCTATGGTCAGCAATGGCTCCGAGCGCACCGTGGTGGGTCTTATCGGCGACGAACGTCTGATTGCCGAGGGAATGTTGGAGTCCTTGCCCGCCGTGGAACAGGTTATGCCCATTCTCAAGCCCTACAAACTGGTCAGCCGGGAATTCAAGGCGACCGATAGCATCATTGACGTCCGTGGTATCCCCTTTGGTGGCAAGCAGATTCAGGTCATCGCCGGCCCCTGTTCGGTAGAAACGCCGGAGCAGATGCGCCAGGCAGCGGCAGCGGTGAAGGCTGCCGGTTGCCGCCTGATGCGCGGCGGTGCCTTCAAGCCGCGCACCAGTCCTTACACTTTTCAAGGTGTCGGTGACGAGGGGCTCGACTTTTTCCGTGACGCTGCTGATGCCTACGACCTGCCCATCGTTACGGAACTGATGGACGTGCGCAAGATTGACGTCTTCCTCGAAAAGCGGGTCGATGTTATCCAAATTGGCACGCGCAATATGCAGAATTTCGATCTACTCAAGGAGGTGGGCCGTTTGGATGTGCCCATCATCCTCAAGCGTGGCATGAGCGCGACGGTAAAAGAGTGGTTGATGGCGGCAGAGTATATTGCTGCCCACGGCAATCACCGCATTATCTTTGCCGAGCGCGGTATCCGCAGCTTCGAGACCAGTTACCGCAATATTCTCGACGTTACCGCGATCCCGTTCCTCAAAAAAGAGACCCACTTGCCAGTTATCGTTGACCCCAGTCATGCCGGCGGCAAGACCTGGCTGGTTCCTGCCCTGGCCAAAGCCGCCATTGCCGCGGGGGCAGATGGCTTGCTGGTCGAATCACATCCCTGCCCGGAAGAGGCTTGGTGTGACGCTGATCAGGCGCTGAGCCCGGAACAGCTAATGACGTTGATGGGTGATTTGCGCAAGCTCGCCGAGGCCATTGGTCGCGAACTCTGAGATGGCAGCGTTTCCCTTCCGGCGGATTGCCATTATTGGCTTGGGATTGATGGGAGGGAGCCTAGCCTTGGCGCTGCGGGCGCAGGGATTCTCGGGAAGCTTATTGGGGGCGGGCGGCTCGGTCAACGATCTACAATTGGCACGCGCTGCACAGCGTGCCAAAGCTGGCGTTGTCTTTGATCTGGTCAGCGAGGATCCCGCTGATCTGCCTCTGAGCGATGTCGATTTGTTGATCTTGGCGGTGCCACCGGCGTATTTGCCCACGTATTTTGCTTTGGCAGCACAGGCATTACCCGGCACTGCGGTCGTTACCGATCTGGCGAGCGTTAAGGGGGATAATGTAGCTGCGGGGGAAGCCCTGCTGGGTGCGCGCTATTTGTCTTCGCATCCCCTCATTGGCGCCGAGCAGCACGGCTTTGCAGCAGCGCGCGCCGATCTCTACAGCGATTATCGTTGCGTGCTATGTCATGCCGGGGCTCCAGACGCGGAGGTCGAGGCAAGGCTTTCGCAGTTTTGGGAGTCTCTTGGTGCCGAGTTGTTGTTGATGGATGCCGCCGCCCATGATGAGGCGCTGGCGGCCACTAGCCATCTGCCGCATCTGCTGGCCTTCGCCTACTTGGATATGTTAGGCGAAGAGCCTGATCTAACTCGGCTTGCTGGGGGAGGGCTGCGCGATTTCAGCCGCATTGCCGCCAGCGATCCAGAGCTTTGGGCCGACATCCTCTGGCAAAACCGTGCTGCTGTGCAGCGTGGTCTGCGCCGACTGCAGAAGCATCTTGCGCTATTCGATGCGGAACTGACCCAGGCAAATCCCTCGGCTTTGGCCACTAGCCTCGCGCGTGGGCAGCACGCACGGTCGCGCTTTCGCTTTCCTTCGCAATGAGGTCGACCATGGAGTATCTCGTTCAACCTGGTGGCTCTCTGCGCGGGCGCATCCGCGTACCGGGCGACAAATCCATTTCCCATCGCTCGGTCATTCTGGGTGCCTTGGCCGAGGGGGTGACGGAAGTTTCCGGCTTGCTGGAGGGCGCCGACGTCCTCGCGACCATCGCCGCGTTCCGCGCCATGGGGGTGCAAATCGAAGGGCCGGAGAATGGCCGCTTGCGTATCCACGGAGTCGGCTTGCATGGTTTGCAGGCACCCTCGGAGCCGCTGGATTGCGGCAATTCCGGCACCGCCATGCGTCTGCTGGCCGGGGTGATGGCCGGACAACGCTTTGCTAGCACTCTGATGGGTGATGAAAGTCTACAGCGTCGCCCTATGGGAAGAGTGATCGACCCCTTGCGCAGCATGGGTGCAAAGATTGACGCTCAAGGTGGCAAGGCACCGCTGCATGTCGATGGCGCACCGCTGCACGGGATCGATTACACCCTGCCTATGGCCAGCGCCCAGGTGAAATCGGCCATTCTGCTTGCCGGGCTCTATGCCGATGGCAAAACCTGCGTGAGCGAACCGGCGCCTACCCGTGATCATAGCGAGCGCATGCTGCGCGGCTTTGGCTATGCCGTGGAGCAGGAATCCTTGCGCGCTTGCCTGCACGGTGGTGGACGACTCAGCGGACAAAGTATCGACGTGCCGGCGGATATCTCCTCGGCGACCTTTTTCCTCCTGGGTGCAAGCATTGCGCCGGATTCTGATTTGTTGTTGGAAAATGTGGGCATCAACCCCACCCGCACTGGTGTCATCGAAATCCTTACGCGCATGGGCGCCCGGATCGACCTCACCCAGCTGCGCGAGGTAGGTGGGGAGCCTGTGGCTGATATCCGCGTACGTTCTGGCAAACTGCGGGGCATCGCCATTCCACCGCGCCTGGTACCGCTGGCCATTGACGAATTCCCTGCTATTTTTATCGCTGCCGCCTGTGCCGAAGGACAAACACGGGTGAGTGGTGCTGAAGAGTTACGGGTCAAAGAGAGCGATCGCATTGCGGTGATGGCGAGGGGGCTATGCAGTCTGGGAATTGCGATCGAGGAAACGGTAGATGGTGCGGTAATCCACGGCGGCGAACTGCAGGGCGGTACCGTAGACAGTCATGGTGATCATCGCATCGCCATGTCCTTTGCCATGGCGGCCTTGCGCGCTCAATCAGCGATCGAAATTAGGGATTGTGCCAACGTCGCTACCTCTTTCCCAAATTTCCCCGAGCTTTCTCGCCAGGCTGGGCTGCATTTGCAGGAGTTCGACAAATGAGTTCGATCCCGGTTATTGCCATTGATGGCCCGGGAGGCGTTGGCAAGGGCACGCTTAGCCGCCTCTTGGCGGCACGTCTGGGCTGGCATCTGCTGGACAGTGGTGCCATCTATCGTGCCATGGGCCTGGCAGCGGCAGGTGCCGGACTGCTGAAGGCCGGGCAGGCAATGGATGAAGCCGCGCTTACCGCTCTGGCGCGTGATTTACCCTTACGCTTTGCCGAGCAGGATGGACAGACTCGCGCCTATCTGGGAGCCGACGACATCACCGAAGAATTGCGCAGTGCCGAGGCGGGTCAGCGCGCCTCGCAAGTTGCCGTTATTCCTGCCCTGCGCGCCGCGCTCCTGCAACGGCAACGGGATTTTCGTCGCATGCCAGGACTGGTTGCGGACGGGCGCGACATGGGTACAGTGGTCTTTGCCGACGCCCCTCTCAAGATCTTCCTCACGGCGAGCGTCGAAGAGCGTTCCAAGAGACGGCTAAAACAGTTGCTAGAACAGGGAGCTAGTGCTACTCTCGCACAGGTTGAAACGGAGATTGCCGAGCGTGATCGCCGTGATCGCGAACGCAGCGTGGCGCCCCTGTTGCCGGCACCTGATGCGCGTCTTTTGGACAATAGCGGTCAGAACATTGAAGAGACTTTTCGGGTCCTCGAAGGGTGGGCGCGTGACACCCTCGGGGAGTTTTTTTGTTGCCAGTGATGGCATTTGCAGAATGTATTGGAGCAGCACACGGCTCCGTAAAGAGGTTTAGTGAATTTTATGACCACCCCACACAGTGAAGTGCAGTCCGAACCCAGTTTTGCCGAACTCTTCGCCGCCAGCGAGAGTTCGCAAGGTCTCAAGCCCGGTGACTTGCTTGTTGGTACCGTAACGCGTGTCGACAACGATATTGTTATGGTCGATGTGGGCCTTAAGTCCGAAGGGCCAATTCCGGCCGAGCAGTTTCGTAACGCCGAGGGCGGCTTGGAAGTCCAGGTTGGCGACCAAGTAGAGGTTTGTCTTGAATCGGTGGAAGACGGCATGGGCGAGACCCGCCTCTCCCGCGAAAAGGCGCGACGTGCCAAGACATGGGTGGATCTGGAAGGTGCTTTTGCCGACAACGCGGTGGTCAAGGGTTTCCTTACCGGCAAGGTCAAGGGTGGCTTTACCGTCAGCATCGACGGAGTGCGCGCCTTCCTGCCTGGTTCTTTGGTGGATGTACGCCCGGTACGCGATGTTGCTTATCTCGAAGGCAAAGAGCTCGAGATGAAGATCATCAAGCTCGATCGCAAACGCAACAATGTTGTCGTTTCGCGGCGCGCAGTCGTGGAGCAGGAACAGAGTGCTGAGCGTGGCCAATTGCTGGAAAGTATCCAGGAGGGTGCCATTCTCGAGGGTGTGGTCAAAAACCTCACCGATTATGGCGCGTTCATCGATTTGGGCGGCATCGATGGTCTGTTGCACATCACCGACATGGGTTGGCGCCGCGTCAAGCATCCCAGCGAAGTGGTTAATGCCGGTGACGAGGTCAAGGTGATGGTGCTCAAGTTCGATCGCGAGCGTGGCCGCATCTCCTTGGGTATGAAGCAGTTGGGTGCCGACCCGTGGCAAGATATCGCTCGCCGTTATCCAGAGCATATGCGGATCTTTGGTAAGGTCACCAACATTACCGATTATGGCGCGTTCGTCGAGATCGAAGATGGTGTCGAAGGCCTGGTGCATGTTTCCGAAATCGACTGGACCAACAAAAATGTCAATCCAGCCAAGGCGTTGCACCTGAGTCAGGAAGTGGAAGTGATGGTGCTCGATATCGACGAAGAGCGGCGACGCATTTCCCTCGGTATCAAGCAGTGTTTGCCGAATCCGTGGGAAGATTTCTCCGATAACTTCCAGAAGGGTGACCGGGTGTCCGGGCAGATCAAGAGCATTACCGATTTCGGGGTATTCATTGGTCTCGATGGTGGCATCGACGGCCTGATCCACCTCTCTGACTTGTCCTGGGAACGCGCTGGGGAAGAAGCCGTACGCGACTTCAAAAAGGGCGATTCAGTAGATGCGGTGGTGCTGAGCATCGATCCAGAGCGGGAACGCATCAGTCTGGGCATCAAGCAGCTCGAAAACGATCCATTCCTGCAGTTTGTAGCGGCGAATGATAAAGGCGAGATGCTGGACGGCGAGATTCTCTCTGTGGATGGCAAGGGTGCCTTGGTACGTCTCGCCGAAGGGGTCGAAGGATTCCTCCCGACCCGCGAGATCGCCAAAGGAACACACTTGGAAGAGGGGGGTAGTGTGCGCGTGGCAATTGCCATGGTGGATCGGAAAAATCGCAGCCTGACCCTGGGTAGTAAGGCACGCGAGGCCGTCCACAGCCAGTCGCCCGAGGATCAGTCAGCACTGGTGCAGCAATATGCGCGTAGCGCCGCAACCGGCACCACGAGTCTGGGCGACCTGATCAAGGAGCAGCTCAAGCGTAAGCAGGAAGAAGAGGGTTAATCGTGCCTTCTGGGCCATTCAACGCGCGGCGTTGGGTGGCCTTTTTCCTGTAGATTGGGAGGATTTCCGATGACAAAGTCAGAATTGATCAAATACATTAGTGCGCAACACCCATTGTTACCGCCGCGCGATATCGAAAATGCCACCCGGCACATCCTCGATTACCTGAGCGACGCCTTGCAGCAGGATGAGCGCATCGAGATTCGTGGTTTTGGCAGTTTTTCGCTGCATATTCGTCCCGAAAAATTGGGCCGTAATCCCCGCACTGGCGAATCGGTCATGGTGCCGGAAAAGCGTGTGCCACATTTTAAGGCCGGCAAGGAATTGCGCGAGCAGGTCGATTACGCCCCTGAGTCGGTGAGCTAGGATTGCAGTCGTTGCCATGGGTAACCTAACCCTGGCGCTGTTCCTGCTGCTTCCGCTCGCGTTTCTGGCTGGCTGGCTGATTTCCGCGCGCGTTAAAGGTCGTCGGTCACCAGTTCCTATCCCGCGCATCTACGTGCAGGGCTTGGGTCACCTTCTTGGCGAGCGCAATGACGAAGCGGTCAAAACCTTTCTTGATGCACTGCGTCGCTACCCGGAGAGCTCCGAACTTTTGCTTGCCTTAGGGCGCCTGTTTCGGCGTCGCGGTGAGCTCGAGCGCGCGCTCAGTATTCATCAACATCTGCTCGAACAGCAAGAGTTGGACCTTTCAGGTAAGCAGGAAGTGCTGTTGGAAATGGCACGAGACTATCTCAAGGCGGGTATCCTCAATCGTGCCGAATCCATTTTGTTGGACTTGCTGCAAAAAGATGATCCTTCCCTGGCGGGTCGGGAACTCTTGGCAGAAGTCTATGAGCTGGGCGGCGATTGGAGTCAAGCCATAAGGGTGCGTCGTGCGCTGCGCGAAAGTGGCAGAATGGGGCAAAACAGCATTATCGCGCTCCTCTACTGTGAACTTGCTGAAGAAGGAATGCGGCGCAACGAAGCGGTAGAGTCTTACCTAGTGGATGCCGAACGTGCTGACGCACAGTGCCCCCGGCTCGCCCTATTGCGGGGGCAGATTGCCCATGCGCAACAAGACTGGGAAGCTGCGGCGCAATATTGGTCAACGTTGTTACGTGCAGATAGTATTGCCGTCCTCGCTCAGGTACTCGAGCCGTATTTAGAGAGCCTGCGCAATTGCGCGTCATCCGCCAATTGCCGTGCCTGGCGCGCCCAATTGATGTCAATGGCGGAAGGCACATCTGTCTTGTTGCCTCGCCTCATTGACGCCTTACGGCACGTGGAGGGAAGCGCGGCAGCCATTGATGTTCTCCGTGACAAACTGCGACGGAATAATGATCTCTTGGCCCTTCAACTCTACCTGCGTGCTGGCGGTGATGCTGCTGCGGTACTACCGGAGATGCAACAGATGGTAGCCAAGCTGCCTCTGTCCGAGGGGCTCTTCCAGTGTCATCATTGTGGATACCAAACAGCAGAGTTTTATTGGCGCTGCCCCAGCTGTCGGCATTGGGGTACTTTTCGAGGAGGATTGGCAGCATGACCCCACTCATCGTCGCTCTCGATTTCCCAGATGCACAAGCTGCCCTGCGGATGGCCGATCGTCTTGATGCACGGCAGTGCCGGGTGAAGGTTGGTAAGGAACTCTTCACCAGGGCTGGTCCGGCCATCGTGGAGTCGCTGCAACAGCGCGGGTTCCAGGTATTTCTCGATCTGAAATTTCATGATATTCCAGCGACGGTCGCCGGCGCTTGTCGGGCTGCGGCCGATCTTGGGGTGTGGATGGTGAACGTGCATGCCAGCGGCGGTCGGGCGATGCTGGAAGCCGCACGCGATGCGATCGATGTCAAGATAGGCACGCCGCCCCTGTTGATTGCCGTCACCGTCCTTACCAGCCTCAATGCATCGGGTCTGGCGGAAATTGGCTGTACTGCCAACCCCACCGCGCAGGTGATCCGGTTGGCCGGGTTGGCCGCCGATGCTGGGCTCGACGGAGTCGTCTGTTCCGCCCAAGAGGCGACGGAGTTGCGCCAGCATTGGCCCACGCTGCTCCGCGTCACTCCGGGTATTCGCCCGGCCGGCGCTACCGCTGATGACCAGCGGCGTATCGTTACGCCGTCCGCTGCCTTGGCGCAAGGCGCCGATTATCTAGTGGTAGGACGCCCGATCACGGCGGCTGCCGATCCTGACGCCGCAATGGCAGCGCTCATTGCAGAAATGGGCCCGGCAAGTGTACGGTAGGGCCGCATCATTCCGGAGAATCTGATAATGTCGAAAACATTGCTTAGCGCAGATCAACTTGTCGCCCTGTATGAGGAGGATGCGGCGCTTTTGCACGGCCATTTTCTGCTCTCCTCGGGCCTGCACAGCGATACCTATTTGCAGTCGGCCCGGATACTGCAGTACCCCAAGCACGCTGCGCAGGTGGCGGAGGCTATGGTCGCAGGCATTCCTGAGGCCCTACGCGAGCAGATTACCGCCGTTGTTGGCCCGGCAATGGGCGCAGTGATCGTTGCGCAGGAGTGCGGGCGGGCCCTGGGGGTGCGCGCATTTTTTACCGAGCGGGAAGGTGGACAGATGACCCTGCGCCGTGGCTTTGCCCTGGAACCTGGCGAGGCGGTCCTGGTGGTCGAAGATATTACCACTACCGGTGGCTCCACCCGCGAGTGTATGGCGGTGGTGCGGGCCAGTGGGGCAAGAGTTGCGGCAGTGTCGGCGATCATCGACCGCAGTAGTGCGGGCATTCCCGATTTTGACGGAGTGCCGTATTATCCCCTGCTTCGTTTGCCCGTGCAGACTTGGGAGGAGACGGATTGTCCTCTCTGTGCCGCTGGCTCGCAGGCAGTCAAGCCCGGGAGTCGGGGTTTACGTTGAACTTGAGCGAAATTGGTCGAGGTCTTAGGATGATCCTATGGCCGTGGAAAATCTGCAGAGAAAGGACAAAGTCATGGAGTTGAATACCCCCGCCGATGCGCCGTTGGAGCGGCACATGCGTTTTACCGTACCCGCCGCCGATGTCGAGATGCACTACAAAGAATCCCTGCGGCAAAAGGCGAAGCATGCGCGCCTGCCCGGTTTTCGTCCTGGCAAGGTGCCGATGCCAGTCGTTGAACGTCAGTTCGGACGCGATGCCCTGCTTGAGGCCTTCGACGAACTGATCAATGAGCATTATGCCGATGCCCTGCGCAGTCATGAACTGCGTCCGGTAGCGCGGCCTGAGGTCAACGTCGAACAAGGAGCGCCGGGTCAGGATTTGATCTTCACCGCAGTGGTGGAAGTCTACCCAGAATTTACCCCGCAGGTGCCGAGTGCTTCTCTAACGCGCAAGGTGGTAGAGATTAGTGATGCTGACGTGGAGCGCACGCTGACGGTCATGCGCCAACAGCGGCAGGATTACGTCACAGTGGAGCGGGCAGCGCAGACAGGTGATCGGGTGTTGCTCGATTTCCAAGGCAAGATTGATGGTGAACCCTTCGCCGGTGGAACCATGGATGACTATCCCGTGCTCATCGGTGCTGGCCGCCTTTTGCCGGAAATGGAAAATGCACTAATTGGGATGTCAATGGGAGAGGGAAAAGAGGTTGCTGTGCCTTTTCCCGAGGACTATCAGGTGGCGGAGTTGGCAGGCAAGACGGCAGAGTTTCTCGTGCGAGTTAAGGACGTTGCCGAGCCGCGCTTACCCGATCTAGACGCGGATTTTGCCCGCTCTTTGGGTATTGACGATGGTGATGTAGCAACCTTGCAAGCGGAGGTGCGGGCGAACCTGGAGCGTGAAGCCGAGCGGCTCAGTCGCCAGCAGGTTAAGACGGTGCTGATGGAAGAGATGTTGGTCGTCAATCCCATCGAGTTGCCCAAAGCGCTCCTGCAGCAGGAAGAGGAACGGCAGAAGCAAGGCCGGGAGGGCGAGCTTAATGAAGCGCAACACAATGAAGTCGAGAGGCGGGTGCGTTTGGGACTCGTGCTATCTGAGCTTGCCCGCCAGCAGCAACTGCGTGCATCGACGGCAAAAATGGAACAAGCTTTAGTGGAAATGGCAGAACAGTACGAAGACCCTCGCGAGTTCATGGCCTGGTATCGCAAGGACCGTGAACGTATGGAGAACCTGGAATCGATGGTTCTCGAAGATGTGGTAGTGGACTGGTTGCTCGAGCGTGCTACAGTGAAAGAAGATAAAGTCGGGTTTCAGGATCTGATTGGTGCTCGCGCTGCTGCAGGCAGTGAGAGCTAAAGCAGGAAAACGAGAGGGCAGTGGCGATGAAGCTGGGATTACAGGACGAACATATGCAGGAAACGCGGGCTTTGGGTTATGTGCCCATGGTCATCGAGCAGACCGGTCGTGGTGAGCGTGCCTTTGACATCTACTCGCGCTTGCTCAAGGAGCGGGTCATTTTTCTGGTCGGCCCGGTCGAAGACATGATGGCCAATCTGGTAGTCGCCCAACTGCTGTTTTTGGAGGCGGAAAATCCCGAAAAGGACATCGCTCTGTACATCAATAGTCCTGGCGGTTCGGTCACTGCAGGATTGGCGATTTACGACACCATGCAGTTCATCCGTCCGGCGGTGAGTACTGTGTGCGTAGGGCAAGCGGCCAGTATGGGAGCGGTGCTCCTCGCGGCGGGTGCCGAGGGTAAGCGTTATGCCCTGCCCAATGCACGGATCATGTTGCACCAGCCCTCGGGTGGTTTTCAGGGAGTCGCCCACGATATCGACATTCACGCGAAAGAAATCCTGCGGATTCGCGAACGCCTGAATGAGATCCTGGTGCATCATACAGGTCAGGAAAAAGAACGCATTGAACGCGACCTGGATCGGGACTTTTTTATGTCCGCCGGCGAAGCGAAGGATTACCGTTTGGTTGATGCCGTCATAACCCATCGTGGCGATGACGAGAGTGCCTGAAGACAGGCGGGAGTGTAGCGATGTCTGGAAAAAATGAGAGCAGTGGTGACAAAAACCTCTGTTGTTCCTTTTGTGGCAAAACGCAACACGAAGTACGCAAGCTGATTGCCGGACCCAACGTCTTCATCTGCGACGAATGTATCGAGCTCTGTAATGACATCGTCAAGGATGAATCTTTGGACGAAAATGCCAGCAGCCAAGACCAAAAGCTGCCCAAGCCGATGGAAATTCGCCAGACTCTCGACGATTATGTGATCGGCCAGGAAGTCGCCAAAAAGGTGTTGTCGGTGGCAGTTTATAACCACTACAAACGCTTGGAGCACGGCGGCAGCGGCGCTGATGTGGAACTCGACAAAAGTAACATCCTGCTCATTGGCCCCACCGGTTCGGGCAAGACCTTGCTTGCGCAGACCCTGGCCCGTTTGCTCAATGTGCCTTTTGCCATGGCCGATGCCACGACGCTCACCGAGGCCGGTTATGTTGGTGAGGATGTCGAGAACATCATTCAGAAGCTCTTGCAGAAATGCGACTACGACGTCGAGAAAGCGCAGACCGGTATTGTCTACATCGACGAGATCGACAAGATCTCCCGAAAATCCGAAAATCCTTCCATTACCCGAGATGTGTCGGGTGAGGGCGTGCAACAGGCCCTGCTCAAGTTGATCGAGGGTACGGTGGCATCGGTACCGCCTCAGGGCGGGCGCAAGCATCCACAACAAGAGTTTTTGCAGGTCGATACCCGCAACATCCTCTTTATCTGTGGTGGCGCCTTCGCCGGTTTGGAAAAATCCGTTGCCAGTCGCTTGGAAAAAGGTGGAATTGGTTTTGGGGCGAAGATCAAAAAGGGTAAAGAAAATCTCGCCACGGCAACCATGATGGAAAATCTCGAGCCCGAGGACTTGGTGCGCTATGGTCTGATTCCAGAATTTGTTGGGCGTTTGCCCATCTTGGCGCTGCTCGAAGAACTGGACGAAGACGCCTTGGTGACCATCCTTACCGAACCCAAGAACGCACTCGTCAAACAGTACCAAAAGCTCTTTGCCCTAGAGGGTATCCAGCTCGAGATTCGTCCCGAGGCCCTGCGCGCCATCGCTAAGAAGGCGCTCACGCGTAAAACTGGCGCCCGTGGCTTGCGCTCCATCCTTGAGCACATCCTTCTCGACACCATGTATGAGCTACCTTCCATGACAGGCATCAGAAAGGTCGTGGTCGATGCAGGTGTGGTCGAAAATGGCAACAAGCCACTATTGGTTTATGACGAAGCGGCCAAGATAGACGCTTCTCATCCGGCCTAGATTGTACGAATCCGACGCCGTTGAAAACGGCGGCGTCGGTCCCCATTTCCTCCTTGTTGGGGAGAGATTTTTCTCCTCCCGTTTACCGTGGAGTGAAGCGTGGCTGAATCCAAAACGAGTTCTCTGATGAGCGAAGAATCCCTGATTGTCCCCGTCCTGCCGTTGCGCGATGTGGTCGTTTTTCCCTTTATGGTCATCCCTCTCTTTGTCGGGCGCCCCAAGTCTATTCGCGCCTTGGAGGATGCTATGACCGGCGACAAGCAGATCCTGCTCGTTGCCCAGCGCAATGCTGCCGACGACGATCCTGAGCCAGATCGTATCTTCCGCATGGGGACAGTCGCCACCATCCTGCAATTGCTAAAGCTCCCCGATGGCACGGTGAAGGTCTTGGTAGAGGGCACCGATCGTGCCCGGATTCAGACCTTTCTGCCTGCCGACGAAACCTTGCGCGCCCAGGTCGCCGTAGTACGTTCGGGTACCGCGAGTGACCGGGAATTGGAGGCTCTGCTGCGCTCGGTGCAGGCACAGTTTGAGGCCTACGTAAAACTCAACAAAAAGATCCCACCGGAAATCCTACAGACCCTGGCGAGTATTGATGATCCGGCGCGTTTGGCGGATACCGTTGCTGCCCATCTCAACCTCAAACTCGAAGAAAAGCAAGAAATCTTAGAGAAGGCCGAAACACGTGCGCGGCTTGAGCACCTGCTGGGTATGATGGAGTCCGAGATCGACTTGTTGCAGGTGGAAAAACGAATCCGCGGGCGCGTCAAACGGCAGATGGAAAAGAGTCAGCGCGAGTACTACCTCAATGAGCAAATGAAGGCCATCCAGAAAGAACTCGGCGATCTTTCTGATGAGGGTGGTAATGAAGCTGACGAGCTAGCGCGCAAAATTCAAAAAGCGGGTATGCCCAAAGACGTCCGCGCCAAGGCGGAAGCAGAGCTGAAAAAGCTGCGCATGATGAGCCCGATGTCGGCAGAAGCCACAGTAGTGCGTAATTACATCGACTGGCTGGTCGCCGTGCCGTGGAAGAAGCGTAGCAAAATTGCACAGGATCTGGCCCGTGCCAAGGAAATCCTTGATGCTGACCACTACGGTCTGGAAGACGTTAAAGAGCGGATTCTCGAGTACCTTGCGGTGCAGCAGCGGGTAGGGAACAGCCATGGCCCGATCCTCTGTCTGGTGGGCCCGCCAGGGGTCGGCAAGACCAGCTTGGGTCGCTCTATCGCGCAGGCGACGGGACGCAAGTTCGTGCGTATGTCTTTGGGAGGGGTGCGTGACGAGGCGGAAATCCGTGGTCACCGTCGCACCTACATTGGCGCGTTGCCGGGTAAGATCGTGCAGAGCTTATCTAAGGTTGGCACCCGCAACCCGCTCATGTTGCTCGACGAAGTCGACAAGATGGCGATGGATTTTCGCGGTGATCCCGCGTCTGCTCTGCTCGAGGTCCTGGACCCGGAGCAGAACAATACCTTCAACGATCATTATTTAGAGGTGGATTTCAATTTGTCTGAGGTCATGTTCGTGACTACGGCCAATACCCTGAATATCCCTGCGCCGCTGATGGATCGTATGGAGGTGATCCGTATCTCGGGTTACACCGAGGATGAGAAGATCCACATTGCCAATCAATATCTTCTGCCTAAGCAGATTGAGAAGGCCGGGCTAGGTAAGGACGAAATCAGTATTTCCACTGCCGTAATTCGCGACATCATCCGCCACTACACGCGGGAGGCTGGTGTACGGAATCTCGAGCGCGAGCTGGCACGCCTTTGCCGAAAAGTCGTCAAAGAACTACTCCTCGATAAAAAGCGCCAGAAGGTACAAATCAGCGAGCGGAATCTGGATAAATACCTTGGCGTACGACGCTTTGATTTTGGCAAGGCGGAGAAGGAAAATCGCATTGGTGAAGTCACCGGATTGGCCTGGACCGAGGTCGGCGGCGAACTGCTCAGCATCGAAGCGGTGGTCGTTCCAGGGCGAGGTAAGTTGTTGATTACCGGAAAATTGGGTGATGTGATGCAAGAGTCCATCCAGGCGGCAATGAGCGTGGTACGCGCCCGTTCTGGCATTCTCGGCATCCCGCAGGATTTTTATCAGAGCAAGGATGTGCACATTCACGTGCCCGAGGGCGCGACGCCAAAGGACGGTCCTAGTGCCGGAATTGGTATGGTGACAGCCTTGGTGTCAGCACTTACCGGTATCCCGGTGCATGCCAGTGTTGCCATGACGGGTGAAATCACGCTGCGTGGCGAAGTGCTTCCGATCGGCGGACTGAAAGAAAAACTGCTGGCAGCGCATCGGGGTGGGATTAGCACGGTATTGATTCCGGCAGAAAATGAAAAGGATCTGCAGGATATTCCAAAAAATGTGCGTGATGCCCTTACCATCAAGCCCGTGCGTTGGATTGACGAGGTCTTCGCCATTGCCCTGGAGCGGGTGCCAGAGCCGCGTGCCGACACTGAGGATAGCTCAGTGGCACCGACTAATGTCGCCGTCGAGGAGGGCTCTGGTAAGCGCGGCGCAGCGCACTAAGCCTAGAGGTAGCTCCAGAATCAAATCTGGAGCTACGATTTTGTCGGATGTTCTTGACACCGCTTTTTTTGTCCTGCTATAAAACTCGAGCCTTAACAGTAATGCTTTACCGCACACACTCAGGAGATAAGGAATATGAACAAATCCGAATTGGTCGAAAAAATCGCAGAAGAAGCCGATGTTTCCCGCGCAGCTGCCAGTCGTACACTAGATGCAGCGATTAAGGTCGTTACCGAGGCTCTGCAGGCGGGTGACCAGGTAACCTTGGTGGGTTTTGGCTCCTTCGTGGTTGCTGAGCGTGAGGCACGCAAAGGTCGTAACCCGGCAACGGGAGCGGAGATCATGATCCCTGCCAGCCGCTCGCCCAAGTTCAAGGCTGGAAAAGCGCTACGGGATGCGGTAAACTAGTTCTTCTGGTCGGGCGGTTAGCTCAGTTGGTAGAGCGTCGGCTTTACACGCCGAATGTCGGGGGTTCGAGCCCCTCACCGCCCACCATAGCTCTTGCGGGGTGGTAGTTCAGTTGGTCAGAATGCCGGCCTGTCACGCCGGAGGTCGCGGGTTCGAGCCCCGTCCACCCCGCCATAAACGCAGGCGACCCCGCTGGGGTCGCCTTTTTTTATAGTTCATCGGGCGTCGTGCCCGGCCCAAAAGTTTGAGGTTGTCGCATGCTTGATGTCTTTCGTGGTCTGGCCCAATCCTGGGTGGCAAAAATTGGGATGCTCGTTATCGCCTTGTCTTTCGTGCTCTGGGGGGTGAGCGGCTACCTTTTTGATCAGAGTAACTCCTCTGAGGTAGTTGCCAAAGTGGACGGCGAAAAGATCAGTAGCAGCCTCTTCCAGCACCGCTTGCAACAGGCCACGGAGCAGTACACCCATGTTTTTGGCAGCGAGACGGCAGATAAGATTACCAAGACCCCGGCCTTTGCGCAGCAAGTCCTAGATAGCATGATTGATGACCTGCTCCTTGCGCATGAGGCGAGTAAGTTACATTTGCAGGTACCCGATGCTGCGTTGCGCGCCAAAATTGTGGCAATGCCGGTTTTTGCCGATCAGGGCAAGTTTTCGCGCGCGCGCTATGACCAGCTTCTACACGAAAATGGTCTGACTCCCGCCGAGTTCGAAGCGCAGTTACGTCAGGGGATGATCCTGGAGCAACTGCGGTCCCTTCCGCAGATTCTTGCCAGTGCCTCACAGCAAGACGCGCAAGGCGTTTGGCAGTGGTCGCAGGAATACCGTAACGTTTATGTGTTGACCTTGCACAATGACCAGTTTGTGAAGCAGGTGCACCCCAGTGCGGCAGAAATCGACAGTTATTACCAGACGCATAAGGCAGAATTTCAGCAAGCTGCGCAGATGCAGGTGAGTTACGTCGTCATTGGAAAAAAAGATTTTACCGATGAGCTGCAATTTGAAGCGCAGATCGACAACTTTAAGAACTTGCTGTTTAGTAGCTCCGATCTCCAGGCGGTAGCGAATAAGTATCACCTAAAGATTGAAGAGAGTGGAACCCTGCAGGAGGGTAAAACCGGGAGCGCGGTATTTAGTGATCCTGCAGCCGTTGCCTTGGCATTCAGTGCTGCGGTGCGCGCTGGTAAGAATAGTAGTGCATTGCGCCTTGCCAACGGCGATCTTCTCGCTGTCCACGTGGTTCATTATCAGCCAGCCCATGCGCAAACATTGCAGGCAGTCGATGCTCAGGTACGTAGTGCAGTGAAACAACAACAAGCAATAGATTTGCGGGAAGCGAGCGCAAAGCAATTGCTGGCAACGGCGCAAAAGGAACAGAGCGTTGCATCTTGGCAGAAAGAGTACCAAGCGGAGTTAAAGAATTATCCGGAACTCTCGCGTCGGGCAGCGAATGGCCTCTCATCGCCGTTACTTAACAAAATTTTTCTTGCGCCCGCGCCATCCGCTGGCAAAGTCTCTGCCGGATCTGTGGAGAACTCTGCAGCGACTACTCTTTATGCCGTCGCTGGAGTGGTCTTGCCTAGTCCGGATTTGCTCAATCCCTCAGTACGCGACGAAATTCAGAAGTCTCTGTCCGAGCAGCAGGTGCGGCTACTAAGCCGTGCCTATTTGCAGGCCCTGCGGACTCATAGCAACGTGAAGATTTATCAGAAAAACGTGGAGCAGGCGAGTAGCTAATCGTCTGATCTTCCTCGTGTTAGTTTTTAGGCGTATAGGGAGGCGAGCGGAATGTCTGAAAACCTTCAGGATGTACGACAGAGATTATTCTGCAAAGAGTTCCAGATCGGTACGGGAAGCAAGGCGCTGCATATTATCGCGCGTATTTCGCGTGAGCACCTTTTCTGCACGCTCTTCTTTGCGGACCGTGATCACAGTTATACCTCCATGCTCCTGCCAAATGCCAATTCGAACACCTTGGCTCTTGACCTTCCTCTTGATCTGCCAACGCAACTCAGTTTGGGCGCTACGGTCACGGTATTGGTGCGTATTGACGGGGTGATCACTGGTTTTCGTTCGACTCTACGCGAACGAACCCAGGAGGAACTCCTGATTGACTTCCCTGATGCCCTTTATCAGATGCAGCGCCGACAGGTCTACCGGGTACCACCAGCAATAGAAGACCCTGATCAGGTATCGATTACCCGCCAAGGCGCCGAAAAAATGCTTGGTACAATGCAGGACATCAGTATCGGCGGTTTGCGCGCTCTTTTCCGTCCTGCGCCTCGAGATTTTCCGGTTCAGGCCGGGGAATTTTTCCCTGATGTCCGGTTTCAGCTGCGTCAAGACAACGAGCTGTCGCTCCCTGCGACAGTTCGTTTTTCGGATCTGCACAGCCAACGGGGAGATGCCCTTATCGTTGGTCTTGAATTCGCAGAGGCTCCCACCACGATCCGAGAAATCATTGCCCAGTATGTTCAGGCACGCGATCGCGAGATTCTCAAGGCACTTGGGATTGGTCTCGGCGGTACTAGAACTACTGATACCGCGGAGAAAACTGCGGGGTTGGGAAGAAAGCTGCGTCGCTGGTGGCAGGGTTAGCTTTGTTTTTCTTGATTTTACTGTTGTTTCTTGGTGTGCTTTTGCAAATTGTACTTGCCTGGATTTGGTATGGGCACCCGACAGATTCGCGTGCACTGCACTGGCACAAGTTGTGCCGTCAGGCCAAACTCCTTGCGAGAGAGGGGTTTGTCGTTAGTGAAATCGCGCAGCGCATCGGCATAGGAGTTTCTCACGCCGAGCTGATTCTCCGTCGGCAACGGTAATTTCCTGTGTCCACTACTGCCCCCGGGAACCTCCTAGATCAGCTGACCGCCGTGCAGGGGCGTGCGTTGCCAGGAAGCGGCGCTGGGGGCGGGAATTTTTCATCGCTTATTGCCGCTGGTACGCTGGTCTCTGGGCAAATCGTGGGCCATTCTGGTGAGCAAAGCTTGGTCCGTGTGCGCGGCCAGGATTTTTTGATGCAGCTTCCAGAACGTTGGCCGAGTAATGTTCGTCAGCTTTCTTTGGTCTACCTTGGTGGTCAGGATCAAGCCAAGTTTCTCCTGCTACGGCCCCAGGAAGCACAGGCCTCGCGCGACTCCAATCTATCGCTCCTCACCAGAACGATATTCGCCTCGGCAGAGGGACGTGCGCCTGCGACGCTTTCCCTTCTTAGCCTCGATGCCAGCGGGCAAATTTCGGGGGGATCCTTGGCTAGCGCACTACAAAGTAGGGTTGAAGGCAGCGGGATGTTTTATGAGAGCCATCTGCATGCGTGGGTACAGGGAAATTATCCTTTACAACGTTTACTACAAGAGCCACAAGGAAAATTAAGTGCGCTGCTCAGTAGTAACGCCGTGAGCAAGGAGACGCCGAGTCTGTTCTCTACCAACACCGTTATGGTTAGATCTTGGCAGGGAGAGCAGGCACTTGGCATGTACTCGCAGATAGCCGCGCAGGGCTCGCCCCCGCTTACCGTGCCGGCGGCCTTGCAAACGCTGGTACAGCAGCAGGGGCAGGCATTGCTCCAGCAGCAGATGATATGGACGGTAGCGGTATGGCCAGGGCAAAGCGCCTTATGGACGGTGAGCCGTCGCGACGCGGACGCTCGCAACAAGCAACACGCAGCGGATGAACTAGAGCGTTGGGATAGCAGGTTGGAAGTGGATTTGCCATCTTTGGGACACCTCGACGCGCGCTTACGTCTACAGGGCGAAACCCTAGGATTACGCTTGCGGGTGGCACCGCAAGCAGTGGCGGCCCTGCAAAGCGCAGTTGAGAAATTGCAGACAGCCTTCGCAGCCCATGGCTTGCAATCGAACATTATCGTGGAGCCAGAAAATGAGCGAAGCACGCGGCCGGAATAACAAAAAGACTGCCGTGGCCCTGCGCTATCGTCCGGGGGATGCAGCGCCGGCGTTGGTGGCCAAGGGACAGGGATTGATTGCCGAGCAGATCATTGCCGCGGCAACATCGGCCGGGGTCTATGTACACCAATCGCAGGAGTTGGTCGGCTTGCTCATGCAGTTGGACTTGGATAGAGAAATTCCCCCGAAACTTTACCAAGCGGTGGCAGAATTGTTGGCTTGGGTATATCGCCTGGAGCATGAGCATACTGTTCGCTGACATAGCGAAAACTTAGGGCTCTGTTTTTCTGCACAAGTGTAACGCTTTTGTGGCCTTGCTGCCGTGCGCGGAGGCTACGTTTCGTTGGAGATCGATTTGTGGCGCCCATTTTCTTGGCGTGTGTGCAGGGCACCATCATCTGCCCATCGGTAAATAGTCTTGGTGACCTTGCCGGTGAGCAGGCTGGCATTTTGGGTGCTGATCCAAATGGGTGCGGTGTTCTGCAAGGGTTTTATCCCTTTTTGGTACTTACGGATGTTCTGGCTGTGGTGCAGCGATAAAACTAGTCATTACCGTGCCTTTGGAATTCAGCAAGAGAAGTTTTCCTTGGTCAAAGCGAAATGCAGTGGTCATTGTCAATGTTTTAGAAAACGCCTGATCGACGGTCACATCCATACACGCCATACGCGTAGATATCATCGGTCCAAAGTGTAGTTTATGATCTTTCGCCACGGTATAACTACCCGCAATCCGATTACAGCCGTCCCATCCGCTTACCCGCTGTGAATCGGGCAGAAAGACGATGTATGGTGCCTTGCCTCCGGCACCAAGTACAGATTTGGCTCCCGCCAGGGACTGCAACTGCCAACGGAAACTGGCATAGAGTTCGTGCGTACTGGAAAGTTCGCTGACTTTGTGCAAGCGCCAGTGTTGGTCGCCAATGGGAGGTATGGGTTGCCCATTGGCCATGAGTGGTAATAATCCATTTTCCTGTACTTGATAACGAGTCAGATGGCCATGTTTGTTGAGCAAGTCGACTACTCTACCTCCATCAGTCCACTGAAATTGTCCGGTCTCCCGGAAAATCCCTGAATGATCAGCATACTGGCGGGTCAAGAAATATTTTCCATTTTTTTCTAGGACTATGGTAACGCGAATTTCCGAAACATCGGCCCCTGGCAAGTCGCCAGCGTAGCTGCCTTGCCAATCTAGGGCTGTTTGACTCGTGCTTTGGTCAGGAACAGCCATTGCGGTTGTTGTGTTTTCCATGTTGGCACAAGCACTGAGGGTAAAAGCTGGCAGAAAGGCAAGAGTCAGTACCTGAAGTTTCATCCGTTGTTCTCCTTGGGTGTTTATGCTTGATTGTTGCCTCCGCCTTTTAGGAATCGGCTTAATAATAATAACGCGATGCCATCGAAAATCAGGTTGATGCCGACAAAAATACCAACTAAAACCAACGATCCACCTGGCCAAGTCAGCAAGAACAACAAGGCAATGAAGACATCAACGATACCGCTGAAAATGAACCAAGGGCGGCCGATACCACCAGAGCGTTGATGTGCGGTAAAATTACGGTAGGCATCCAAAAGAAAATACAGAATAAACAGTAACCCGAGGCTGGCGATCCCGGCAGCGGGTTCCCAAACGATGATGAGGCCGGTAATGAGTAACAGCAGGGGCCGCAGCCAGTCGGAAAAATGCCGTTGGCTATTGCCATAGATGTGCACAGACCAAAAAATGCCGCCGAGAATCAAAATAGCGGCGACGATCCCGACGGTGAGGGTGGAAAGAAATACCGGGCTGATGAGGCCAATGAACCCGACAACGATGAGAAGTATTGCTACCGGACGGGTGAATTTCCCTAACCGTTTCTGCTCTGCCTCAATGATGGTGGAGAGATCTGGCGGTTTGAGGTTCATGTTTTGACTCCGCTAGCAAGTACCTATACTTCTAGCTTAGCACAGCTTGCGCTTGCTGCCTCCAACGCCCGCCAATATGCATCTTCTGGACGAAGCCGCTGAATTTGTTCGCGCAATACCGCTGCACCAACGGGGTAATTACGGCTTTGGTCGTGGCGGATCAGTTCTACCAGGGGTTGGGCGGGAAAATACTGCAATGCCATTTCCCGAACACCCAACTCTGCCATAAGGGTCGCCTCGCGTGCCAATTGCTCGGGGTCGATGTGGGTGTCCGCTAGTACCAGCACGTCTGTCTCCAGTAGGCCCTGTACCCGTTGCAACCAACGCTCCTGAATCTCGCTTTCTTGCTTTGTGTCCCAGTCGGCCCAGGAAAATGGGGTATTGTGTCTCTCGGCATGTAATTCTCGGCGCAACTGATCCCGCTCAAGAATTTGTACTTGTACGTGCGGGAAGCGACGGCTAAGACCTTGTGCCCAGGTCGATTTGCCCGACGCGCTAGTTCCTGCTGTGAAGAGTACCAAAATTTCCGGATTCATCGCTGATTTCTTTGTAGGTGGATGCCCGCCATACGCGGGTGCATGGACAAAAGTCTCGCCTTCAGGGATAGTAAGGCAAGCACATTGCAAACATTGAATGAAATGATCAAAAAAATTCTAGGAGAGTGGTACCGAGGACTGGATTCGAACCAGCACAAGCTTTCGCTCACTAGGACCTGAACCTAGCGCGTCTACCAATTCCGCCACCTCGGCAATAACGCGCATCATCTATTAGCAAGGAGTTTTTGTCAATGCCGGAGCAAGAGTCGCCCAGCCTGTCCCTGCCAGAGCGGGACCCCATGTATGAACGAGAAAAAGAAAAATATGAGCGCCCCATCGTCAGTCGCGAATTCATTCTGAGTTATCTTGAAGGATTAGGGCAGCCTGCAAGACTGGAAGATCTCATCGAAGACCTGGATGTTACTGAGGAAGATCAGGAGGCGTTGCGGCGACGCCTGCGCGCCATGGAGCGTGATGGCCAGTTACTGCGTAATCGTCGTGGGGCCTATGGCCTTGCTGCGGCGATGGAGCTAATCCGTGGTTCCGTCATCGCCCATCCCGACGGCTTTGGTTTTCTCTCGCGCGACGATGGTGGCAAAGATCTGTTTCTTTCCCCACGCGAAATGCGCAAAGTTTTTCATGGCGATCTCATTCTCGGTCGAGTGGTCGGAGAGGACCGCCGGGGGCGCCTCGAGGGCTCCGTTGTACGGATCCTTGAGCACGCGCTAACCCAGGTTGTGGGACGGTATCATGCTGACGGCGAGAGCCGCTATGTAGTGCCCGAGGACCGCCGGCTCAGTCAGGAGTTTGCGGTAACTGGCAGCGGTGCGCTAGCGCCGGTGCATGGTCAGATCGTGGTGCTGGAAATTGAACTGTATCCCGACGGGCGCAATCTCCCCGAAGGACGCATCATCGAAATACTTGGCGAGCATATGGCACCAGGGATGGAAGTGGAGATTGCGGTGCGCAGTTATGGTCTGCCATTCCAGTGGCCGGAGGCCGTGGAACAGGAAGCAGCCTTGATCGCGCCAGAGGTTCCTGAAGAGATGAAACAAGGTCGTCGCGACCTGCGCGCTCTGCCTTTGGTGACGATCGACGGGGCCGATGCTAAGGATTTTGACGATGCCGTCTATGCGGAACGTCTGGCCGAGGGTGGATTTCGGCTCTATGTTGCCATTGCCGATGTGGCAAGTTACGTGCAACCGGGTTCGGCGTTGGATCAGGAGGCACAGCGCCGCGGCAACTCCGTATATTTCCCGCGCCGCGTCATTCCCATGTTACCCGAGGTGCTCTCTAACGGCCTCTGCTCGCTCAACCCGCATGTAGACCGCCTCTGCATGCTTTGTGAAATGGAAATCGACACGCAGGGCGAGGTACAGCGTTTTCGCTTTGCGCGTGCTGTGATGTGCTCACAACGACGCTTTACCTATGATGAGGTGGCCGCGTTTGTAACCGGTCAGGTTGCCGCAGAGGGGCCGGATGCGGATTTACTAGCGCATTTGCAGAGCTTGCATGCACTCTATCACGCCCTGGCGAAGGCGCGCGAGGAACGCGGCACCATCGAATTCGATAGCCAGGAAAGCCGGATTCTGTATAACGAGCAGGGGCGGATTGATGCCATCGTACCGCTGCAACGCAACGTCGCGCATCGCATGATCGAAGAATGCATGCTGGCCGCGAATGTGTGCGCGGCACAGTATTTCCGCATCCATCAGTTTCCCATGCTGTACCGCGTGCACCCCGAACCGAACACCGACAAGATCGAAGATCTACGCCGTTTTCTGGGGGAGCTAGGGGTGCCAGTGCGATTGCCCACACGCCCGCGTAGTGCCGACCTCGCGCAAATCATTGAGGCGACGCGTGAGCGCGCTGATGCCACATTGATCCAAACCATCATCCTGCGCAGCCTGTCGCAGGCATTTTATACTGTTGATACCAGCCTGCATTTTGGTCTTGCCTTCCCGGCGTATACCCATTTTACCTCGCCCATTCGCCGGTATCCTGATTTGTTGGTGCATCGTGGCATTCGGGAAATGCTGGATGCGGCGGCGGCGGAGCGACCGGTCAAAGTACCCCCGATCGCGGAGTTGAAAGACCTGGGACAGCATTGCTCCATGACGGAGCGCCGTGCCGACGAAGCCTCGCGCGAGGCCGTGCAGTGGCTGAAATGCGAATTCATGCTCGACAAAATAGGCAACGAGTACACGGGTATCATCACCGGTGTGACGGGTTTTGGCCTCTTTGTTGCGCTGCGCGAGGCGTATGTTGAGGGGTTGGTCCATATCAGTACCCTGGGTACCGATTACTATCATTTTGATGCCAAACACTATCGTATTGTTGGCGAGCGCAGTGGTGAAATCTTCCAGTTGGGTGAGGAAGTGCGGGTGCGGCTGGTGCAGGTGAATCTGGACGAACGCAAGATCGAGTTTGAGCGGGTAGTTGCGGAGGGGGAGGGGAGCAGCGGACGCCGGAGCCGTCGTCGTGGCTGAGGCGTGCTGCGCATTTGGGCGTTATTAAGAGGCAATACTACCGTTTTCCACATAGCTCGGATCGTAGTCAAAGATGATGTTGCGATCCGGGCTCACCAACTCCGTATCTTTACCGTCGTACTCCAAGCGCAACAAGGTATCCTTGATAATTTGTAAACGTGCCATTTTTTTGTCGTCGGCGCGCACAATGGTCCACGGGCACAGGGTACTGTGGCTACGCGCAAACATCTCGTTGCGTGCCTTGGAATAGCTTTTCCAGTGCTTCACCGCCTGTAGATCAATGGGGCTGGTCTTCCATTGTTTTAGCGGATCATCTTCCCGTGCTGCTAGGCGCGCCTTCTGTTCTTTCCGGCTAATGTCTAAATAAAATTTGCGGAGATGAATGCCCGAGCGCATCAGCATACCCTCGAGTACTCCCACTTCCTGAAAAAATTCCTCAAGTTGTTTTTCTGTACAAAATCCCATCACCCGTTCCACACCAGCGCGGTTATACCAACTGCGGTTGAACAATACGAATTCCGCCGCTGCGGGCAAATGTGCGATGTAGCGTTGAAAATACCACTCGGTCTGCTCCCGATCCGATGGTTTGGGTAGGGCAACTACGCGGGTTTCCCGTGGGCTCAGATGTTCGGTAATGCGCTTGATGCTACCATCTTTGCCAGCGCTGTCGCGCCCCTCCAGAATGATGAGGATTTTATCCCCGCGGCTGATGATATGCCGCTGCAGTTTGACGAGCTCTACCTGCAGGAGGTGTAACTCTTCCTTGTAGTGCTCGTGTTTTTCTATGTTCTTACTCATCTCAATTCCTCGGATGATTCTGTCTTATTAGTTGTAGATCTCGTATGGGATCGCGTCAAGTCGATCTTGCATTTCCTGGGGCTTGCTCGTTGTCGTTGAGATAAATCCTTTGGCGCCCATCTCGCTTGGCCCGATACAAGGCGTGGTCAGCAGCGGAAAGCGCGGATTCTAGGTTGGTAGCCGGTCGCCATCCTACGATCCCGGCGCTGAAATTTACCGTGATGTGCTGCTGGTCAGTAGTCACCAAAGGGTGCGTGCGCAGAGTGCTTTGCAGGCGTTCCAAAATTTGTATGGCAAGTTTGGGAACCGCGCCTGGCATGAGGACGACAAATTCCTCACCGCCATATCGAGCAATTGCATCTTCCGTACGTAGGCTTTGGCGCAAAAGTCCAGAAAAATGACGCAAAATTTCGTCCCCTGTTTCGTGTCCAAAACGATCGTTGATTTTTTTGAAATGATCGAGATCTAGTAGTGCAATACTGAGAGTACCTTTTTGCCTCTCAGCCCGCGCCGTTTCTCGTTCGAAGACGAGATGCAGTCCGCGACGATTGAGCAGGTGGGTGAGAGGGTCTTCATGCACCAGGAGGTTGAGCTGGGAAATCTCTTCTTCCATGTCCTGTACGCGACTACGTGCCCCTTCTAATTGTGCGCGAGCTTGGCGCAAAGCGTCGCGAGAATCGCGCAACATGTCTTGTAAACTTCGGCTGCGCTCAACCAGTTTGCCAACCAAGCTGCGAATATGCTTTGGGTCGTCACTGCGTTCGATCTCCGTACTTATACGCACGAATTCGTCATAGGTATCACTGCTTCCTTCGCTTAATGTCTCGATATATTGGAAGACGAGTTGCAGAAGTTCCTGAAGTGCCCGGTCTACGTCGGTGACGGGCGCGCGGCGTTGTTCTTGCCGATAGAGTAGTTCCGTCAATCCGGAGAGTAGTTCTTGTGCTTGCAGCGCGGTTGCTGGCGGTGTGCTGAATGCCTCACCTAGCGTTTTTAGTTGTTCGCTAAACCAAGGGTCTTTGGTGAATAACTCGGCACTCCCCGAGAAGAGCAAGCGTAATGCGCGACGATAGATGTCCTGAACTTTCTCTTTCTCAATCTCATCATCGTCCAAGCGCTCCCAGAGATTCCGTAATAGTTGGATAAAGTCTTGAGCAGGCGCACCATGATTAGACAAAAGGTTATCAACGGTTTCAATTATGGCTTGCCCTCGGGAATCATTTTTAAGCGGAACGGTGAAGCCGGAACGTAAGCCACGGACCCAGATCTGCTGCATAGCATTGGAATTTTCGTTGGGCTCTTCAGTACCAGAACTCCCTCGAGTTGCCAGAGTTCGCCAACGCTCCACAAGCTTCACCATCGCCGCGAAGACTGCGGCATCTTGCTCTTTGGTGAAAAGCTCATTTCGCTGCTGAATTTTTTGTAAGTGGCTGAGCCCAGCTTGGCTACGATCCCATTCCTGCAGAAAATTCTTTAGGGTCTCTTTCCAGGCATTTGGTAATGCTTGCCCAGCAGTATCGCTTTCAGCACTGAATATTTGATTGTAGACAAGGCGATAGTTTTCGGGGTCGGCTGGTAGGTTTTCCCGCAGTAAGGCCTTTAGGACGGAAATTCCAATCTCTTTCGGATCGTTTTCGATCATGATTTATAAGCCGTGCGTCGAAATGGGAGACTATCATGATGATACGGCGTGTTGATGATTTGCGAAAGTCCCGGCGGAGCCCAACATTGCTTTGCCGCGCCCGTCGGCTTTGGCTTGATAGAGCGCTGCGTCCGCTGCGGCGAGAACACTTTCGAGAGCGGCGTTCGGTCCCAACGCTGCAATTCCAATGGAGATGCTCAGCTGGAAAGGAACCCCATCGTCAAAATATAGTCGCGTAGCAGCAAGGCGCTCACAGAGTCTATTGGCATTTTGTAGCGCGCAGGATTCCTCCATTCCGGGAAGGATCAAGATGAATTCTTCCCCACCATAGCGATACACGCCGTCGTAGGGGCGTAGGGCTCCTCGCAAAAAATCGGCCACTGCACGCAATGCTTGATCCCCGGCGAGGTGCCCATGCTGGTCGTTGAAGGTCTTGAAATGATCCAGGTCAATGATGGCGATACAAGCGGCCGCACCACGTAGAACTCTCGATTCCTCACGCAGGAGATCCTTCGCAAGGCGTCGTCGATTGGGTAGACCGGTTAGTGCATCCGCTTCACTTTGTGCACGTTGGCGCTGTATTGATTCGTTCCAACAATCGTTCTGAAACTGGGTGACTTCACGAATGAGTGTTCGGTTACAGAGATCCTGTCGGTTTTTTGACGTTTGTGTGGCCCGTAGCTTATGCAGCAGTTCGTGACACTCTCTCTCCAGTGATGCCCAAGCGCTGCGGTCCTCTTGGTCGAGAGAGGCCTCTGGATCATGCAGAGAGCGCATCAGTGCCCGCTCTGCCGTGCTCGTCTCCCCCTGGTCCAGCCATGCAGACCAATAGATGCTCCAGGCGTTGATGAGCCTATCTAATGCATCTTGGTAGAAGTCCTGACTTTCTGTAGCCATCCGCAGGGACTTGGGCTGTTGCCATGTGCGCGTTTCCATAAAGCTGATCCTCTCACGACAGTATGCAGTCCTAAGCATAAGCCGTGCCAGTTTTTTTCTGAGAGGATTCAAGAAATTTCCCAGATGTGCCGCTATTCGCTTCAATGGTCGACTTTCCCGAGGTGAAAGGTGTTGAACAACTTGCGAGAGGATGGGAAATATGGGCAGAAATCTGGAGGTTACGACAAGAGAGATGTCCTGCCTTTAGTGATAGTTGGGGTTGAGCAAAGCCTGCGACGGGTGCAGACGCGCGCGGGTTGCAAGGCAGCCCTTGAGCCCTGGCCAGAGCTCGCCCATGCCGAGCGGATTGTGCAGCATCAGCTTGCTCAGCTGCCACCCTGCTGGGCACGAGACCGGCAAAATCTTGCCGATCGACTATGTAGGTTACTGCTATTGCGTTTTGCCCATACTCGGATTTTTGCGGACACAACAGCACTGGAGCAGTGCCCTGCGATTCTATTGGCTTTATCTCGGGTGTGGCGGGGAGAAAGCATTGTTGAGCAAGAGCAGAGCGTGCACACGCTTTCTCTCGGATAGTTGGGCTTGTAGTATCAGAAATTGTTTTTGCACAGGGATTGGCACGGAAAATGTCAGGAAAAGAGAAAGCAGGTAAGGGAAAAATACTTCTGCTGGCAATCATTGCAATTTTATTGCTGCTGATTGTCTCGGGCGGCGTCTGGTGGTTTATGCTGCGCGCAAGCGCTCCACCAAGTAAGGCGCAGTTGATGCAGGAGCGTGCGCAGCAAACCAAATTCATCGACCTGGGTTCGCTGGTAACTAATCTGCAGAGTAATGATGGTGGAACGCACTACATACAAGTAAAAGTGGAGTTAAAGACGTATGACGCAGACTTGGATAAAAAAATTCAAGCCTATTTGCCAGAAATTCGAAATCAGATATTGCAACTACTCGCAGCACAGCAAGCTGATAAAGTCAGCGACCCGAGTGTTCGGAGTCAGCTGCTGAGCAAAATAAAAACAGACGTGAATCAGGTTTTGGAAACTGATGGTGGCGCATTGCCGGATCCGTCGGGTAAGTCGCCGCCACCAGTCGTTGCCGCATATTTTAGTAGTTTTGTGGTCCAGTAAGCGGAGAGCGATATGTTTCTCATCATTGGTTATGTGATTGCGCTTGGTGCCATCTTTGGTGGATTCGTGGCAGAAGGCGGAAAGCTTACTGCACTCATTCAACCTTTTGAAGCCCTCATGATTATTGGTGGGGCATTTGGGGCGTTTTTTGCTTCCACTTTTCCCAGAAGCTTTAAGGCAGTGTTGAAAATGCTGCCCCTGGCGCTCAAGGGAAGCAAATACACTCGTGCTGCTTACATGGAGTTACTGAGCCTCTTGAACGAAATTTTTGGCCGTATTCGGCAAGGGGGATTGATGTCCATAGAAGCTGATGTCGACGACCCACAGAACAGCGAAGTGTTCAAGAAATACCCGGTAATTTTGGGAGACCATCATGTTTTGGAGTTTCTTACCGACTATCTGCGGCTCATGGTAGGTGGCACACTCGGCGCTTTTGAGATGGAAAATCTCATGGATGTAGAGATCGATACGCACCACCGGGAACTGGAAGTACCCATCCATGCACTTACCCGTGCGGCGGATGGCATGCCAGCTTTCGGTATTGTTGCCGCAGTGATGGGGGTGGTCAATGTGATGAGTTCGGTGGACAAACCCCCTGCAGTATTGGGAGAGCTTATCGCCGCAGCCCTGGTAGGAACATTTCTTGGTATTTTGCTGGGATATGCAGTTGTGTCACCTATCGCCGCGCGAATGGAAGACCGTGCTGCTGAAAGCAGCAAAATGTTGGAGACCATTAAGGTTGCCTTGCTCGCGACAATGAACGCATATCCGCCGCAGGTTGCCGTCGAATTTGGGCGGAAGGTCTTATACTCCACTGAACGACCGAGCTTTCAGGAGCTTGATGCTCATTTGCGGGATTTAAAGGGCAAATAAGCGATGGCTGAAGGGAAAAAAGACCAACCCATTGTCATTAAACGTATCAAAAAAGGCGGTGGTAGCCACGGGGGTGCGTGGAAAATTGCCTACGCGGATTTCATTACCGCGCTCATGGCCTTTTTTCTGCTTATGTGGCTATTAGGATCAACGACCAAAGCTACTTTGCAGGGGATTGCGAACTGGTTTAAAAATCCTGAGCGCGTTTCGCTCATGGGAGGGCCAGGGACCGGTTCTTCTAACTCCATACTCAATGGTGGTGGTAGCAACCTGAATAAAACGGTTGGCCAGGTGCAGCGTGGGCAGAAAAATCAAACAATACCAAGTCCCGAGGCCCCAGGTTCTACTGCCCAGGAAATTGATCGACACAACTTGGAGCGTTTGAAACAAGAGTTGGAAGCGCAGATTCGTGAGAATCCCGCTCTTGCTGCATTTCGAAAACAATTGTTGATTAACATTACCCCGGAGGGTTTGCGCATCCAAGTGGTGGATAGCGCCAAACGATCAATGTTTCCTAATGGTAGTACCGAGCTGGAACCCTATGCCCGCGTGATTTTTGAGGCGATTGCGCCAACTCTTAATACTCTTCCGAATCGGGTAAGTATTACCGGGCACACTGATGCTCTACGCTATCTAAATGAGGGACGAGGGTATAGCAATTTCAACTTGTCCGCCGGCCGAGCTAATTCGGTGCGACAAATTATGGTGCAGCATGGCTTGGCTGAAGCAAAGATACTCCGTGTCATGGGTATGGGGGCGGCGGTGTTATTCGACCGTCAGAATCCTGACTCACCACTAAACCGGCGGGTGACGATTGTCGTGCTCAGTAACACCGCATCCGATCGGATCATCAAGAATCAGCAAGCAGTAATGACGGTGAGTGGAGCTTCTTCCGCGAACGTTGCCCTGCACAGCGTGGTGGAAACTACGCGCTCGTCACCTCCGGCAGAGAAGCTGGCAGGGTAATAGGTTTCTTCCTCGTTTATGGCTATGTTATCGTCTCATCCTGATAAGCCAGCACAATCACCCGCAGGAATGCCTGGGGAGTAGAGCTTGGCCAGAGAATGGGAGGAAGCTGATAATGGGTAAGCCTGATCCTCAGGGGGATACCCTGATCGGCGACGCAATAGTCGAATACCTTCTATATTTACGAGAGAGCGCGGGCGCGATTGCCCTGAGCGATCTAGGCCATGGGATTCATAGCATCGGTCGAGTCGTTCGTCTTTCCCCTACGGGCGTGACAATTTCCTGTCAAGACTTAGGTGGGAGCGATATCAAGTTGTTGGTGGCTCACTACGAGCCTAGCCGCTCGGTTCATTTTCTCCTACAGGATGGTAAAGAAGCAGACCCCGGTTTTTGGGTCTTCCCTTACCCGGGTAGTATTCAGGTGCGTCAGGAACGTAGGAATCTGCGGTACACCCTGAACAACGCAGTTCTTGCGTGTTGGCACAGCCCGTGCAGTACGGAACTGGTACGCGGAGATGTGGTTGACATCGGGCTGGGGGGATTCCTCGCGAGTATTTATGTCTCGAGTGAACAGCTCGCAGACACCGGGGGCTGTGAGGAAGGCGATCAAGGCGTGGTCGTTCTGCGCCGCGATGATCTGCGTGAGTGGAGGGGGCAAGCGGAACTCCGACGCCGTGTGCTCCTTGATCCGCCCTCCGACGAGAAAAAAGGTAAACATACCCCCGAATTTGTGTTGCTTGGTTTTGCTTTTCAGTTCGCTGACCGGCAGGCAATGAACGAGTTGACGGATTTCTTTCAGGGTATCCTGGGTCCGATTGCCTGAGTGGATTCTCAGCTTGCGAAAATCAATGCGGTAGGCTGGGTACCGCGTGCGCCTTGCGCACGCGCTGGCGTTGGGTCTGTCGCTGTTTGGGCAAGCCAAAAGTTTCTTTGGCAAAGCACCAACCAAAGAGTCCTACCCAGAGCAAGAGCATGACAGATAAGGCGGCAACCAGTGCCGCAGCGGCCGGTTGATGGAGAATGTTGGCTAGGTAGCTGATGGCACCCTGCAATAGCAGGCTGGCAAGCAGGAATACTAGCCAGATGCGCACGTTACGCAATACCGCCAGAAAACCGGCCAGGAGAGCGAGATAGCCCTGCCGCGCCAGGCCGAGCACGACCGCGCCCACGGAGAGCATCAGGAATACGTTGCCGAGCAGGGTTTGCGCATTGCCGAGACTGTTGCTGAGGAGGTTCTTAAGCCACAACGGCAGGCTTTCCCAAGCATGGGTATGCAAATTTTTCAGGGTGGCCGCCGAAGAGATATGGTCGTGTACCAAAATCCCTTGCAGATAGTGATGCAGAGACCAGAGCAACAAAAGAATGAGGAAAACCAGGAGCGCGAGGGCCACGCCGAGGCGAATTAGGGGCAACCAGGGTAGGTCGCGAAAGGCCAGAAGCAAATCACGTATCTGCCAACTGCCAAGTTCTACGGCCATGGCGGTGGCAAAAATGAGAGCAGTTTCCAGGCAGGCGAAGGGGATGGTCAGAATCAGTGGCTGGTGACTGAGATTCAGCAAAATCAACAGTCCCGAGAGAAAGGTGAAAGCGACGGGAGCCTCCTTTTGCAAAGCCCAAGACTCTTTCGACCAGCGAACAAACCAGCCCGGTGGTACGGAATGTGGCTGCAGTGTCGATGCCACCCTAGTCCTCTCGTTCCAAAACCTGGCTGCGTAGGCGACCGTGCCATAGCTGGATATCGATCTTTGCCCCAAGCTCCACACTTTCGCTCGCGCGAAGCACATTTCCATTGTGATTGCGTACTATGGCATAGCCTCGTTCGAGAACGGCAGTGGGACTCAGGCCACGCAGGCGCAAGCGATGCCGGTCCACTTCCTGTTCCTGCTGGCCAAGCTGGCGCTGGATGGCAAGCCGCAGGCGCGCACCTAGTCGCTGGATCTGCTCCGCGTGGAGACGAAAAAGTCGTTGGGGGTCGAGGCGCAGCAGCCGGGCGCCGAGTGTATTCTCGTGTTGCTCCCAGCGTGTCAATTCCAGGTGGATTTGCCGTCGCAGGCGCTGTTGCAGTTGAAAAACTTGCGCCTCTTGCTGCCGCAGGATGGTGCTCGGATTGCGCAGGCGGGCGCGTAAGTGGTCCAGTCCTAGGGTGGCTTCGCGCAAGTGGCGCTCCATGCCGCGCTGCAGCTGCTGGCGTTTGCTGTGGATGCGTTGTTCCCATTCCACGCGATCTGGGCTGATGCACTCTGCGGCAGCGGTAGGCGTGGCGGCACGCCAATCGGCAACGAAGTCGGCAATGGAAAAGTCGATTTCATGCCCGATACCGGTCACCACTGGCAATGCACTGGCGTGGATGGCGCGGGCGATCCGTTCATCATTGAAGCACCACAGGTCTTCCGCGCTACCGCCACCGCGGGCGAGGATAATGAGGTCCTCGGTCGTGCGCCGATTGGCGGTCTCCAGCGCGGCAACAATCTGTGCTACCGCAGCGTCCCCTTGTACTTGCACTGGGTAGAGCAAAAGCTCTAGCAGTGGCCAACGCTTGTCCAGGGTGACGCGGATATCGTGCCAGGCGGCACCTGTCGCCGAGCTAATGACTGCCACCCGGCGCGGATTCTGCGGCAGCGGGCGTTTGTGTTCGTTGGCGAAGAGCCCTTCTGCCGCAAGCTTCTCTTTGATGCGCTGAAATTCGGCTGCAAGGTTGCCAGCGCCCAGCTCTTCCATCTGCTCGACGATCAGCTGAAATTCTCCACGCCCCTCATACAAAGTCGGCTGCGCGACGACCTGTACCTGCAGACCATCGCGGGGGCGCCAGCTCTGCAGGCCATTGCGGTTGCGAAACATCGCGCAGCGCACCTGTGCTTGGGCATCCTTGAGAGAAAAATACCAATGCCCAGAACTCGGGCAGGCAAAATTGGAGATCTCGCCCTCCACGCGTAGAGACGGAAAGTTCCCTTCAATGATCTCGCGCACAGCGCTATTCAGGTCGCTCACCCGCAGAATCGGCATTGACGTGGCGAATTCGCTCATTTGTCCTCATCCCTCGGCATTTGCCTTGACCTTACGGGGAGCAGGTCTTATGGTCAACCAAGAATTCGCTACGCAAGGAGGCCTCATGGCCGTTGTCGAACTGACGCAGGACAACTTTGAACAGATCATCACCGGTAATGAGATGGTTCTGGTAGATTTTTGGGCGCCTTGGTGTGCCCCGTGTCGGGCCTTCGCGCCCATTTTCGAGGCCGCGGCCGAGAAGTATCCAGAGGTAATCTTCGGGAAAGTGAATACCGACGAAGAACAGGAATTGGCTGGCGCCTTTCAAGTGCGCTCCATTCCGACGTTAACGATTTTCCGGCAACAGATTGGTATTTTCTCGCAGGCCGGTTCCCTGCCAGCAAGTGCTCTCGATCAGGTTATCGAACAGGCCAAGGCCTTGGATATGGAGCAAGTGCGGGCCGAGATTGCCGCGCAACAACAGGAAGGCGAGGCACAGCACTAAGATCCATTTTGTGTCGGGGCGCTCGTACTGTGCTGCGTAGCCCCGGCCTTACCGATACCGGCTGGCTGAATACTGGTGAAGCCAATGATCACCAATGCCACCATCGCCACGGCCCAGAGTAATAAAAACAAAAACATCAGTAGGCTAGAACGCTTGGGCTTCTTCACAAAGTCTCCTTGTCACCAGACATTTACCTGGCGTACACCGAGGAAATGCATGTTCAGTGGGATCTCAATCCTTCGCGTTTGTTTCCGCAGTTGCTCCGAAAACCTGGTGTAGGGGAAGGACAGTCGAATGATTTGCTCCGCTGCGGCGTCGAGCTTGGGGTTGCCAGAGGAATGCACCATGATAATGCGCTGTAATCCGCCCTCGGGATTCAACACCACCTTGACCTTTAAATTGCCCACCATTTCACCGGGGTAGTTCAGGTCGCCAATGCGTTCCAATTTTTGAATCCAGCCGGCAATGTAAAAATCGGCTGCGGGGGTTTCTGGATTGCGAAATTTGGGCAAAGCAGGACTCGTCGTCGCACTGCGCGCGGCATTGTCTATTTGCTCTTCCAGACGACCAAGGCTGATGTGCGGGACGGCTTTGCTGGTGGGGGCGCTACTCGGTGCCGGGGAGATCTGGCGCGGCGCAACCTGCTCTACCGGTGCTGGTTGTGCGCTGGGCCGCGGTACGGGGCGGATCTGTGGGCGCGGCTTGGGCACAACCTGCGGCCGTACGACGGGATGTGGTACCGGCTGCTCCCGGCGTGGCGTAGGTACAGCCGGTTGCACTTTGGCCGGCCGGCTTGGGGCGACGTGCCGAGTTGGCTCGGGCATGATCTGAAACGTCTTGTATTTTTCTTGCTTTCCCTGCAGTGCGAGATGTTTGGGTGGGATTTGGTAGAGGACCAAGAAGAGCAGCAGCGCGATCAGAAGGGCTGCGGGCACAATCCACGGTAGCAGACTGTCGCTCCAGTGCGGCTTCCCTTCGGGAACCAAAAAATAAAAGTGACTGCCGACGCTCACCCTACCACCCACCAAGTCTCTTGGAACCTAAGCATGGTGCAAGATTGAAGCATCCACTGCTCTGAGTAAAGCCGGAGAGATCATTGTTCATATTTTTTCTGGCGTTGTATGCGGTCCGTGATTTCTCATTATCACCTCGATAGCCTAAGCTTATAAAAGGTCACTTATTATGACGAAAGTCTGAGCTGCGTCTTTGGCTGAGTCCATTGCCCCTCCACAGGATCATTTCATGAGCAAGGTCAGGGATTGGCTGAAGGCACTGGGACCCGGGCTCATCACGGGTGGCGCCGGCGATGACCCGTCCGGGATTGTTACCTATTCTGTGGTTGGTGCCACCACCGGCTTTTCCCTGCTTTGGCTCATGTTGCTCAGTACGCCCATGATGATCGCCGTGCAAAGCATCGCCTCGCGAATTTCCATCATTACCGAGAAAAGTCTGCCCGAGATCATCACTTCGCGTTTTTCTCGGCGCACTACCATCATTGTCATTAGCGCCTTGGTGATCGTCAATGTCATCACCATTGGCGCAGACCTTTCGGGGATGGCAACGGTACTCGGTATTTTGACCGGCACCAGGCCCGGTCTCTTGTTAATCCCGGTAACGGTGCTGATTGCCTACCTGGTAATCTTCAACACCTATCGGGTGGTCAAGACAGCACTTCTGGGCCTCACCCTGATCCTGGTGGTATACGTCATCTCTGCCCTGCTCGTGCGACCAAATCTACAGACTCTGCTGGTTAATACCTTCGTCCCTCACTTCAGCTTCAGTTCGGGCTATGTACTTGCGGCGTTGGGCTTATTGGGGACGACCATCTCGCCATATATGCTGTTCTGGCAGGCAGCCGAAGAGCGTGAAGAAAAGCGCAGCGTGGTGCAAGCGGCAGAAGCAGATTTCGATACGATGGCCGGCATGCTCTATTCCAATTTGGTGGCCTATTTCATTATCGTCTCCGCAGCTTTGGTCTTGTACGGTAGGCGCCTACCCATCCAGACGATGAGAGACGTTGCGCTGGCTCTGCAACCCCTGGGTGGGGAATATACCTTTGCCCTGTTCAGCGCCGGCGTGCTGGTGGCGGGTTTTTTGGCGATCCCCGTCCTGGCAGGTTCTAGCGCCTATGCCATCGCAGATACCTTTGCTTGGCGCGAGGGCATGGACTACAAGGTCTCGGACGCTCGGGGATTTTATGCAGTGTTCCTGGGCTCACTCTTGGTTGGCGACCTCATCTACCTGTCTCCCGTTTCCACGGTAGATGCCCTGTATTTCAGCCAGGTATTGGATGGCGTCTTGCTGCCCTTCCTGGTTGCCCTCCTGCTGATTCTGGGCAACGACAAGAGGATCATGGGGCAACATACTAATTCTTGGCTCAATAATGTATTTGGCGTATTGACCTTGTTGGTGAGCTTGGCTTTGTCCATCATCCTGTTCTACAGGCTGATATTTTGACAGAGGTGATGGTTGTGCAGGGCGATAAAAATTACCGCGCCAATTTCTTTGCCTATGCCAGAATCAGACGTAATCCCCTGCTGCCGATCTCCTCACTACGCACTGTTCAGGACAGCCGGTTTCAACGAGCAGATCTGCAGACTGAACGGCATGTCAGGTGTCCAAGAGAGTGACCCGCGCTTGGTGTCGGGAAGTGTAGCCACCAGATGGGTGTTGCAGCTTGCACAGCGGATGGCTACCGAGGTATCCAAACCCATTTGGGTCAATTCCATAGAATCTCCAATTGCCCGATCTAGAGCCCGGAGAGTCGGCGTGCTCAGCAGGCCTTTTCGCGCGTCGTTGCGCGATCGGCCTTGCGCTGCCGACCAGATAATAGGCCCCAGCCGTCCCGGTCACCGGCACACCGCCACGCCCTCGTTGGGGCGCAGACGGCGCACTCGTCTCCCGAATGACTCGACGCCAACCATGCGGCACAGCACGCGCCTGCACTCCCGGCTTCGCGGTCGCTTCGGCGGATGCAGTTCGCCGCGTTGCCTTCTGGGGACTACTCGCCCCCACTTCGCTCTCCTGGCTCGCAGTGATGGTTCGCTATGTACACACTAGGACCCCTGGATCCTTTTTGCGAAATCCACTGCTGTGGTCTACCTTGAAAGGGTAGAAAAAAATATTGCGAGGCGTTTATCTTGAATCCGCCGGTTTCATCGGTGCTAGAGGAGGGAGATAATGAACACATTCCAATACATCCGGTTTTTTTCTGAGATCGGTATTCACGATGTCCCCCTGGTCGGCGGGAAGAACGCCTCCCTGGGTGAGATGTACCACAAGCTCTCAGGCGAAGGCATCCGTGTTCCTTACGGCTTTGCCATTACCGCCGACGCCTATCGCTATGTGCTGGATGCGGCAGGCGCCTGGGACGCACTGCATGCGGCGCTCGACGATCTTGATCCCAACGATGTGCGCGATCTGGCACGGCGTGGTCAGCGGGCGCGGGAAATTGTGTACGGAGCAGGCCTGCCCAACGATCTGTCAGCGGAGATCCTCAGCGCGTATCGCCAGCTACAGGAGCAGTATGGTGAGGATCTGAGCCTCGCAGTGCGGAGTTCGGCTACTGCCGAGGATCTGCCCACTGCCAGCTTGGCCGGACAACAGGACACCTATCTCAACATCTCCGGCGATGAGAGCCTGCTGGATGCCTGTCGGCGAGACTTCGCCAGCCTCTTTACCGACCGCGCGATTCATTATCGCGTCGATCAGGGATTTGATCATTTCAAAGTGGCTCTCTCAATCGGGGTGATGAAAATGGTACGCTCCGATCGTGCCGCCTCTGGCGTAATGTTTTCGCTGGATACGGAGTCGGGCTTTCGCGACGTTGTCTTCATCACCGGCGCGTACGGATTGGGGGAGAATGTCGTGCAAGGTGCCGTAGACCCCGATGAATTCTATGTGCACAAGCCGACTTTTATAGCCGGGCATCGCAGCGTGCTGCGTCGGTCGCTGGGCGATAAGGCATTGAAGATGGTTTTCGTTGCCGGAGATACTCAGCGCACGACCCGCAACGTTCCGACTCCCAAGAGTGACCGAGAACACTTCTGTATTGCCGATGCGGATGTCCTGGAATTGGCGGATGCCGCCATCAAAATCGAAAAGCACTATGGTCACCCCATGGACATGGAATGGGCCAAAGATGGTCTTGATGGCCAGGTATATCTGGTGCAGGCCAGGCCGGAGACGGTTGCCTCGCAACGGCGGGCCAGTGAGATCAATCGCTACGTGCTCGACGGTAAAGCAGAGGTCGTAAGTACGGGTCGCTCCGTTGGCGAAAAGATTGCCAGTGGACAAGCGCGGGTGATTGCCGATGTAGCGCATCTCCCCGAATTCCAGGTCGGGGAGGTGCTTGTAGCCGACACGACCACTCCCGACTGGGAGCCGGTGATGAAAAACGCTGCTGCCATTGTCACCAATCGTGGTGGTCGCACGTGCCACGCGGCGATCATTGCCCGCGAATTGGGGATCCCCGCTGTAGTAGGTGCTGGCGATGCTACCAGCGCAATACCGAGTGGTAGTACCGTGACCGTATCTTGTGCGGAGGGGGATAGCGGTAAGGTCTATCGTGGTGAAGTGCCATTTCATGTGGAAAAGACAGAAGTGGGAGATATCCCCCGTCCTGCCACCGGCATCATGATTAACCTGGGGAATCCGGAAATCGCCTTCAAGACCTCTTTTCTGCCGAATGACGGTATCGGTTTGGCGCGCATGGAGTTCATCATCAGTGAATATATCAAGGCCCATCCCCTGGCCCTACTCCACCCCGACCGCGTGAAAGATGCCGTGGCACGCAAGAGCATTGATCAATTGCTTCGGGGTTATGCGAACGGAGAAAGCTTTTTTGTGCAGCGTTTATCTGAGGGTATCGGCACCATTGCGGCAGCCTTCTGGCCCAAGCCTGTGGTTGTGCGCATGTCGGACTTCAAGTCGAATGAATATGCCAGTCTGATCGGTGGCGTCGATTTCGAGCCAGAAGAATCCAACCCCATGCTCGGGTTCCGCGGTGCGTCGCGCTATGCCCATCCTGCGTATGCCGAGGGCTTCCACTTGGAATGTCTGGCGATGAAACGGGTGCGCGAGGAGATGGGGCTGCGCAATGTCATCGTTATGTTGCCTTTTGTACGGCGGATCAAAGAGGCGGATGACGTGCTCGCCAAGATGGCCGAGTTTGGCCTCCAGCGCGGCGACGAGGGCTTGCAGGTCTACGCCATGTGCGAAATCCCGAACAATGTGATCCTGATTGACCAGTTCGCCAAACGCTTCGATGGTTTTTCCATCGGTTCCAATGATCTCACCCAATTGACCCTGGGTGTAGACCGGGATAGTGAAATCGTTGCCTTTGATTATGACGAGCGGGACGATGGCGTAAAGGAGATGATCCGTCTGGCTGTCGAGGGATGTCGGCGCAATGGCATCCATTCCGGCTTGTGCGGCCAAGCCCCCTCAGATTATCCAGAAATGGCCGAATACTTGGTGGAATTGGGCATCGACACCATGAGTCTGAATCCTGATACCGTCATTGCCACCACCCAACGAGTACTGGAAATCGAGGCGCGTCTGGGCCGCAAGCCGGCAGGCTAATGACCGGCTCGCTATGGTCTATGCTTGATGAAAAGGTTGGTTTTGGTTCCTCTACCTCGTAGGAGATATCGCATGGAAAATTCCGCACAAGAGCGAGTTTTCCTTGATCTGCGCCGCAGGGAGAAGTGTCAAACCAGGAAAGCATAACGTAAGCGTATTCTAATTGGATAACTTCTAAGGGGGTGTCTGATGCGTTGCTTAGTAACCAGTAGCCGGAATTATGATCAAGATTTTTTGCTTGCCGCAAACAACGGGCGACATGAGCTGGTTTTTACCGAGACCACTCTTATCGCGAATACGGCCTTCATGGCACAGGGGTTTCCCGCGGTTTGTCCCTTTGTGGATGACCGTATCGATCAAGATACGTTACACACCCTTGCCAAACTAGGTACCAAATTGCTCGTCTTGCGCAGTACCGGATACAACCACGTGCATTTACCCACGGCCAAACAATTGGGAATGACCGTGATGCGGGTACGGGAGTATTCCCCGTACGCGGTGGCGGAATTCGCCCTTACCCTGATGCTTTCGCTTAACCGCCACTTGCACAAGGCTTATAACCGAATTCGTGAAGGTAATCTTCTCTTGGACGGCCTGCTGGGCTTCGACATGCACGGCAAGACGGTTGGTATTGTTGGCACCGGGAAAATCGGTATGGCCTTGGCGCGGATCCTGCGGGGCATGGGGTGCCATGTACTGGGCTATGATCTGTATCCGAATCCAGATGCGCAGGAACTGGGGATGGTTTACCTGCCCTTGGAAGAGTTGTTACGACAGAGCCAGATCGTGAGCCTGCACTTACCGCTCCTACCGGAGACGCAACATCTATTGAATGCAGAACGTCTTGCGTTATTGCCGAAAGGCGCCATGGTGATCAATACCGGCCGTGGTGGTCTCATCGATACTGTGGCATTGATCGGGGCGCTCAAATCTCAGCATTTGGGGGCGGTCGGGCTGGATGTGTATGAAGAAGAGGCGGAATTGTATTTCCGCGACCACTGCGATGACATCATTTGTGACGATACCTTTGAGAGATTGTTGACTTTTCCGAATGTGATCGTCACTGGTCACCAAGCATTTTTTACGCGAGAAGCATTGCAAACCATCGCGGCGACCACCATACAAAATCTCACTGATTACTGTGAGGGGCGCAGTAACGATAACGTGGTGTTTGCCTGAAGCAAGGAGGGCAGAATGATGTCGGATTTGCAGGAAATTACCGTTTACGGCCCGACACGCGCCAGCATCTCCGGATCTCCACTGAGCGACGAGGAACTTGGTCGGATCCATGCCTACTGGCAGGCCAGTCTCTATCTCTGCTTGGGGATGTTGTATCTGTTGGACAACCCCTTGCTCGAAGAACCACTACAACGCCAAGATCTCAAGCCTCGTTTGCTAGGACACTGGGGTTCGGACGCCGGCCAGTGTTTCACCTATATCCACTTCAATCGCTTGATTCAAAAATATGATCTCGATGCGATGTACATCGCCGGCCCGGGCCATGGGGCCCCGGCCATTCTCTCGCAAGCCTACCTGGAAGGAACCTATTCCGAAGTGTATCCCGATATCACTCAGGACAAGGAAGGCCTGCAGCGATTTTTTCGCCAATTTTCCTTTCCCGGTGGAATCGGCAGTCACGCTACGCCAGAGGCACCGGGAAGCATCCATGAAGGCGGAGAACTTGGGTACAGTCTCTCTCATGGCTTTGGTGCGGTATTTGATCATCCCGATCTGATCGCCTTGACGATGGTGGGAGACGGCGAAGCAGAAACCGGCCCTTTGGCGACAAGTTGGCATAGCAACAAATTTCTCAACCCTGTGACAGACGGTGCGGTACTCCCTGTTCTCCATTTGAATGGTTACAAGATCAACAACCCGACGATTCTTGCGAGAATTAGCCATGAGGAGTTGGCGGATCTGTTCCGCGGGTATGGATATACTCCCTATTTCGTGGAAGGAAGCGAGCCAGGCAGTATGCATCAGGCCATGGCTGCTACCCTGGAACATTGTGTACTCGAGATTCGCCGAATCCAGACACAAGCGCGTCAGCATGGCCAACAGGAGAGAGCGCGCTGGCCAATGGTCATTTTGCGTAGCCCCAAGGGCTGGACCGCGCCGCGGCAGGTCGATGGTCACTACCTGGAAGGTTTTTGGCGCGCCCATCAGATCCCCCTTCCCGATGTGGCCAGCAACGATGTCCATCTCGCCTTGTTGGAATCCTGGATGCACAGCTATCGACCAGAGCAGCATTTCGGCCGGGAGGGACGTTTGCGCCCCGAGCTGCGCGCCTTGGTGCCACAAGGTAGTCGCCGAATGAGCGCCAACCCTGTAGCTAACGGCGGTTTGCTCCGGCGACCATTGCGATTGCCGGATCTTTCCGAGCATTCCATCGCCGTAGCGCAGCCTGGACAAGGCTCTTGCAGCAGCGTACGGACTTTGGGTGGCTACCTGCGCGAGGTCATTCGCTGTAATCCTAACAATTTCCGCGTTTTTGGTCCGGACGAAACCCAATCCAACAAACTTGATGCCATTTACGATGTGACAAATAAGGTGTGGGAAGGGGTTTCTTTTCCGGAGGATGCCGATGGGGGGCATCTGGCGCCACAAGGACGCGTAATGGAGATGCTCAGCGAGCACACCATCGAAGGTTGGCTGGAAGGCTATGTACTGAGTGGGCGACATGGATTTCTCAATAGTTATGAGTCATTCATTCACATCATCGACTCGATGGTCAACCAACATGCCAAATGGCTGGAAAAGTGTAATCAGGTCTCCTGGCGAGCTGACATCTCTTCCCTCAACCTCCTGCTCACGGGCCTAGTGTGGCGCCAGGACCACAACGGCTTTACCCACCAGGATCCGGGCTTTTTGGATGTGGTGGCGAACAAAAGCCCGAGTGTTGTTCGTATCTACTTGCCTCCTGATACCAACTGTCTGCTCTCGGTGGCGGAACACTGTTTGCGCAGTATCAATTACGTAAACGTCATGGTCGCCGACAAGCAGGACAATCTTCAATACCTGACGCCGGAAGCGGCCCAGATTCATTGCAGTAAGGGTATCGGGATCTGGCATTGGGCGAGCAACGATGTCGGCGAAGAACCAGACGTTGTCATGGCCAGTTGTGGTGACCGGGCCACTTTGGAATCCCTGGCCGCCACGGCTTTGTTGCGCGAATACTTTCCGGAGCTGAAGGTTCGCTTTGTGAATGTCGTTGATCTCTTCAAACTGCAACCCGCCAGCGAACATCCTCATGGCCTCACCGATCGCGAATTCACAGCACTATTTACCAACAGCAAGCCAGTGATTTTTAATTTTCATTCCTATCCGTGGCTTGTCCATCGACTCACCTATCGGCGACCCAACCAACACCATATCCACGTCCGTGGTTACAAGGAAAAGGGAAACATTAACACGCCCCTGGAACTTGCAATCCTGAACCAGACGGATCGTTTTAGTCTGGCCATTGATGCCATCGACCGCATCGCTTCCCTCCAAGAGCGCGGCTCTGGTATTCGGGACCGATTGTTGGATCAACAGTTGGTGTGTAAAGACCATGCATATCGATATGGCATTGATCGCAAGGACATCAGTGCCTGGACGTGGCCTTATCCATCCCCCTGATCTGCGCGGCAAGCCCATAGCAGCGAATGGAGACAGTCAAAATGAACGACCTACGTATAGAAACCGCAGATCATGTAACCATCGAAGCAGATTGGTATCCTGCCTCTCAACCGTGTTGCATTCTTGCGCATGGGAAGGCCTATGAGAAAGGTGCCTGGCAGGACTTGGCCGGTCACTTGCAGGATTGGGGCTGGTCATCCATTGCCGTCAATTTTCGCGGATATGGGGCATCAGAGCGTGGGGATGGTACCAGCTTTGACCAGGATCTTGTCGCTGCCATTAACTATGCCAGCGCTAGGCAAGCCAAACCCTTGGTATTGCTGGGTGCTTCAATGGGGGGTGCCGTGGTGCTGAAGGCACTGGCAACCTCCGAGACCAGCATAGATGCGGCAGTTTTACTGTCTCCGGCGGGGGGCGCGGAATATATGGCGGCAGTAGCGGGGAAGATCTCCTCACTGCAGTTGCTTTTTAGTCGGAATGAAGAATACGCAGCGATCGCGCGCGATATCGCGCTTCGCAGTCCCTGCCTGACTTGGCTACGACAGTGGCCGGGGATCCTGCATGCACATCGCCTGCTTGATGACCCGCATACGGGTAGCGCTGTGCGTGAATGTATACACAGCTATCTGGATTTTTGTCGGCAGTCGCTCAATTCCGAGGAAATGTAACCATGGTAGATGCAAAAAAAGTTTTTCCGCTGCAAATAGTCGACGTTCATGGTCTGGTGTATTCCGGACAATGTGTTTTCTTGGTTCTGCCCGGTGAGCTTGGAGAACTGGGTATACTCGCACATCACGCGCCCCTCTTGACCATGTTACAAGCGGGGGAAATGCGCATGCATCTGGTAGATGGCAGCATGGAAGTGGCATTCCTCGAAGGAGGCTTTGCGGAAATCCAGCCCAATGGGGTGACGGTTCTTGCTGATGTGAGTCTCCGCATTCCGGACCTGAATCCCACTGCTATCAAAGAAAACATCGAGAACGCCAAGACTGCAGTTGCCGAAAATAAACATAGCGAGATAGATTTTCTGAACGCCGAGCAGGAGCTTAGACGCGAGCTGGCCAAATATCGCGCCTATCAAAAATACGCTACCATCCCTCCAGATGAGAAAAATGAATACGATTGGCAACGACCACCGGCACCCGAGGCGCCAAAGATCCATCCCTCAGCCCTGGAGGACTGATTTTCCCGGCTATCGACTTACCTGGTGAGATGGCGCAGCAAAGGAACCTTGATCTGATCCAATAGCAGCGTGTAGATCATGGTTGCCAGAAGCAGCGCTCCAACGAGTTCGGCGGGAACAGGTGCTAACAGCCAACCAAAGATGGCCAGGAGACTGACGATGACGATGTCGACCAGGCTCGCAATGGCCAAAAATTTGCCGGGACTCGCTGCCCACAAATGGCCTCGTTCCCGCACCAAAAATACATTGGCGAGCCCGGAGTAGACTAAACCGAGAAAGTCCAGGCTCTGCACGGCGCCTTCGGGTAGATGCAATAGGAAACGTCCGCTGAGATAGACAGCAAAGATATAGAGCAGCCAAGCCCCCGCTACGGCCAGAGACGACCAAATCAGTGTTTTGACATTCCAGCGATCGGGCTGCATCGATGGTCGGACATTGTCCTCAGCGAGGGACATGGTGACGAAATCATTGGCAAAGAGGAGGAGGAGGACGAGGAGAGGAGTCACGACGAAGCGATCGAAAAGCAGGAATCCCAGACTCAAAAATAGCGCCACCTGAAATACTTTTACGATCTTGTTTAACGTGTAGGTGAGCATGCGCTGATAGACCCGTCGACCGCTCATGACCGCCGTGAGCACACCCTCCAGACCGGGAGTGGTCAGCACGATACTGGCGGCGGCTTTGGCGACGTCCGTGGCGCTTTCCACTGCCACGCCCATTTCCGCCTGTTTCAATGCGGGGGCATCATTGACGCCATCGCCCGTCATGCCGACGATCTTGCCCTTTTTTTGCAAGGCCTGTACCAAGTGAAACTTGTCTTCTGGGAACACGCCGGCGTAGACCCCGCAATCCTCGCTCTGGGCATCGCGCGCACAGACGCTGCCACCGATGCCCAGCGTTTGTGCGACATAGGTGGCGGTTGCCACGCTATCGCCGGTAATCATGCGCACGTGTACGCCAAAATTCTGTAATTGCTGGATCACCTTCGCAGCATCGGGGCGGACCGGATCGGCTAGGGCCACGAGCCCCAAAAAGCGCGGTGTGCCGACCGGCCCAGCCGCGATTGCCAGGACACGCGCGCCGTTGCAGGCGAGCTCTTGGGTCGCTTTTTCCCAATCCTTCTCGCGACAGAGCGGCGCTACAATCTGCGGTGCTCCCTTGATCGCCTCCCAGCTCTCTTGATTTTGCGTGAATTGCCCCGCCGAACGCTTACTACTGGGGTCAAAGGGTAGGAATCCGGTACGCGCGGGCCGCGTAACCTGAGCAGCAGTGGCGGCGGTCAGAATGGCAAGGTCCAGAGGGTCCTGCGTGGAACTGTCGCTGGCCATGGCTGCCATTGCCAATAATTCCGCTTCTTCCACCTGTGGCCATGGCGAGGTTTTTTCCAGACTCAGCAGATTCTGCGTCAATGTTCCAGTCTTGTCGCTGCACAGATCCTGCATGGCAGCGGCTTCCTCGATCGCCGCCAGGCGTGTTACCAAAACCCCTTGCTGCGTGAGGCGAAGTGAGGCCAGGGCGGTGGCCAGGGTAAAAGTGGCAGGCAAGGCGACCGGCACGGAAGCCACGAGGAGAATCAAGGCAAAAGGCAGAATGGTGGCAAGAGAAATGCCCTGTGCCATAGCGTAGGCAAAGATTGCAAAAACTAGAAACACATCCATCGCCACCAAATAGCGGACAATGTGCAGCACCAGTTCTTCCAAATGGCTTTTGGCGCCGGCATTGCGCACTAGCTCGGCCGTTTTGCCGAAATAGCTGTGTGCCCCTGTGGCCGTTACCGTGCCCGTTGCTTCACCGCGGCGAATGATAGAGCCGGAATACAGGGAGTCGCCGGGATTTCGATCTACCGGGATGGATTCGCCGGTGAGGGCCGACTGGTCTACCAGCAGGTTGCCATCTGCTAGCTTGAGGTCGGCTGGAACGATATCCCCGAGGCGTACATGAATGCTGTCGCCGGGAACCAACTCGGCGGCTGGCAACACCTGCCAGGCCCCATCGCGGCAGACACGTGCCTGTATGCGTAAGCGCTCCCGTAGCATGTCCAGCGCATTCTGCGCTTTACGTTCCTGGCTGAAACCTAATAGGGCATTGAAGAGCAACAGTAAACCAATGATGATTGTCTCCGGCCATTTGCCGAGAATCGCCTCCAGGAGCAGCGTCGCTTCCAGCATCCAGGGCACTGGCGCCCAGAATTTGTGCAGTAATAAAAGCAGCGTGTTCGGTTTCTTGTCGACAACCTCGTTGCGCCCATATTGTGCCAGAAGTTGTTTTGCTTCATCGCTGCGTAACCCGGTGCAGGTCGATTCTTGGGTATTTTCTGTCACGGAAAATATCTCCTGTCTCGCGGAACCAGCCTCTGATGATCTATCAATCATACAAATTTAGTTTTTGTTGGGATGAGGCGTGGGATGTAATCAGATACTAGACGATGATTATCCAGATTGTGACGGCTTATGCAATTAATAAAATTACCGGAGATCTTTTCATGGCCAGAAAAAAGGCTCTAGGTTTTCACCTAGAGCCTTGATTTTATTTGGCGTCCCCAGGGGGTTCGAACACCAGTTTCCGCCGTGAAAGGGCAGGCGGCCATGGCAACCCTGCAAGCCGCTACCCAAAAGACGTGGTGTTCTGGTTGTGACATACCAGCTCAGGAGGCGGTATTATCCCCCACTGGAGTGGTACGGGGACGCCTAAAGGGGGAGTGTGGGAATGTCGATCTCTCAGGAAGACATCCGACTTGTGGACGCGGACTTGATGCGCCACGACGCCAAGAGCCTGGCCCTGTTCCGGGCGATTTATGCAAAGCTCATGGCGGTGCCGGATCGGGATGCGGTGCTTCGCGCTGCCCAGGCGTGGGCGCGGCGCTTCTCCCAAGAGCGCCCCAATGACGCGGCGCTGTCCGAATGGATTGGTATTCTGGAACGGGCGCTCGCCTCTGATGCGGGCATGGACGCGATGGTCGAGCGGATGCTTGCCAAGGATGACCATGCCATCACCTTGCGGAGCAGTTCGCCCTTTGCTGGCGTCCTGACAGTAAAAGAGCGGACAGCGGTTTTGCTACGCTTTGAGCAAGAGTGGAGAGATGACCGAAGAACAGCTTGAACACCTGATTCGTGCGTCGGGTGCCATCGTGGGGGATCACGCCGTTGTGGTGATCGGTAGCCAGTCGATTTTGCCGTGGTTGCGTAAATTGGCCGGCAAACCTCCCCGCAGTTGGCCGGGCGTCTTTACGCTTTCTACCGAAGCAGACATCATCCCGATAGACAATGATGACCACAAATCTGACCTTATCGACGGGTCGTTGGGTGAGGATTCGCACTTTCACCAGAGTTTTGGCTATTACGCCCAGGGGGTTGCCATGGAAACGGCCAAGGCACCAGAGGGGTGGTTTTCTCGCTGCTATCCATTGGTCAATGAAAACACCCACCGAACGATTGGGTATTGTATGCACCCGGCGGATCTCTTTATTGCCAAAACTGTCGCCAATCGTGAAAAAGATGGCCCTTTTCTGGACGCCATGATCGAGCAGGGCTTGGTGAAGGAATCCGCCATCTTGCATGTGTGCGGAAAGATTCCGGGGCTATCCACTGAAGAAGTTGATGCGGTGAAGGGCCGGATCGCTGGACGATTCCATCGCGTGCGAGCGTATTAGTCCGCAGGGAAACCGTCGAAAAGTCTGCGCAAGGTCATCGCACCTCGCGGGGCTCTCCGGCCTTGGTTTTAAACACCGGAAGCACCCCAGTCGAGCAATAGGCATGGAGCCGTCTTGCCGTTCCGCCCATTCGGCAGCTTCCGTTAGCCGACTTTCCTTATCCGCCCGTGCCTGTAATCGTCTATCCCACTTGTCTTGTACCTTGGGGCGGCGGGTATGCAGGTTTCCGTTGTGGTCGGTTCGCTCGGCGAATGTTGCCATAGAGAATACCTGTGGGACCGTGGCTTACTGTCCCTAAAAAGCAAATCGCAAAGAAAAGGCCCTAGCTTTTACGCTAGAGCCTTGATTTTATTTGGCGTCCCCAGGGGGGTTCGAACCCCCGTTACCGCCGTGAAAGGGCGGTGTCCTAGGCCGCTAGACGATGGGGACCTGGAAGCGCGCACTTTACTCGGAAAGAATTTGTGATGCAATAGACCTGTGATGCAATAGACCTTGCATACCGACCGATCGGTCAGTAGACTTGCGCAGATCTGGGGAGGGCCCATGAGCGAATTCGAGAACACTTCCGTAGTGGCCATTACGGTGGCGGTTATGTTGGCAGTGGTCATGCAGGTGCTCGACTTGACCATCGTCAACGTGGCCCTTACCTATATGCGGGGCTCCCTACAAGCCAATAGCGACCAAATTACCTGGGTTCTCACCAGCTACATGATCGCCAACGTGATCCTTCTTCCCCTTACCGGCCTCTTGGTGGAGCGTTACGGCCAACGTACGGTCATGCTGTGGAGTGTGGCGGGTTTTGTCGTGGCCTCGGCGCTTTGTGGACAGGCGCACAGCCTGCCAGAGATTGTCCTTTGGCGTCTCCTGCAGGGGTTTTTTGGTGCGTCCCTGGCACCAGTGGGCCAGACCATCATGCTGCACGCCTACCCCGCGCGCAAGCGAGGGCAGGCGATGGCCATTCTTGGCATGGGGATTATGCTCGGCCCGATTTTGGGGCCGACGCTGGGTGGCTGGTTGACCGATACCTTGAGCTGGCGTTGGGTATTTTACGTTAACATCCCTTTTGGCATTCTTGCCTTTGTCTTACTCCAGGTGGTACCAAATATTGGTCGGAGTGAGCATCCGCGACCCGTAGATTGGTTGGGGTTTACTCTCATGGCACTGGGCTTTGGCGCCCTGCAGGGGGTGCTGAGTCTGGGTAACGAGGATGACTGGTTCAGCTCCCACACCATCATTGTTCTCGGCCTGGTGTCCGTCCTGGGGCTCGCGTTTTTCGTGTGGCGCTCACTTTCGGTGGAGCATCCCGTGGTGAATCTGCGCTTGCTGAAGGACGCCAACTTGTCTCTCGGAAGTGCTGGGATTGCCATCTTCGGCCTTGCCTTGTTTGGTGCGATGGTCATTTTGCCGATCATGCTTGAAGACCTTTTTGGTTATGAGGCCTTTACCACGGGCTTGGTGATGGCGCCGCAGGGTGTTGGTGCAATGATTGCCATGATGATTGCCGGGCGGCTCTTGTCCCGCAACGTCAATCCGCGGAATATTGTTTTGCTTGGCATTGTTTTTGGCGCTATCGGGAGCTGGTACACCACCAAGTACAACCTCGACATCAGCATGGCGTGGGTGATCTGGCCCTCCTTTATTCGTGGCCTGGGCCTAGGCCTAGTCAGTATCCCACTCTTTACTTTGGCCTTCTCGACGATTGCTAAAAAAGATCAGGCTGAAGGTTCCGGCATCTTTAATCTCATGCGTACTTTGGGCGGCAGTATTGGTATCGCTATCGTATCGACGGTGATGACACAAGGAAGGCAGATGGGCTGGAATCAAATGGGAGGATACATCAATCCATTCAACCCCGCCTTTCATCGGTTTATCGCGGCGATGGGTATGGGAGAAAGCCCGCGCGCGTGGCAGGTATTAGGGCATGTGGTGGTTTTGCCCCAAGCCGGGATGCGTGGGGTGCTCGATGCCTTAATTCTGGCATTTTACAGTTTTCTGGTCTTGATTCCTCTGGTGTTGCTCTTGCGCAAGCCGCCGGAGCCCACGGAGAGCGAGGAAAAAGTGGCGCCTGGGCACTGAGATTATTGCTCTACGGCGGTATTCTCCAAGCCGGCGCTAGGTAACCATAGGGTACGGGCAAAGCCCCAGTCGAGAAGCTTGAGCCCCGCCCAGGAAGCCTTCCAGAAACCACGGCCTTCGTCGGTGAAAGATGGAACGCCCAATACGACGGCAATCAATTTTACGTTGCCTTGGGTGCCAGTCACTACCAAGCAGTGGCCGGCGGCATCTGTGTAACCGCTTTTCATGCCGGTAACGAAGGGCACGCGCCCAACGAGCAGATTGGGATTGGGGTTGGTGATGCCCGCGTAGGTAAAGTTTTCGTGATTGAAAAAATGCATGAAATTTGGGAAGCGCTGCATAATGTTACGAGTGAGGACGGCCTGATCGTAAGCACTGGAAAAGTTGTTGGGATGTGGCAGGCCGTCAGGATTGTTGTAGGTGGTGGAGAGCATGCCGAGGCCTTTAGCTGTGGTATTCATGCTTTGTACAAAATTGGGCACCGTGCCGCCGACCATGACGGCGGCTTCTACAGCAGCATCATTGCCGGAGGGCACGGTCATGCCCAGAATCAGCTGCGCCAGGCTGAACGGCAAGCCGGCGCGCAGAAACATCGATGAACCTCCCGTCTGCAGGGCCGCAGGGCAAGGCGTGTACTGGCCGTGCAATTGCAAATGCCCGGCATTGATATCTTGAAAGAGAAGATACAGGGTCATCAACTTACTCAGGCTGGCAATGGCATAGGGCTTGTATGCGTTTTTGGCGGCCAGGATTTGTCCGGTTTCGGCGTTTATGAGGATGTAGGAGCGCGCGTCGATGGGGGGCAGAGAAGAAACGTCTTGTGCCTGTGCCTGAGTTTCCAGACCTAACAGGCAGGAAAGGGAAAAAAATAGGAGATACAATAGGTTGCGAATCTTTTTCTGCGCCGGGGCCATGGCGGTACCGCTCCATGCTAAAGTAATGGATTAGAGTTTAGGCGTTTTTCTCTATTTTTCAATAGATTTTTCTGGAGGTAGGTATGTATTCTCTGGCTGGGTTCCCTGCTACTGCCAGTTTGGCCGCCAGCGGCCTGTGGGGACATCCGATATTGTGGGCCATTGCTGCCTTCATTGTCTTCCTCGCCTTTTATGTGCGCGGCGTGATTGGCTTTGGTTCTGGCCTGATTTCGGTAGCATTGCTGACGTTGTTGTTCCCCATCAAGGAAGTCGTGCCGGTGGTTTTGTTGCTTGATCTGCTGGGTTCGGTGCTTCTCGGCGCCTATGATTTCCACGAGATTCGCTGGCCGGAACTACGCTGGCTTGTTCCGGGAAGTTTGCTCGGCCTCCTCGTGGGCGCCTTTATCCTGGCCGATAGCAATGCCCAGGATCTGACCCGCTTTTTAGGGTTGTTTATCCTTGCCTATGTCGCCTACGCTACCTTGCTCAAGCCAGACAAGTTGCCGCGCTTATCCCTGCCGTGGGGCTTGCCGCTGGGTACCTTTGGCGGGGTTATTGGCAGCCTCTATGGTGGTGGCGGGCCACCCATTGTTGCCTATCTGCAGATGCGCCATCTCGACAAGCGAGCCTTCCGTGCAACCTTCCAGGGCATTGCCTTGACGGACAATATCGTACGCGGTCTCATGTATTTTTTCCTCGCCCTGCTCACCGGGCCATTGGCGCTAGGGTTCCTTCTCTTGGTTCCACCTACCTTACTTGGGCTATGGGCCGGGAATCATTTGCACTTTAGAATTAATCAAAAGATATTCTTGCGTGTTACCCTGATCGTGCTAGCCATTGTTGGCATCAAATATCTCGTGTGACGGAAATAAGGAGCGACTCATGATTTCAGCAGAAGAGCTGCGAGCCCGGTCCCAGGGGGCCATGTCCCTGCATATCGCCTTTATTGGTGTGGTGAACGGGTTGTTTTCTACCTTGCATCGTTTGCAGTCGGCGACTCCTGCCGCCCTGGCAGAGGCGACCGGTCTGGATGCCGGTTATCTGCAGCGCTGGTGTGATGCTGCCTATGCCTTTTCCTGGCTGGAGAAAGAGAAAGATTCCTTTTCGTTGAGTGAAGATGGCGATAGCATGCGCCCCGAGCGTGCGGATAGCCGTATGTCAGCCGCAGTGGGCACGGTGCTGAGCGCCCATATGGCAGAGCGCGCTGCGGGCCTGATGCGCACTGGCGAGCGACCCGGCGAGAAGGTGCTCGCTGAGCGTGACACCATCCTGCCATGGTTTGGGATCATGCTCGAACACAATTTCCGTCGCACCTTCGAAGAAAAAATCGTTCCCCATATTGCGATTTTTGCGGAGATGAATGCCCGTCAGGGATTTGCCGTGGACTTGGGTTGCGGGAATGGCTGGTATCTGCGGGCCTTGCTGGGCAAATGCGCACAGTTGCGCGGCTTGGGTTTGGATGGATTTGCCGAAAACGTGCGTCAGGCCAGTGCCTTGGCAGCGGAGGAGGGGCTGTCCGAACGCTTACACTTTGCCGAAGGTGACATTCATCAGTTCCAGCTTCCGGAGCCCGCCGACCTGATTGCCATGAATCGGGCGTTGCATCACGTATGGGAAGAGGGTGGTGAGCTGTTCGCACGCCTGCACGATGAGCTACGGCCCGGTGGTGCCTTGGTGATCTGGGAGCCTGCCTGGCCGGATGACACGATGGTCCTGCGCGAACCGGCTTATCGTGGTATGGCTTTCCAAAACCTGACGGAGCACGTGCAAGGAAATCACTTCCTGCGACCAGCAGAAATTTCTGACGCCCTTGCCTCGGCAGGTTTGCTCGCCACCATTCACCCCATTGGCAGCGATGTGGTCATCGTCGGGCGGCGCAACGGCGCTTGACAGCAGGGGCGGCTTTTGGAATAGTACGCCGACCAGAAATTGGGGCTATAGCTCAGCTGGGAGAGCGCTTGAATGGCATTCAAGAGGTCAGCGGTTCGATCCCGCTTAGCTCCACCAATATAGAAAACGAGTTACGCTGTTTGTGCGTAGCTCGTTTTTTTATGGAAAAGACGCGATTTCATATGCTTCGGTAAAATTGCCTGTCTGTAGGTAGAGCCCCCGGAAGTGTACATACAGTCCCGGCTAATCGATCACTGGCAAAGACATCAAATAGCACTTCGCTGAAGATGATCCAGTTTTGCTCCCTATCTTAGCGGTACCAAAGAATGGCGTTATTTTCCAGCGGCACCCTACACAGCGGATGCCGCGCAACAACGCGTGGGGTATAATCTGAGACCGGGCGGCGTTTGGCGAGATTGCAGCGATAGGTAAAGCCATTGACTGCGCCGGCCAAGGACTCCGAGCGCTGCATTGGATGCAATTCGGGAGCCGAACTCTCTATTCCATTGGCAAACAACTCCACCTGAACCATTTCCGGCGGAATATCATCCAGATAGACATGCATTTGGAATTGAAACTCTGCGCCGCTATCCTCGCAGTGTAGTTCGCCAAAGCGCAATCCGTGCCAGTGCGCCCGCAAGTGATTCTGCCACGCGCAAATGCCTTGCAGTTGTTTCTGGGAGGATCGCTCGCGTAGCAGTTTGGCTGCGGGCAAATACAGTTTTTCTACGTATTCCTGCAACATGCGATGGCTACTGAACTGCGGTGTCAGTTCAGCCATGCTGGCACGGATTTTCGCTACCCAATCGCATGGGCAACCACTATCGTCGCGCCCTTGGTAAAAAAGTGGGGCAATTTCCTGTTCGATCGTTTGATAGAGATGCTCTGCTTCTTGCCGATCCCAGGCGGGGTCGGCATTGTGCTCGTGGCGGTCGCCCAAGGCCCAGCCGACCTCCGAGCTATAGGCCTCCGCCCACCAGCCGTCCAATTCTGAGAAATTCAAACCGCCGTTGACCAAAACCTTCATACCGCTGGTACCGCTGGCCTCCCAGGGCCGCCTAGGGGTATTGAGCCAGACATCGACACCCTGTACCAGTTGCGCGGCGACGAGCATGTCGTAGTCGGCAATAAAAACGACATTGTGGAAGATGTCGGGATGACGGCGGAGAAATTGCGTCCACTCCTGAATCATCGCCTTGCCATCACCATCACGCGGATGTGCCTTGCCGGCAATCAGTAGTTGTACCGGATGGCGCGGGTCGCTAAGGATGCGATACAGACGTTCTGGATCGCTGAGCAGGAGGTTGGGGCGTTTGTAGGCAGTAAAACGGCGCGCAAAGCCAATGGTCAGGGTGTTGGGATCAAGAACCAGTGCTGCAGCGTCGATCTCCTCCTGCGGGCGGTGCGCCATGGCGAGCTGGCGTTGCAGGCGATGCCGGGCAAAATCGATGAGATGCTGGCGCCCTTGTCCGCGCAGTTGCCAAATCTCCGCATCACTCACGCCGCGAAAGTGTGCGCTGATTTCCTGCAAATCTTCCAACCAGCGCGGGGCGCCACAGTGTTTCGTCCACAGGGCATCGGCTTCCGCATTGTCCCAGGAGGGAACATGGACGCCGTTGGTGATGGCGGAAACCGGTACCTCGTCTGTCGGCCAGCGCGGGAAGAGGGGCTGAAATAGTTGCCGGCTCACCGCCCCGTGCAACGCACTGACACCATTGACCTGGATGCTTCCGTGGATGGCCAGCCAAGCCATGTTGAAGGGTTCGTGAGGATCCTCGGCATCGGCACGGCCCAGTCCCAGAATGTGCTGCAGGTCGACGCCAAAAACCTCTGGTGCTCCCTCTACATAGCGGGCGAGAAGTTCTGGTGCAAACCGGTCGAACCCCGCCGCTACCGGGGTGTGAGTAGTGAAGACATTGCCAGCGCGCGTGGCATTCAATGCACACTGAAAATCGCTGCCATGATCCTGCATGTGGCTGTAAATGCGCGCGAGGATGGCGAAGGCGGCATGACCTTCATTCAGATGGCAGACATCCACTTCCATGCCCAAATGACGCAGCAAGAGCCATCCACCAACACCGAGACAAATCTCCTGCTGCAGCCGCATTTCCGGCCCACCGCCATAGAGCTCTGCAGTGATGCCCCGGTCGGCAGGACTGTTGAGTGGATCATTGCTATCGAGGAGGTAGAGAGGGACTTCTCCTACTTGGGCCTGCCAGGCGCGCAGAATTACCTGGCGACCGGGGAATGATAACTCGAGGCGTAGCCATTGACCTTCTTCGTCGCGCACCGGCACTACGGGTAGCTGCGTAGGATCGTTATAGGGGTAGAGCTCCAATTGACGACCACAATCATCCAGATTTTGGCGAAAATATCCTTGTTGCCAAAGAATGCCGATGCCGACCATGGGCACGCCGAGGTCACTGGCAGTTTTCAATACGTCGCCGGCGAGGATCCCGAGGCCGCCGGAGTAAATGGGCAAGGCCTCGGAAAGACCAAATTCCATGCTGAAGTAGGCAACGCGTTGCAAGAGCGAGGAGGATACATTTTTCTGAAACCAGTGCTGGCTGCGACTCTCCTGGCGATGACGCTGTAGGTGCTCTTGCAATAGGGCGAGAAACTCGTGGTCGTGAGCGAGTTTTTCCAATTTGTTCGCTTCCAGATTCTGCAATAGCAGCCAGGGGTTGCGTGTCCTTTCCCAGAGACTGCCATCAAGTCGCTCCCACAGTGCATCGCTGCGGTAGCTCCAGGACCAGCGCAGGTCCAGGGCCAGTTCGGTGAGCCCATCCAACGCTTCAGGCATCTGTGGCAAAACATAGGACGGCGTAATTTTCATGATGAAATCCTCCAGCACTCGCTATTCAAGTGTAGAACACGCGCCCGCCGAACAATGGCGCAGCGCGCTATAATCATACAGCATATAATCAGATTAGGAGATCAGATATGACTGAAGAGGAAGTGGATTTGCTGTGTATCGGTGCAGGGGGCGCTGCGTACCCGGCGGCATTTCGCCTGGCGCGTGCCGGGCGCAAGGTACTCATGATCGACCCCAAGGGGGTAATGAGTGGCAACTGCTTATACGAGGGTTGTGTGCCGTCCAAGGCTGTACGGGAGATGGCGGCATTGGCAGGGGAAGCGCAGCGCTTTGCCGCTCCCATCGGGATGGCCGGCAGCTTGTCTCCCAGTTACACGGCCATTGTGCAGCACAAGGATCATGTGCAGAAACGTCGGTATGCGCAACATGCGCAAGAACTCGCGGGTCAAGCGGGGATCGAGTTGCGCAAAGGCATGGCACGCATCCTCGATCCCCACACGGTGCAGATTGACGATGATCTAGGCAGCAAAAAAGTTCACTGCCGGCATATCCTTATCGGCAGTGGTTCGGATGTCTTCATACCGGCCATTCCTGGTGCAGAGCATTGTCTGACCAGTCATGATCTCTACAAGCCGGACCCCGCGCTGCGTGACTTACCTAGCCGCATGATCGTTGTCGGCGGGGGCTATATTGGCCTCGAAACCGCCTCTTTTTTCGCGCAACTGGGTAGTCAGGTGACGCTCTTGCAGAAGGGTGGGCAGATCCTCAACGGCATGGACCCGGTTATGGTGGCATTGCTCCAGCCCTTGCTGCCCAAGGCGCTGCGTATCTTGACGGACGTGGATGTACAACGAATTGAGCGCCAGGGAGATCTGCGCAAAGTGGTCTGGCAACAGGCTGGACAGCAGGAGAGCGCCGAGGCTGAGGCCGTGCTTTTGGCGGTCGGACGTCATCCGGTAATCCCCGAGGGCTGCGACGATCTGGGTATTGCCTTCGATCATCATGGCATTCAGGTGGGGCCGAGCCTGCAAACCCGGTATCCGCATATTTATGCCGCTGGCGACGTCAATGGTCGGGTGCCATTGTTCCATGCAGCGGTGCGACAATCGCTGGTCGTGGCGCACAACATCCTGGGTGGAAATCAGCCGTTGGATTATGCGGATTTCCATACGGTACCCACGACGATTTTTACTCTGCCGGCAGCGGCCTATATCGGCATCACCCCGGCCAATGCCCAAGGGCGGGACCTGCTGGTGGGACACTACGATTTTGCGGAAGACTCGCGTGCCCAGATCCTGGAACGGATGGACGGTGAAATCCGTCTATTCTTCGATCCATCATCCCTGCGCCTGCTGGGTGGCTGGATTGTGGGTATTGATGCCGGCAATCTGATTGGTCAGATCGGTACGGCGCTGCAGCTCGGCGCGACAGCCTACGACCTTGCCCGCTTTGCCGACCAGCATCCGATGTCGGCAGAAGGGATCGGCAAGGCCGCCCGCAGTCTATTGTGAGACTGCGGACGGGTAGTGCCCTTATTAACGTGCGGCGGGGTGGATGAAGGCTTGGGCACCAGCGAAGGTAGCGGCGGTGCCCAATTCTTCTTCGATACGCAGGAGCTGATTATACTTGGCGACGCGCTCACCGCGGCAGGGTGCGCCGGATTTGAGGTGACCGGTGTCGAGGGCGACGGTGAGGTCGGCGATGAAATCATCGGTGGTTTCGCCGGAGCGGTGCGAGACGAAGGCGCCCCAGCCGTGGAACTGCGCGAGGCGTGCGGCGGCGAAGGTCTCGCTGACGGTGCCGATCTGGTTCAGTTTGATGAGCACAGAATTGGCAATGTTGTCGTGAATGCCGCGGGCAATGATCTCCGGGTTGGTGCAGAAGATATCGTCGCCTACCAACTCGATGCGGCTGCCGAGGCGCGCGTTGAGCTGCTTCCATGAGTCCCAGTCATCTTCTGCCAAACCATCCTCCAGCAGCACGATGGGATAATCGTCTACGAGTTTGACGTAGTATTCGATCATTTCTTCGCTGCTGATCGTGCGATTTTCGGTGCGTAGCTGATACTTGCCATCCTTGTAGAACTCCGAGGAGGCGGGATCGATGGCAATGCCGCAGTCCTTACCGGGGGTGAAGCCGGCTTTCTCGATCGCGGTGAGCAGCAGATCCAGGGTCTCGTGGTTGGAATGGACCGCCGGGGCAAAGCCGCCCTCGTCTCCGACACCAACGCTCAGATGTTTTTCCAGCAGCAGGCTTTGCAGCACGTGATAGATCTCCGCTCCCCAGCGGATTGCTTCGCGGAAGGACTCGGCGCCAAACGGCACCAGCATGGTCTCCTGAAAATCCGCCCCCTGCCAGTGGGCATGGACGCCACCATTGAGGACGTTGAGGCAGGGTACCGGCAGGCGGCTGGCACTGGGCCCGCCCAGATAGGCATAGAGAGGCAGATCCTTGCTCTCGGCAGCAGCGCGCGCGCAGGCCAAAGACACCGCGAGCAGGGCATTGGCCCCCAGGCGAGACTTGTTGTCGGTACCGTGGAGGCCGAGCAAGGTATCGTCGATCATCTTCTGCGCACTGGCATCCAGATCGATGAGATTGGGGGCAATCTCTTCTTCGATGTGCTCGATGACTGCCCGTACGCCCTTGCCAGCATAGCGCATGGGGTCCTGGTCGCGCAGCTCCAGGGCCTCGCGGCTGCCGGTAGAGGCGCCCGATGGCACGGCGGCACGGCCGCGGCTGCCATCGGCGAGCAATACCTCGGCTTCGACGGTGGGGTTGCCGCGCGAGTCGAGAATTTCGCGCGCGATGATGTCTTCAATCAGGCTTTCCATTGCTGTCTCCATGGCTGTAGAAGGGTACTTCCGGTACGGCGAGGTCAATGACCTCCAAACGATTGGTGCCGCCAGGGTGACCCTGGCTTGGCCCTTGGGTGAGAATGATATGTCCCTTTTGCCAGCTATTTTCGCGCAACCAGTCGCGTATCGCCGTTTCCCAGCTTCTGCTGCCGGGGTCGAGAAGGAGCGGGTGGACCCCGGAATAGAAGCAAAGCCGCTGGCAGGTGTCGGCGTGGCGGCTGGGAGCCAGAATCCAGGCAGCGGGGCGCAGGCGAGCGATGCGTGCTGCCGTGGCCCCGGTTTCGGTGGGGGTGACAATGAAGACTGGCTGCAACATTGCCGTTGCCGAGCGCACATCGCAGGCAATCACCGCCTCGACGGGCATCTTTTGTACTTTGGGGCAGGCAAGGTCGCGGGCGGTAAATTCCGAGCCTTCGATGTCGGCGGCGATGCGCGCCATCATCCGCACACTTTCCACCGGATACTGTCCCATGGCCGATTCTTCCGAGAGCATGACGGCGTCACTGCCATCGAGGATGGCGTTGGCGACATCCGTTACCTCGGCGCGGGTGGGACGGGCGTTCTGTACCATCGACTCCAGCATCTGGGTGGCGGTGATTACCGCTTTTCCGGCGGCGCGCGCCTGATGAATGATCTGTTTCTGTTGTCGGGCAATGCTTGGGATCGGGGTTTCTACCCCAAGATCACCGCGCGCCACCATGATGGCATCGCAGGCGGCGAGAATTTTGGGCAGGTTGCGCACGGCGCGCTGGCGTTCGATCTTGGCGACGAGAAAGGGCGCATAACCCTGCTCGGCGGCTAGGCTGCGGGCGTGCTCTAGGTCGCTGGCCGTTTCGACGAAAGAGACGCTCAGGCCATCGACGCCCAGGGGCAGGATGGCGCGCAGGAGTTCCTGGTCATGTTCGGTGAGGGCACTACCGGCAAGCAGCAGACCAGGGAGGTTGACGCCCTTGTGCGAGCGCAGTTCGCCGCCAATCAGGACGCGGCACTGTAATACCCCTGCTTTTTCCGCGTCGACCCGCAGGTGCAAAAAACCATCGGCAAGGAAGACGTCATCCCCTTTGCGCAGTGGGCGTGCCAGATTTGGTAACTCCAAGGGCAAATAGCGTTGATCCTGCTCTTCGCGATAGGCACCCGGTCCCAGGCGCAGGCGTTCGCCCTTTTTCAGTTGAATGGCCTGGGGGAGGGTACCAATACGAATCTTGGGGCCGGGCAGGTCCGCCAGGATGGCCACTCGCTTGCCGACGCGCTCGGCGGCCGCGCGAATGCGTTGAATACGCTGTGCGTGCTCGGGGATACTGCCGTGGGCGAGATTGATGCGTGCCACATCCATCCCAGAACGCAGCATGGCCTCGAGGATGGCGCTCTTGTCCGACGCCGGGCCGATGGTACAAACGATTTTGCTCTTCTGCGGGGGTAAGCGGGCCATGATCGCGTCACTTCTCCTGCAAAAGGGTGAGGGCATGCTCCAGACCGCGGTCTTCTACCACCAGACTGTGAATTGCCCGACAGAGGGCGATAGCCTCTTCCTGGCTGCGCTGATGGACATTACGACCGGTGGCACAGCCAGCGCTATGCCCCTCGCGCAGTTGCTCGTCTAGACGGCGCAGGAAGTCTTCGGGTTTCACTTCCGAGCCGCCCGCGCATACGACTTGGGTACGCCCCGCCGCGGCCACGGCTTCCCCGAGGAGCCTCGCTTCCGGGATACCTTGTTCGTTGAGCGGCGGATTCACTTTGACGAAATCTGCTCCCAGGCAGGCGACCAAACCGGCAGCACCGGCGATCAGGTGCGGATCTTGTTCGTGCTTGCCAACCGCCTTGCCCCGCGGGTAGGCCCAGATCACCGCGAGCAAGCCCAGATGATGGGCGTCGTGAATGAGCTGCGCCGCCTCCGTCAACATCTCTGCCTCGAACTCCGAACCGGGGTAGAGGGTATAACCGACCCCAACGACGGGAAGCCCGGCGTACTCTATGAATTGCGCAACCTGCGCCATGCTCTGCCACTGGCGGCTACGCGGGTCGTGCTCGGCCCCCGGCAAGAGGTGGGTCTTACTATTGAGTTTGAGCAGGTACGGAATCTCGGGATAATCCACCCCGTACTGCGCCACTAGGCCGAGCTGGGTGGCAAAGCAACCAACCGGTGCCTGGCTCGCGATGCGAAATAGATGCTCGGGATCGGCATCGTCCACGGCCACTTGGCCACCAACGAAATCGTCGTTCAGGTGCTCTACTTTTTGGTCCCCCGCCATCAAAAACAGGCGTCCGGAGCCCTGGGTGATGCGCTTATAGTTTTCCTGCCAGCGCTGGCTGGCGGCCTTACTGATGCCGATGGGTGCAGTGCGTTGGGTGTTCATGGTGTTCTCCTTCTACAATGCGAGACTCTCCACTTCGATTTGCCGCAGCAGAGGGTCGAGGTCGTTGTGGGCAAAAAGTCCGGTACCGGGTTGCGCTGCCGTGGCACTGCCACAGGCCACGGCTAGGCGTAGGGCCTCTTCTGGGCGCTGATCCTGGGCAAAGGCGGCGACCAGCCCGGCCACCATCGAGTCGCCAGCACCGACCGTAGAGCGCACGGCAATGGCAGGAGCGCTGGCAAAAAACCCCTGCTCAGGCCCGATCAATAGGGCGCCTTCGCCACCCAGGGAGACACAGACATAGTCGATGCCCTTTTGCTGTAGTTGGCGGGCGGCCTGTATCAGGTCTGCGCGGCGCGGCAATGCCTGGCCGGTCAACTGCCGCAGCTCATAGGAATTGGGCTTGATCAGAAATGGACGGGCGGCAATGCCCTGTTGCAGGGCCTTGCCGTGGGCGTCCAGGACGACCCGTGCGCCTTGCTTGCGCAGCTCTGCAATCATCTGCGCATAAAAGCCCTGCGGCACCCCCGGGGGCAAAGAGCCGGTGAGGACCGCTATCCCGGTTCCTGCCAGAGCCGCAATTTTGTCGCGCACATCCTGTAAGGCCATGGCGGAGAGCAAGGGGCCTTGTCCCGTCACCTCGTACTGGACCGCCGGTTCCTGCTGGAGCAGGGTGGCATTGATCCGCGTTTCGCCAATCACCTCGATACAGTGGGGGTCATCCAGACTATGGCGGAGCAAAGTCTGCAAGAGGCGACCAATGTGCCCTGCCACCACACAGCAGCTATGCGCGCAGACGAAGAGTTCCTTCAGCGCCTGTGCGACGTTGATGCCGTTGCCACCGGGGTCGAAGCGGGTGCTGGTCGCATGGGTCTTCTGGTCGGCTAGTAATTGTACGAACTCATAACTAACATCTACCGCCGGATTCAGGGTCAGCGTGACGATGTCGGCGCAGGGGTGACAGATAGCGTCGTCGCTCATGCCGGCTCCCTGGCAGAATGCAACAGGGCCGCCAGTGCTGCTGAGACCAAGCGCGCCCGCGGCGGGTCGGCACGTGAGGTAAGGATGATCGGCACCCTGGCGCCCATAACGATGCCGGCCAGGCTCGCGTTGGCGAGATATTCGAGATCCTTGGCGAGGATGTTACCGGAGACCAAGTCCGGCACGAGGAGGATGTCCACGTCTCCGGACACGGCACTGTGAATCCCCTTTATCTTCGCAGACTGCGCCGAGATGGCATTATCGAAGGCCAACGGACCATCGACGATGGCATGCTGGATCTGTCCGCGCTCGGCCATCTTCGCCAGACAGGCGGCGTCCACTGTGGACGCAATGGCGGGATTGACCGTCTCCACTGCCGACAGCACCGCGGCCTTGGGCTGCTCGATCCCCAGAATCCGCGCCAGATCGATGGCGTTTTGCAAAATCGCGGCCTTGGTCAAGAGATCCGGACCGATGTTGATGGCGGCATCGGTAATGAGCAGGGGCTTGTGATAACTCGCCAGCTCCGCTACAAAGATATGGGACAGACGCCGATCCGTGCGCAATTTGGCCAGAATGGGGTGCAGGAAGGCATCACTGTGGATGTGGCCTTTCATGATGGCTGCTGCTTCGCCACGTTCGACCATCTGCACCGCTTCGTCCGCCGCGGCTTCGCTATTCGGGACATCAACAATCCGAAAAGACGGGCAGTCACCGGTATCGTGCTGCAAGCTCGCCAGCAACTCGCGGATCCGTTGCGCATTGCCGAGGAGGATTGGCTCAACGATGCTCTGTGCCTTGGCGGCACAGGCGGCTTCGAGCACCTCTTTTTGCCCGGCATCCACTACCGCCACTGGAATGTCATCCAAGGGTGCTACCTGCTGCAAAATCGCATCAAAATGAGAATAGGACATGCAATTCTCCGTTATTCTGGCGAAACTCTTTTCGAAAAATTTGTTCTAGCCGACCACCTGGCGAGAGCGCAAACGCAACAACCCATGGTGTTCCTCCAAGGTCAGGCCGTGACCCTCCACGCGGAAAGTATAGGTCAAAATTCCGCCAAGCAGGCTCAAGAGCGCCATCCCCAGCAACACAAGGCCTACGCCCAGGTCTTGTTGCAGTATCGGCAAGAGGAATACCGCCAGCGTCGCACCAATCTTGGCGAAGGCGGCGGCAAAGCCTGAACCCAGGGCACGCACCTGAGTAGGGTACATCTCGGTGGGCAAGATAAAGGTGGTGGCGTTGGGTCCGACCGTCATGGTGAAATTGTAGAGGGCAAAGCCCAAGAGCAGCGCAAAAAAGGACCAATGTGCTGTAGACGCCTGCCAAACTAGGAACAGACCCAGGGCCATGCCGAGAAAGCCGCTGATTTGCATCTGCATACGCCCAAAACGCGGCACTAGCCAGAGGGCGGCGAAGGCACCGGCCAGCAAAAAGAGGTCGATGCCCCCCGTATGCAAAGTGTTGATCCAGTCTTTGTGCCAAGTGGGAAGGTCGCGGGGCAGAGTGCTAACCGAAGCGAAGAGAATCGGGGTGAAGAGGCCGATACCGTAGGTTGCCATGTCCATCAAAAACCAGGGCAAAGTGACGAGCAAGGTGCGGCGGCGGTATTCCGCGGTAAATAAAACGCTCCAGCCAATTTTGGACGCCAGCGGCGTTTTGCTTACTTCATGCACTTGCGTACCCAGTTCGATCGCCATCCGTTGCAGCTCCGCTACGCGCTGTGGCACGAAGCGGGTCAATTCTTTGGCGGCAATCTGGTTTTTGCCATGGGCCATGAGCCAACGCACGCTCTCGGGTAGATACCAACGACCCAAAAAATAGGGCAGGGTGAGGATCGCCTGCGATGCCATCAGCCATCGCCACGCCGCGCCGCCCCCATGCAGGAGTAACAGAGCGATTCCGGCACTGAGCAACATGCCCAAAGGTTGTAAAGCCATAGAAGCTGCCAGCATGCGCCCACGATGCTTTTGTGGCATGAACTCCGAGATGTAACTGCTGCCCACGGGAAAGTCGCCGCCTACCGCAATTCCGAGAAAGAGTTCTCCCAGAATCAACAGGGTTGTGTCCGGCGCGAGACTGAGCCAGATGCCAGCCAGCAGCAAGCCAAAGGCATTGGCGATGAGCAGGGGGCGGCGGCCAAAGCGGTCGGCGAGGTGTCCGCTGACAAGTGCACCGATGACGGTGCCACCCATGAGGCTCGCAGCCGCGACCCCCATGCTGCTAGGACTGAGAAGAAAAGGACCGCGCAATAGAGGCAAGCTGATGCCCAACACCATCATACTGACGCCACTAAGCAGCGGCCCGGCTGTTGCCAACAGCCACAGGCGATAATGCACCGCAGACAAACTCGCCTGATCGAGTATATCCGCCATCGCCTGATGCTGCGGGTGGACTTTGGCGATGGCTATGTGTTTTTTCATGGAGAGAGCATAAGGCGCTCCCTCTGTACGGGCAATGCGGCGTTACAGCCCCGGAATACTGGTGACGCCGCCGTATACGCCGAGCCCAGCGCTGACTCCACCCAGGGCTAGTACCAGCCAGAAATACCAACCGCGCAGACGATGCTCGCTGGGGAGGGCCTTGACCGCCAGAGCTATCAGAAAGCCCAGAACCAAGGGAAGAAGCAGAGCGTTCATTACCTCCACGGCGATGTCGAGGCTGACCAGATTCGGGATAAAGACCACGGCGACGGCACCGGCAATGAGCACCAGCGTATAGGTGCCATAAAACCAAGGTGCCTCCTTGGGATGGTGTTCCAAGGAGTGCTTGAATCCCGTCACTTCACCCCAACCCCAGGCCGCTGCCAGTGTGGCGACGATAGCGGCAATCATACCGGCACCCACGATTCCCAAAGAGAAGACGACCCGTCCCCAGGCTGTGCCAAGGAAGGGGGTGATGGCCTCAGAGAGTTGTTGTACGGTATTCAAAGCGGCGTTGGAATTGGATAGACCAATGGTGGCAGCGGTGGCGATCAATACTGCGGCCATGATCAGCTGGGTGATTACCGCGCCGATGCCAGTATCCCAACGGGCATGCCGATAATCTTCGGCACGCAGCCCCTTGTCGGCCACTGCCGACTGTTGATAAAAGATCATCCACGGCATGATCACCGCGCCAATATTGGCGGCCACCAGCATCATATAATCACGGTTGCCCAACTCCACTTGCGTAAGGCCATGGAGTAAGCTGCTCATGTCTGGATGAGCAGCCCAGGCGATCCCGAAGAATACGACTTCAAAGGCACCAAAAATCAGGGCAATGCGTTCCACGCGCCGGTAAGAGCCAGTCATGACGATCAACCAAAGCGCGCCTGCCCCCAACACCACGCCAACCGGCCGTGGCAAACCGAACAGCTCACTGACGCCAGCTAATCCAGAAAACTCCGTGAGCAGAGCACCAGCACTGGCGAGACTCAGTCCGGTTACGGACACGTAGGCCCAGTGTTTGCCAAAACAGTCTGAGATCAGTTCGCCGTGACCCTTGCCAGTAAAGATGCCCAGTCGCACGGTCAGCTCTTGCACTACGTATAAGATTGGCATCAGCACCAGTTGCAGGAGGAGAAGGCGATAGCCCCATTGGGCGCCACTCTGTGCTGCCGTAATGACGCTGCCAACGTCGGTATCTGCCAGCATGACCACCAAGCCGGGGCCCAACACAGCAAGGAAGGTGCCCAAGCGACGTTTGTGCGGGAGTTGTTGTGAACTATCTTGTACGGCTGCCATGTTCTGCGGACCTCAGTGTTCATAGAAATGATAACGCGAATGATTATCAAAACTAAGGTGGAAGTCAACGGCCAAGATCCCGCAGTCTCAACGGGTCGCTTTGCCAATTTTTCTGCAGCACAAAGGGGAGCTTCGCAATGTATGCCACTGCCACCGATGTATTATCGCGTTTCTCCCAACAGCAGGTGATGCTCTTGCAATCGCGAAACTACCTGTCCAGCGGTAAAGACGCCGGAACCGGAGACGTGCAGGCCGGCATAGTGCAGCCCCTGAATCGTCCAGCGGTTGCAAGTATGAAATAGATCATAGGTGGCAGAAGAGCGAAAAAACCAAGTATGGGGCCAAAAATTGCACGGCAGTGGCTGCAATTTTTCATTCCTAAAGTTTATGTAACGCGCGACATAATCCACCAGCCGCGCGAATTCATGCCGTCGGAGGCGTATGGAAAACAGGCGAACGGTTGGCAACAAAGCGGCTTCTACGTCGCGCGTGTTTACACCTTGAATACATACGATGCTGGTGGAGGGAAAGCAGGAGAGTTGGCGTGCTCAGCAGGCCTTTTCGCGCGTCGTTGCGCGATCGGCCTTGCGCTGCCAACCAGATAATAAGCCCCGGCCGTCCTGGTCACCGGCGTACCGTCACGCCCTCGTTGGGGCGCGGACGGCACACTCGTCTCCCAAATGACTTGTCGGCAACCATGCGGCACAGCACTCGCCTACACTCCCGGCTTCGCGGTCGTTTCGGCGGATGCAGCTCGCCGCGTTGCCTACCGGGGACTACTCGCCCTCGCTTCGCTCTCCTAGCTCGTAGCGATAGCAAGAAAAGTCTTGATTGCGCCTGGGTTGGCAGACATGTAGTAGGCCCTGTTCCCCCAACCCACTAAAAGATAGCGCGCATTGGGATACCACGGCTTCAGTTCTGGAAGAAAACGAAAAGTAGTTTGCGCCGGGAAGGCATAGCCCGTATGCCAACCGGTATCCACCAGATATATCTGGTAATACTGGTGGTGCAAAATTGGCGTCAAGGGCTGAACGCCAAGAGGGACGGGGGGAGTGGTTGCACAGCCGTTTAGAGTCAAGACACACAAAAAAATCAAGGGTAGGGGGCGGAAGCCGAACTGCCTAAGCGTTGCTGAAATCCAGGCAAAAAACGCCGTGAACCTGATCTTCGTCGGGCCAAGGGCGGGATAAGCAAGATGATGGCGGGCTGCCTGCATATCTCTTGGGACCGAAGCGAGCCAGAGGAGTTCTGTCCTATGGCGACCGCAAGCGACGCTGAGGATTCACACCGTAACCTTTGCGCCATGGCCACAAATCAAAGCCCATCACGAAACCCCTTAGAGATATGTGATCCATCGCAGAAAGGCTTGTTCTTCGACGCGCCACATCGGCACAGCGTAACGCGATTACGGACCTCGTAGGCAAAACCATCAGCGCCATAGACCTGAACGTAGCCACGGAGCCAAATCGGGCCAGAGCAATGTTGATCTGGGTCCTCAATCAGCGCGATAGAAGGCTCGAAGGCCTTCTCAATGGCCTCACCGGTTTTGTTGTCCCAGGCGACGAGCCGACCCGATGGACAATCACAGGTCTGGGTAACGAAATGCTGCTGTGAAGCTGGGTGGTCTGTCTTCAAGACGAGATTCCAGACTTGCCCATGGGGATCACAAAAACGTGCGGCTGAGCACAGGCTCTCAGCATCGGTGAGCGACATTACCGGACCCTGTATGCGCTTTGTCTGGGTCAAATACGGTCGGCGATCCGCTATTTCCGTGCCGTCAAAGCCCACTCGTTGATGCGAGCCATCGCAGAAGGGTTTATTTTCGCTATGTCCGCAGCGACACAAGGCATATTGCGCCTGGCTAGGGAAGCTCCGTCCTGGCTCCCAGCGTATAGATTCCCTCTCAGCATTTGTGCCAATCGTCTCCACGCTAAGTGGTAGCCCTCCCGACACAAAATAAGGTCCATCCGCGGTAATTTCCACTTTCGCTGTACTGTGATCCTTGCTCATTATAGTGCTCCTATAGTTGGTCCTTGGCTGTAGCCCCTAGTCCCATCCGCGTAAGATAGGACCCTCTACCGCCATAGGATTTTTGTGAGGATTCCACGTAGTATCTGGCCTCAATCTGGTTTTCATCCGGGTCGCAGAAATAAACGGAGATTCCCTCGCCTCGGGCCCCATTGCGAAGCATGGGGCCTGCTGTTAGAGGAATGTCATGCGCGCGGAGTCGTTCTCGCAGACGCTGCCATTCTGGGTGAGAGAGCGCAAGACAGAAGTGATTGAGGGTACCCCTGGCAGGATCAGGATGATCCCCGGGGTCGGGCTTAGGATGGGGGAACAGATCGATGATTGTCTCAGCGTTGACCCGAACCGAGGGAAAGGGAATTTGTCCAGACCGAAACTCCTCCACTCGTAGTGCTGGAAGCCCAAGGATTTCGGAATAGAATCGGAGAGATTCGTCCGCATCACGAACATTCAAGGCTAGATGATCCAAAACCCAATCCATGACACCCTCCTTGTATTTGCAATTCCCAAGAGGCTGGGGGTTCAGTACACGGGAACGAGTTCATACCCTTTCTCTTGATAAGCGATCACGGAAATAAACCCGCTTTCAACGGGATGTACCTCTGCAATCAGGCTTTTGGGGTGTACGTCCATTCCCTGCATGGCGACGCCGCAAGCCTGAAATGCTATCCCTTGTTTACTGAGCTTCACAATTTCTTTTTGCAGGTCAGCGACACTCCTCTCTTCCATATAGGAAATCCCGCGCCGATCCTGGGTCAGGAATGCCACGTCTGGGCCAATGAACACCATGATAAAGTGTGGTGTGACGTGTTGCTGTATGAATTGCTTCCTAGTCAGGCCGATGACCTGGACAAGATGATCTACCGCCCCAGGATTATTGATATTGACCAGAAAAATGGCCTTAGCCGAATGTAAGCCAGAAAGGGCTGCCGAGTCATTGAGCGAACTGGCAATTGCGTGGGAGGAAACAGTGAGTATTGACAATAAAATAAAAACTAATATTCTGATTTTTCTCATAGACGTTCTCCTTACGTATGTCGCTTTGGCCAGCACAAGAATAACCAAAAAAAAAGCGCCCGGATGATTCCTAATCTGTTCTCAGTATAGTCGGGAAATGGCTGAATCGGACGACTTTAAGCGTAACCCCAAGAGTGAAGAGGTCACAGAGTTCTGGACGGAAATCGAAAAGGCTTTGCGCTAGCCCCTCTTGCGGTCCTGTTGCTGACGGCGCGGAATGCTGGGATTGATTGGCGTCCGCTCGTGATGGAATGCTGAAATCCTTTGTTGACTCATTGCCGATTAGTGGTGTGCATCAAGCTTTACCGCAAATGGGCCAATTTGTGGTAGCGATGCAGGATCCTCGCAGCACCCGTCCAGCCCATGCCAGTAGAACGCACCGACGCCACAATCCGTCTTTATTGGGTCATCGTTATATTTTACTAGACACGCTGGTAAACCTCGCTATATACATATGAATACAGATAGTCGCCAAGGAGTTCCCTATGAAGTTACCTCGTTTGCACCTGGCCGCCCTTGCACTGGGCGCGTGCATGGTATTGCCCGTAGCCGCCCATGCCTCTAACAAGATTTTTGTGACCTTTGCTGGTTCCATGGGCAATGTTATGAATCTGCATTTAGGCCCGGCCTTTGCCAAGGCTCATCAAGTAGAGTTCCAGGGGGATGGGCAGGGTGCTTACGGCCTTGCGCATCTGATTGCCGGACATCAGCTTACTCCCGATGTGTTCATCTCTATTACTCCTGGCCCCATCGAGGTCTTGATGAAGGCCGGACTTGCCAAAAAAGCCTATCCGGTTGCCAGTACCCAGATGTGCATTGCCTACAGCCCCAAAAGTCCATTTGCGAAAGATTTCGCATCCGGCAAGATGCCCTGGTACAAGATTCTGGAAATGCCGAATGCAGCCTTCGGCCGCACCGACCCCAAAACCGACCCGCAGGGCCAAAACATTGTCTTTACCATGCAACTGGCCGAGCGCTACTACCACCAACCCGGTTTGGCTACGAAAATTCTTGGCCCCATTGAGAATCCCCAGCAGATCTTTAGCGAAATGTCCTTGCTGGCACGTTTGAAAAGTGGCCAGATGGCGGCCTCCTCGGGATACCTGAGCGCGGTAAAGTCGTTGCATTTGCCGTACATTAAACTGCCGGTGGAAATCAATCTGAGTGACCCGGCGTACAAGAAATCTTGGTATGACAAGGCTGGCTTCAAACTGAACGTGGATGGCAAGGAAAAGACCGTCACCCCGCAGCCCTTGGTGTTTTATGCCGTCGTCCCCACCGATGCCCCCAACCCCAAGCTCGGGGAAGAGTTTATCCAGTTCCTGCAAAGCCCAGAGGGGCAGAAGATGTTCCACGACGATGGCTATAGTGCACCCAAGGGCGACCCTCTCGGCTAATATGAGGACACTCCGTACCGCATAGGCAAACCATATTCGGCCTGTTTTTTGAAACAGGCTGTTTTTCTCCTTACCGCTATATTTATTTAGATATCAAAAATACAGGAGTGTACTCTCATGAAACGCAAGAACATCGCGGCAATCGCAGTTGCTAGCTGTGCCCTCGCCGGAGTTGCCCAGGGCGAAACCCTGAGCCAGTTTTTTGCCCAAAGTACAATCGACGGCCAAATTCGTTCCTATTATTTCAGCCGCCTGTATGGCACGCCAGACACTCCCAATGCCTATGCCTATTCTCTCGCCGGACGATTGAATGTGCTGACGGCACCATTCCTGACCGGGTTCCAGGTGGGGGTGAGTTTCTACACCGCCAATGCCATGGGAACTTTGGCCAGCAACCCAGATCGCGTCGACAAAACCCTGATGGGCGATCAACCTTCCGTCAATGCGCTCGGACAAGCCTATATTGAGTACTCCGATCCTTGGTTTCAGGTGAAGGTGGGCAATCAACTGGTAGATACACCGTGGCTAAATCGTGTGGGGGGACGAGTCATCCCTGTCACTTACCAGGGCGTAACCGCGCAGGTTTATCCCATGCACGGACTGACTCTGGAGGGGGTGCGGATTTTCCGTTGGAAGGATCGCACCACCGATAACTTCTATCGCGACAATCTCTATTATCCTGGGCATTATGCTGGGGATTCGTTATACGGCGGACCCAATGTGTTGCCAAACGATACCCCAGCCAGCAATGGCGCCTTCGCCTTCGGCGCGCGCTATACAGGCTATGGAGCAAAAACACAGGCATGGTTCTACCAGTTCGATCAGTTCACCAGTCTGTTCTACTGGGCCGGCAGCTATCGCTTACCCATCAATGGGCCCGTCCAGCCCTTCCTGGCGGCACAATTTACCCGTGGCTGGGGTGCTGGCGAGGCCTTCGCCAGTACGGATACCACCCTATTCAATCAACCCGGCCAGGGGGTCAATGCCACCAGTTGGGGCCTAAAAGCTGGGTTTCACTTCCCCCACGGTAGCCTTTGGTACGCCTATGCTGCCACCGAACTGCACCCCGGTGCCCTGGGTGGTGGCGCCATCGTTTCACCATATACCGTCGGCTATACGGCAGATCCCCTCTACGTAGATGCGATGATTCAGGGCCTCGTTGGGGTGGGGCCAGGACATGGCTGGCGGGTGCGCGCAGCCTACTGGCCCATTCCAAAGCAATTACAACTAACCGCAGGCTTTTCGCAATTCAACACCTATTTTTCCGGCGACAGCAACTGGACCCACTTCAACGTTAGCTACTTCCCCGAAGGATTTCTGAAGGGACTATGCCTACGAGATCAAGTGGAGGTCGGTAACGGTGGGGTGACCGGCCTCTACCCCGGCGCCGGTCAACATTCCTTTGTCTACAACCGGGTGATGTTCACCTACAAGTTCTAGCGGCTCATCCGAGAGCGTCATCAGTCTCACAAAAGCCCCTCCTTAGGGGCACTATTCTCTCCCCGCGCCCCATATCCCGAGCATTGACGGTGATGACGTGAGTTATCTCGCGTGAAGTGCCCATCTGCCTCCCCGTTCCCGCACCTGCACTTATTTCTACCGAGCATTATTCGCTTTTGAGTGGACCAGGTAGGTTTGCAAACAGTGGGTATCGGGGTGGGTTGGGTGTTTCTGGAAGAGGATTCAAGCAAAAAATCCACGCAAAGGTCCACACAAAGGTGTTTTCAATCTTCGTGCTTGGGTTTACATTCGGTAATGAATCGTTGAGGGCAGCCATCATGATCAAATTTGCCGCACTATCTCTTGCATTTAGCATTGCCGTTGCCGGGCTGGGTACCGCCTGGGCTAGCTCTACTGATATTCCCAGCCCTCAAGCCCTCTGGCAGCAGATCCAGGTACTGCAAAAGGAGCATGCCATCATGCCCGAGAGCCGTACTTTTCAGGCAGGCTCCCGGATCGTAGACGTCCACACCACTGATCTCGCCAGCGCGGCAGCGATTCAGTCCATCAAAAAGGCGGGAGGGATTGTAAAGGTCAGCAAATATGAGAACGGTAGCCTTCTGGTGAAAGAGAATTACAACCAGGAAAAGAAGCTGACTGGAGTCACCGCCATGCTCAAGGCCAAGGGCTATGATGCCAGTGACCGAAACTGGGTAATGGCAGCCTACAAGCCTGACGGTACGGTAGCTGCTTTTGGCAAGATCGGTTCTTGTATTGCGTGCCACGTGATGGTGAGCAAACAGGATTTTGTCTTTGCACCACCCCCTCAGCAATTGCTGTCGGTAAAAACCTGGAAGGCGTTTTTTCCCAAACAGGAAATGAACCCGGTTTATGTGACCATGATCAAGACCCACCCCAAAGCTGTAGTGAATTGAACACAGACTCTTAGGAAACCCTCATGCGCAAAATCATTGCTGTCGTCCTGGGCATTTTCGGGGCTCTGGTATTGTTGTCTGGACTACTGTTCTTTCTGCAAGGCACTGGGTTGTTTCCCTACCCACGCACGAGTTTTATGATCAACGAGCAGATCTGGGTGATCCGCGGAGCCATCTTGTTTATTCTGGGGTTTCTCTTGATGTTCCTGGCTCGTTGGCTGCGGCGTTCGCGCAGCCAATGATAGGCATTTACGGCGATCTGCTAATGACTATTCCCCGCACGCGCGGAATGAACTCAGGGGAAACCGGTGCAAAAAGGGGAAGGATGGGTTGCTGTGAGACAGTCTGCAGGCATGTCACTGAGGATTCCCGCGAGGGTGTACTGTGCTAGAGTTATGGCACCTCTAATACCCAGCACCGGTCCCGCCCATGCCAAAAGAACGCACCGAAGTCCCAATAGACGCCACTCCCCAGTTAGAGCTTTACGGTTTTTGGCGCTCATCCGCGACCTTTCGAGTGCGAGTCGCCTTGCACTGGAAAGGGATTGCGGTGACGGAGCACCCCATCAACCTGGCTGCAGGGGAACAAAGGCAGGAGGAATATCTGGCCCTGAATCCTATGGGGGCAGTGCCGACCTTGGTGGACCAGGGGCGGGTCCTGACCCAATCCTTAGCGATTCTCGAATATCTGGAAGATAGCTATCCCCAGCCACCCCTTTTACCCACTGAACCATATGCCCGCGCCTGGGTACGCGCCCTGGCAAATCTGCTCACCGCCGATACTCACCCGTTGATCACCCCGCGAGTGATGAGCTATCTCCAGCAGCAGACAGCCTGGACCGCAGAGCAGGCCCGCGCATGGCAAACCCACTGGTTTCATGACGGCTTGCTGGCTATAGATCGCAAACTCATGGCCGATGGGTTGAGTGGAGATTTTTGCTACGGCGGGGAAATCACTATTGCTGACATCTGCTTGGCCAGCATTGCTGCAACTATGGATGCCTTGAGCATTGCCTTACCCGAGACACGGCTTGTAGCGCCAATCCTTTCCCGCTGTCAGGCGTTAGAGGCCTTCCAGCGAGCGGCGCCACGCTTGCAGGTGGGGGCGCCGCAGTGAGCCGGCGTATCACCAGCTTGGGGAAAACCCACGAACGCGAATGGAGAACTGGGTGCAATCTCCCCCATCCCGCTCAACGAACTACGCCCACGATGGTCTAGAATGTGCCCCAAGGGGAGAATGTCATTTGTTCGGGGTTAGACTTCGTGGCGCTTCGATTTCCGGGATGGCTCCGCACGCGGACTCTCTGCTAGAAATGAATAGCCATTTAGGCATTGGCTTAGCACTGTAACTTGGTCTGGCAGGCCGCTAAACGGTATCAGTAGGCGTCACGTAACCGCACAGGGACGCACCTGCAAGGTAAACGTGAAACCTGAAAAACTTAGGAGATTATTTACTAACATAATGTTTTGATTGGTGGGTTGTGAGGGGATCGAACCCACGACCCGCTGATTAAGAGTCAGCTGCTCTACCAACTGAGCTAACAACCCAATGCGGCGCATGATACCAGATTAGGGAGGAAAGGCAAGAACTAGCCTCTTCCAATGACACATGAGCCTGAAGGGAGGGCGTGATTCCAAGGTGAAGTGAGCCTGAACGGTCTGAGTTTGGGATCATCGGAGGATGATCGTGACACTCAAGACACAAAGACTACAGACCCTCGACCAGATC
>NZ_JBFRXP010000005.1:0-159047 GCF_041146875.1 Acidithiobacillus sp. IBUN Pt1247-S3 | reverse complement strand
GTCCAATCCATCATCGGGGCAATAGAGAGAGTTTTTTTCATACTTTCCCTTTATTTTCTCAGCAGATAACAAAACACCTGCTCATCCTCTGAGGCAACGCGGATAACGCCATGCTGTATTGCATCTTGACGCGATTGGCAACGTGGGATACCGTCACGTTGCCACGTTGCAGCGGTTTGGCAACGGCGCTGCAATTTTTGGCAACGTGACCTCGCGCTTCACAACACCCAGGGAGAGCTTTCATGGCGTCCATTATGCAACGGAAAAAAAAGGATGGAACCCCGTACTACACGGCCACGGTTCGTGCCCGCCACCAGGGCGAAGTGGTCCATTCCGAGTCACGCAGCTTTCCGCACCGATATGAAGCGGAAACCTGGGCTGCGCAACGCGAGCGGGAACTGGCGTATCTGCCTTCCAGCGCGCCCACCAACCAACCGGCGACCCACTCTCCGGTGCATGGCAGACAGAGAACGGCAACGTCCTTGCGGACGGCGACGTCTTCGCAGACGGCAACGCCCTCGCAAGTGGCGCCCAGATGGGGAATGGAACAGGCGGAGCATGCCACACGGGGAACCTCCAGCGCTGCCAGCACACGAAAAAAGCCCAGGGCATCGATGGGCTCGCCATCCGCACACATCCTGCATCACGTCCCCCTGCTGGAAGACCTCATTCACCGGTATATCGTGGAATACGATCAGACGGCTCCCCTGGGGCGCACCAAGCGATACGACCTCGTCAGCCTGTCACGCTCCAGGCTGGCGCAGATTCCTGCCGATCTGATTCGCACCGATCATGTCATCGCCCACGTTCGCGAACGCCGTGCCTTGTCGGTTTCCGGCGCTACGGTGAAAAATGACCTGATCTGGCTGAACGCCATCTTTCGCTATGCCCGCTTTGCCTGGAATGTTCCGGTAGACCCCCAGGTCATCCAGCAATCCATGGAAATCTGCCGGGTTGAACGCCTGACGCACCGGGCCAAAAAGCGGTATCGCCGGCCATCGCGGGAAGAAATGGAAATCCTTGGCTCCGATTTTCTGCAGCAGGCTGCCAGAAGAGGCGGTACCCCTCTGTATCTTCTGACGTGGTTTGCGATTTACTCCTGTCGCAGGCTGTCGGAAATCTGCCGTATGCGCCTGCCGGACTTTGATGAAGAGAATCTGGTATGGAAGGTGGACGACCTGAAACATCCGGAAGGGTCAGCCGGAAACGAAAAATGGGCCTGGATCACCCCGGAAGCCTTGCCGGTCATTCATGCGGCCATTCGGGACATTCCCAGGAAAGGACAGGAGGATCGCCTGTTCCCGGTAGACTCCAAAACCGTTTCGACCCTATGGACGAAGAAAATGCGAATGCTGGGGATAGAAGACCTGCACTTCCACGATCTGCGCCATGAAGGCTGTTCGCGCCTGGCCGATGCCGGATGGACCATTCCCGAGATCCAGAAAGTCAGCCTGCATGAGTCCTGGGCCAGCCTGCAGATCTATGTGAACACTTCCCAAACCTCGCCCAGAAACAGCAAGGCGCTGGGAAAGCCGAAACCTCTTGCCGATATTCCGCACTTCGACCCTGCGGCCTGGGAAGCCGCGATATCCACAAGGGCGGGCCGGGAAAGCACGCCGGCGGCAGAACGGATCCTCCGCTTCACGCGGAAGGAGAACCGCTAGCCGGGGTTTCTTCCGCTTCCGCATCCATCGGTGACAGCGGCTCGTCCGGCACAAACTTGATCCGCCAGGAGGACGGAATCAGCACCGTCTCTTCGCGATATCGGTTGTACCCCAGGCGAGGCTTCCAGAGTTTCCACCGGAAAACCCCCATCCCCGGAATCTGCACGGATTTTCTGCCAATCAGGGCCGTGATGACCGCAACCACCCCGGTGTGAAAACCGGATAAAACCGACTCCACATCCAGATGGTTTTTCTGGCAGTATTCACGGATGATGTCCTCCGCATGCACGAGCCGATGCACTTGCATCGATGCGCTTTTCCCCTTTTTTTTCTCCATCAACAAAACGATGCTCCTTTACTGTACGTTATAGGATATGCTATCACGTTATTTTTTATCAGACCAAAGTGCGCCCAGCTTTTCCGGGTTTTCCCGATCCGCCCACCAGTTTTTCCGGCATTTCTGGCAGGAGAAATAGGGATGATCGTTCTTCGTGAACTTCCGCAAGGTTGCCGCGGAGCACTTCGGACAGGCAGGTCCGTCCCCCGCGATACCAGGAGTGGCCGGTGAATCTCCGAACGGCTGTCCCGGATGCCCCTCCCGGTCGGAGAGCAGCCCGTGCTTTTCCTCTGGATTGTCACAACGCCAGTAGAATTTTCCCCGGTTCTTCTGCGACTCCAGGCGCCGCACCCGGAAGGAGTCCGCACAGAGGGGGCAGGGTTCGACACGCTGATCGGGAAACACGTCATCCCGCACCACCCCCAGTTGTTTTTTCACGAAAACCCGGATGCCTTTCTCGAAGTCTTCCAGACTGATTTTCCCCTGGGCAATCTGGTTCAGAATCTCTTCCCAACGGGCAGTGGTCACGGGGTCGGAAAGATCCGGGCTCATCCGGTCAATCAGGGATCGTCCCATGGGCGTCGAGATCAACTGTTTCCCCTTCCGCTGCAGGTATTGCTGTTCCAGCAGCTTTTCCACGATGGCCGCGCGCGTCGCCTCCGTGCCAATGCCCGCGTTCTCTTTCAACAGGGCGCGCATTCGCTCATCGGTCACAAACCGATGCACCTGGCTCATCGCCTCGATCAGCGTGCCATCGGTGAAGCGGGACGGCGGGCGGGTCTGCTGCGCCCGCAGTGCAAAGCGGGATACCGGCACCTGCATCCCCGCTTTCCAGTCCGGGAGTGATCCTGCGGTGTCCTCCTCGTCCTCTGCCGCATCGGAGCCCGCACCATGCAAGACTTTCCAGCCCTCTTCCCGCACCTTTCGTCCGGATGCCTTCCAGACCCCGTCCACCTCACGATGCCGCAGAACCGCGCTTTGCGCCTGATACTGGAAGGACGGAAGAAACAGTCCCAGATACGATTGCACCACCAGATCGTAAACCTTCCCCTCATCCGGGCTGAGAGATGCCTGTGCGCCCGTAGGCGCAATGGCATGGTGCGCCGTGACCTTTCCGGTATTCCAGGCGACATGCTTTTGCTGCGGGAGCAACCGGGATTGGGCGATATCCGGAATCCGTCCCTGCTTTTTCAGAGAATCGAGAACCCGTTGCGCATCCCCCAACTGCTCTTCCGGCAGATATCGGCAATCTGTGCGCGGGTAGCTCGTCATCTTTTTTTCATATAACGCCTGCGCGATGTCCAGCACCTGTTTTGCGGAAAACCCGAACCGTGCAGAGGCCGCTTTCTGCAGGGACGACAGGTTGTAGGGCAATGGCGCCGCCTGCGATTTTTCCTGGTTCTCGAATCGTTCCACCTGCAGATGCAGATCCCGCCCCGCCTGTTGCACCGTCTTTTCCGCCAGCGCAGGGTCCACCAGCCGTCCTTCCGCATCGAAAGACGGGGTTTCGCGCAAGGCATCCGGCGCCTGCCAGACTGCCTTCCAGGCGTCTTTCTCCCCCAGGCCCTCTACCGCGTAGAAATCCTGTGGGCGAAACTGTTCAATCTCCCGATCCCGGCGCACCACAAGGGATAGAGTGGGCGTCTGCACGCGGCCCACGGACAGCGTATGATAATTGCGCAGGCTCCATGCACGGGTCAGGTTCATGCCCACGAGCCAGTCTGCGCGGGAGCGCGCCTCCGCCGCCTGCGACAGGAGATGATATTCGCCATTGTCACGCAGATTCGCGAACGCCTTGCGCACGGATTCCCCATCCATGGATGCGAGCCAGACCCGCTCCACCTTCCCGGTATACCCAAAATGCTGCAGGATTTCATCGATGATGATCTGCCCTTCCCGGTCCGGGTCTCCCGCATGGACCACCAGCGTTGCCTGACGCAACAGCTTGCCGATTTTGGACAATTGCTCCTTGACCTTGCCAACCGGGTGCTTTTTCCAGTCCTGCGGGAAAATCGGCAGATCTTCCCAGCGCCAGCCTTTTTGCTCCTTGCCATTTTCGTCAACCCGTTTGGGCAGATACTCGTCCGGTTCCGCCTGCTCCAGAATATGGCCAACCGCATAGGTGATGGTGTACCCGCCGGATACCCAGCTTCCCTCCGGTCCCCGTCTGGGGTCTGCAGCCACTCCTTCGGCAATGGCTTTTGCCAAGGAAGGTTTTTCCGCGATGACCAGGCGCATCGTTTATACCGCCTCCTGTTCGCAGGTTTTTTCACTAACCCGATGCTGGTGCTCTTCTTCCAGGAAATCCGGCATTGGCGGGAAATCCGCCCGGAAGGATTTACGTAACCCTGTCTCTTCCCGCAGCAATTGTTCAGGCTGGATGATCTTGCCTGCGATGACCAGGGTTTCTTCCGCTACGGAGTGCATTGCCGCATCGATCTGCGAGACGGTTTTTGCCTGAAGCACGATGTCCGGTAACGCCTGCCGCGCGACTTCGCGCAACAGGCTCTCTGTAACGGCATTCTGCATGGGATTTTCCTGAAGCCCGGAAAACAGCACCTTTCCGGCACCCCATCTGGCTTGCTGGTGCATCTGCCGCGCCTGCGCATCCACCCAGGCACGCAGCCCGCCAGGACGCTCCCGCAGTCTGTCCAGCAAGTCGAGCTTCGCCCCGCCCCAGACCGGCGCCAGCCCCTGCAGAATCGCGGTGCGGGTCTTGATTGCCACACTTTTCCCCATGCCACTTTCTCCAGGAGACGGGTCTTCCTGCAAAAGGATCTCCCGCTGCTGACGGACACGCAGTTTCGCCAACCGCACGTTCTCCACGGTTTTCGGGTGCGCCCAGAAATCCTCCATGGCCTGGTTCATCGCAGGGTTTTCAGGGTCGCCGTCCGAACGGTACGGGCGAGTCGCCCGCAGCAGGTTATCCGACAGCTTCCGAATGCCTTCCCGCAGCAAATCTCCGCTTTCCCGCAGCACCGTTGACACCACTTGCGCGAATTCCGTCGGGTCTTTTGGCGAATTCCCCTCCGGGAACCAGGAGGCGACCGTGCCGACCTGTTGTTTCCAGATTTCCTGCTGATGCTGCAGGAATTTTTGCGGGTCCGGGAGTACCCATTGGCGAATCTTCGGTGATTCGTCCTCCAGCCTGTTGATATACTGGTGCAGAAGGGCAAACTGCGTGGCGACAGCGAAATGCAGCATTTCCCGTGCTTTCCGTCCTTCCGGGGCACGGTCCCAAAAAGCAAGCTCCACAGGAGCGTGCTCCTTATCCATCCACTGGTCCGCCAGCTTCCATGAAATCGCCAATTGCTGCGGACTGATCCCCGATAACCTGGACAGGAAGTATGGTTTGCCGGAAGAGTCGGAATTTTCCGGCAGCAGTGCCTGGAATGCCCGATCCAGGTGAGCGCAACGACGACCGGCGCCTTCCGGATCTTCCAGCAGATCCTTCGCCAGATACCGGAGATTTTCCACCGGAATCATGGCCTGTTCCGTGTTCGTCGAGAAACGGGAAAGCGCTGTGGAAGCCGCGCCGGTTTCCTGCCATTCCGGGTGGTCCTGCAAGGCGGGAAACAGTCCCGCCACAGCCTCGATGGAAAAACTTTGTGATATGCTCAATGTTTTCTGAACCAGCGACGCTTCCCGCACGATCAGGCTGGAAGCGTCGTTGACCGCACGCAACACTTCGTCAGACTGCGCAAGGAAGCCTGGCTTCTTCGCGATCGACGACAGCACGGGAATCAGGATGCGCACGCCGTTCCATGCGGTGCCGTGAACCGGTGCCCTGTTTTCCTGTGGAGCCTGCACTGCCGCGGGCAACGCTGCCGCCGGATCCTCCATGGAGGTGGATTCATCGGCAACGATGCGGGTTTTTGCGGTATACGCCATGATGCACTCCTAGTGTATGCGAAAATCGGAATCCGGCCCCAGAGATCCCGGCTCCGGAGAGTCCGGTTGGCGGTCTTCTTCCGGATACAGGAATTCTGACGGGGTATCGTCGAACAGATGACTGACGCGCAGCCCGCGGAACATCTCCGGCAGTTGCCCGGAATCCAGCAGGGCAAGCGGGTCGGCAGGATGCTCCCAGGCATCCAGGATATTTTCCTGGCGGTCCAGCAAAGGGAGGGATGCCTGCAGAATGGACAGCAACAGCATCTTTTTGTGCAGATCCATCGGCAGGATTTCGGCGCGCACTCCCAGGATGCCGTGGTCGTCCGGATGAATGCGGACACTTTCCCGGTACAGGTCTTCCCGACCCAGGGCGCGGGCCAGCTCGAACCCCTGCCGGAGGATGACCGGCAACAGCCCGTCCCGCAGCGCAACGAAATCCGCCGGAACCGGATCGCCGTCCGCCTTCCAGGGCGCAGCCCCCTCCTGCAGGCGAACGAGATACATCGCCTGCAAAAGGTTGGGGATATCATGCACCTGCAATGCTGCCTGTTCTGTCTCCATCCGGGTTCACCCTGCAATACGTCAATGGATATACGATAGCAGTTTTACCGCCGACACCAAAACGGACAGAACATCAGGCACGGCGGGGGACTTCCCCGGGATCTGGTTTGCGTGGGAAGTCCCGCCGTTCAGGGCGGCTTGAGCACCACGCCGGTCAGTCTTGTCGTGCGGATCATGATTGCAAATCCTTATTTGCAGTGATCTTCACATAATGCGTCCAAACATAATAGAGCGCGTCGTCGAGATTATCGCAGGTTGCCGCCGTGCGCGGTGAACCGGACATCAACTTTTCCTGAACGAGCCAGCCTGCCTCATTTTTAGTCACCCACACCTTTTCATTCGGTTCGTCGATCAGCTTCATGCTGATGACATCCACTGCTTCGCGTTTCTGCTTCTTCATCTCTCATCTCCAGAGAAGCGCGGCAGGCACCTTCGCCTGCCGCTTCTTGCCTTCTCAACAGCTAGCAGCAGATTGTCAAAAAAACGGAGAAAGGCAGTGGCAACGGGAACAGGAAAGACCTCCCGCAGGCTTTTCGCGGTTTCGTCTGTTGCCGTGCAATCTGTTATAGTATCTTTGTTTCCGTTCTTTGCAGAGAAGAGAGTGCCCTATGGAAATCCAGTCCGCCGTTTCCCCGCTGGGGAGTCCCTTATCGATCCCCGATCCCTTTCCCCGTGCGGAATCCCAGGCTCCGGGCGCGGAACGCTCGCAGGACCTGAACCTTTCCCCGACGCCAACCCTGCAGGAGGGAGAGATGGACCTGGAAGCCTTGCGCAAGAAGCGGGAGCAGGAGGAATCGCGCAAACGGCAGGAGCAGATGGTTGCCCTGTCGGCCCGCGAGGAGAAAGAGGAAGAGCGGACCCGGGAGAACCGTTTCCGCCTGCTTTCCGCGCAGGCGTTGCCGGAAGTGGCGCGGGTACTGCGGAATCGGGAGCAACAGGGCAACCCGATGGACAATATCGAGGAAAGCAAGCAGATGATGAGTTTCCTGCTGGACGGGGGGATCAGCGCCGGACTGGAGGGCGCCCTGACCTCTGGCGCGGAAGAGGAAGGACGGGAATCTCCCTCCTCTCCGGACTCCCAGCCGGAACCGGCGGCAGACCCGCTGCAACTGAACGTCCCTCGGAGGTAAGCCATGTTTTCCATCGAGCGGATACCGGAAACGCAATGGCCCATTTTCCACACCGCCGCACTGGTGGACGGACAGTCCTGGCTGCAATCCCTGCAGCGGGTGGAGGGTGTTGATGTCGTGCAGGAGGATGGGCGCGGACACTGGCGGTTGTCCCCCCGCATCGGCTCCCGGTATTTCGGGGTGATGGAAAGCACGGAGGGGGAAACGCTCTGGGCGGCGCAACATCCGGAATGGATACCGGAGGATGCGGAATCCGAGGAAACCCGTCTGGAACCCTGGGCTGCGTCCCTGCCGCTGTCCTGGTTTGCGCTGATTCCCTGGAAGGCGCAGTGGCTGGAGGCGCGGCGTCCCCTTTCTTTCCTTCGGCTCGCGCTGGAAGCCGTGCCGCTGTCAGACCATCGCTCTCCACGCTTCTCCCTGGAAATCCCGGTTGCCCGATCCGTTTTCGAGCATCTGCGGAATACCCCGTTGCAGGAAATCCGCAGTGCGGTAGGCAATCCCCTGCAGGTTCCCCTGCTGGGTTTTCATTTTCTCTGATCCGGAAAACCAATGTCTGGCACACGAAAAAAAACCCTGATTTCAGAAACGGTACGGCAGGCAAAAACCATCTTTCGCATCCTGTCCGGGTCCGCGGCATTCTCTTTCTTCTGGAAGGTAATCCGAAAGTCTTTTTCCGAAACCTGGAAACCGGCGGACGAGAAGGGATACTGGACTGCCGCGCTGCCGATGGAAACGCGCAAACGCATGGCTTCCCGTATCGTACTGGAAGGGTCGATCTATGCGGTCATTGGCGGCGTTCTGGGGTTGGACGCCATGGTGACGGCGGCGTTGCATCCCTCCACCCTGTTTTTCTGGATTCCCCTGGGGGTTCTCGCCTGGGTGATCGGTATTTCGGTTCTGCTGGTGGATCTCTGGAAACGGCACATTCTTCTGTCCGGGGACCGGGTGCCGTTCCGATCCTGGCTGCGCAAAGAGTTCGGGAGAAAAGATGCCGGCGGGAAGTAATGCGGGTGGCGCCGGCAGTCATGATTCCGAAAACAACGCCATCCTCATTGGCGTTGTGGTGGCCGCGCTGTTTTTTGGCATCCCGCTGTTCTATGCGTGGCACCGGGGCAGCATCAACCAGATCCTGTTCTGGGTGGCCCAGTTCGAGCTGCTGGCCGTAGCCGCGCCCTGGTGGAGCCATACCGGAGGTGAACTCTGGAATTTTCTGACGCACTCCCGCCCCCAGGCGGTTTCCTGGCAACAGATGGAAACGATCCTGACCATTGCCGGTGGATACTTCCGTTTCTTGCTGGTTCCTCTCCTGCTGTTGTCCGCGTGGCTGTTTTATCGCCGGGTTGGCTGGATCGAGAAGTACACCCGCATCTTCACCATGGAATCCCTGCTGGACCGCAACGCCAGAATCGTCCCCTCTCTACTTCCCGTCGCCCGAAGAAAGCGTCGCATTTCCGAAGAGCCTACCGGAAGTGGCCCCTGGCGGGTGGCGGAATCCCCCATGCTGTTTGCCCTGCGACACCAGATCATCGTGGACCGGGAGGAAAACCCGGTACCGGAATCCTGGTGTTACGGGCAGGATGGCATGCCGCGGGGCGTTCCGAAAATTCCGGATGGCGGCATGGTGTTCCTGGACCGGCGGGCCAAGGAGGTTCTGGTGTCCCGCATGGGACCACCGGCACCGACGAATCTGCGGGCTTTCCGGCAACTTCCCGCCTATTACCGCGGACTGGCTGGCGCGTTTTGCGCCTTTGGTCTGGGCAAGCGGGAAGAGGGACAGCAGATCCTGGACGCCATGAGCATCAGCTTCTCCGAGGAAGAAGCCCTGGAGGCGCAGGATGCGCATGGGGTTGCCGGGCATTTCCCGATCAACATCTCCACTGCGGATGCCTGGGTCATCCGTGCGCTGAAACCCCGTCCAGACGAGGAAAACAGCACGGAGGCCGATCTGTCCCGCCAGATTCGGCGGGCGATCGCAAAACACGAGTCCTTCCTGTACGTCTGGCTGGGTGCCCTGCTGGAAGTTGCCCGGTTCAACGGAGGGGTGCTTCCCGCATACGAATTTCTCTGGTTGCGTCCGACCAATCGGGAACTCTGGTATTTCCTGACTTCCCTGGGCGGCAACTCGGTGTTCACCGAGGGAGCGGCTGCCTGGGATCACTACCGTGCGGAAAATGTGGGGGGGAAAACCATTCTGTATACCGCTTTTGTGGACGAGTCCGTCAAGGCGCTGAAAGGCGCCATCATGGACGAAGGCTGGTTTGACGAAAATGAGTAAAAGATGACGCAAGTGCAAGTGCAAATGTATGCGGTGGATGTCATCGCACATGCTTTGGGGCCTCTGGATGAGGCAATAAGAATGGGCTGGATACCGGGGAAGCCATAACCGATGCCACAACCAGATTTCCGGGTACAGGGTGATGAGCAGTTCATCGAAGCGAAGAAGCTGCGTCGGCACATCACCCCCATGCACACCGAGGTTGCGAACCTGGTGCTGTCCCCACTGGGCGCCAGCGTTTCCGTCGCCATGCTGGGTGCGGTATCCGCCGTTTTCCCGATATTGTGCATGCCCTCCGCCCTGCTGAGCGTTGGGCTGATGGGAATCACCGCGCTGCGGCCTTCCGTGCGTCGGGCGACCTTGCCCCTGCGCCTGCCGGCGGAAGAGGCGGGGCGCACGGATTATAATGCGCCAACCGCGCAACATCGGGGGTTCCGGGAGGCGGATGGCAGCGTCATCCTGGGAAATGTCTGGGGGGCGAGAAAGGAAATCTGGGCATCCTTTGGTGATTTGCTGACGCATTGTCTGGTGTTGGGCGGAACGGGCGCGGGAAAGACGGAGCAGTTGTTGAGCATGGTCTACAACGCGCTGGCGATGGGGGGCGGTTCGGTGTATGTGGATCCCAAGGGCGGTCCGAAACTCTTGGCCCAGCACTGGACCATGCTGCGGCTTCTGGGGCGGGATGATGACCTGCGGGTGCTCAATTTTGCGCTGGGCACCAGTGATCTGAAAAAATCCCCGGTCATCCGTTCCAATACCATGCAGCCATTTGCTTTTGGCAAGGCATCGTCTCTCAAGGAGATTCCGCTGTCCCTCATGGCCAGTGGGGGCAGCGGCAACGGTGGAAGCATTTTCGAGAGCAACGCCAAAACGCTCATTACGGCGCTGGTCATGCTGTTGGTGGATCTTCGCAACATGGGAGAAATTTCATTTTCCATCAACGACATGCGTAAATATATCCAGCCTGACGCCTTCATTGAACTGGCGAAACGCAAGGACACCAGCAAGGAAACGCAGGAAGCCGCCATCAACTTTCTGTTGTCCATGGGCTGGAAGCCCAACGAAAAAGATCCGTCCAAATGGGGGGATTTCAGCCGGCAGTATTCCTATGCGCAGAATTACTTCCTGGATCTGCTGTCCACGCTGTCCGACACCTATCGTCACGTATTCAACGTCCCGGTCGGGGACATCCACATGCCGGATGTGATTTTCCAGCGGCGATGTCTTGTCGCCATCGTCCCAGCGCTGGAAAAGTCCAAGGCGGAACTCAACAGCCTGGGCAGGATCACCCTGATGCTGTTGCGGTTGGGTGTGGCTGCCGGCCTTGGCGAAGGCGATGTCATGGGCAGATGGCGCAAGCTGGTGGACCTTTCCCTTTCAGCCGCACGGGTTCCGGCATTCCTCTTCATCGATGAATATGCCGCCATCAACGTGGAGGGATTTGCCGAAGTGTTCACCCAGGGCCGCGGGCTGGGTGTCTCCGCGACAGTCGGGTCACAAGACTGGGCGGGCATCAAGAAGGCCAATGAGGCGGAAGCGCAACAGATCGTCGCAAACACAAAGTTCAAGTTCATCATGACGACGGATGACCCCAACGACACCCGGCAACTGGTCGAAAGCCTGTCTGGAGACGCGCTGGAAATGCAGTCGCAAGCGTATTCGCAACAGTTGCTGAACTATTACGATACGCAATCGGCCACCGCCCAACGGACCAAGCGTACCGACCAGAAAGATTTCGCTGCCCAGGTGGAAGGCGAGTGGCACCTGTTCTACAAAGAGAAAATTATCCGCGGGTTCAGCTTTTTCGCCGGCGGCGTTCCAAAGAACAAGGAATCCGCCAGTTTCGTGCATCATTTTCTCATGGCAAAACTGCCTGGCAAAAACGCCATCTCCCTGCGTTTCGGCGATCTGAAAAAGACCATGGACGAGTGGAAGCGGAAAATCCGGGAAGCCGGCAGCACCGCTTTCGAGATTCCGGAAAACCCGGCGGAACACCAGAAGGATTTTGCGGGCTTTCTGCCCATGGCCGCGCTCTTTTACTGGGTGCTGCGGAATCCGGACGCCGGCAGAGCCTGGGCCGAAAGGCAGCGGCGCGATCTGGCCTGCGCCGCCGTTTATGCCTGGATGCAGCAGGACGCCTTTGCCCTTTCCCGGCAGATGCTGGAAGAGAAAAAGGCGCAGATGGGCAAGGAGACCGCTGCGACACGGAAAAGTGACGCGACGCCTTCCGTTGAGGCATCCGCAAAGACAGTCACAGAGTCAGACAAAGCCGTTCCGGAAGGGGTCGAGCCGGAGTCCATCAACGAACCGTCCGCAGGGGTTGCCGAGAACGGGAGCACGCCACCACAGGAAGCCGCTCCCACACCCACGGCACAGGACAGAGCGGAGCCGGATGCGGAAGACGTGGACTGGGAGGATGACCCTCTGGCAGCGATGGAACGGCAATCCGGGCTGGTGACGACAGCGGAGGTTTCCGCGGAAACGGAAACCAGGGAGACGCAGGAGGAGGCGTCTCCCTCCGATGCGGGAGGCGAGGAGACGGTTCCTGTAGAGGGCGCAGATGCAAAAACCCGTCCAGAACCTGCTGTCAGCACGCCTTCGGAGCCTTCGGAGAAACATCCCGATCTCCCGGAAGAAGCCCCGAAAGAAGACGGGATTTCCGCCCTCTCCAGGGCGCTTTTCTCCACGGTGGAAGAGCAGGTGGAAAGTGGGGCGGAAACCTGGCAAAACGCCGCACGTATCCTGGGCGCCACGGAAGAGGATGCGCAGGCCCTGCCGAAACGCATGGTCGATGAAGTCAGGAAGTCCATGCAGCGCCCGCCGTACCCGGTTCCCCCCAAGCCCGAAAAGAAATCCGCCAGTGAACTGCGGCCACTGGCGGAGCGTTGGGTGCAGCGGATCAAGGGAACCTAAGACAGTAAGGCATCCTCCGCTGCCGCTTTTGCTGCGACGGGTTCCTCCTCTTCCGCGAAAGCTACCGGCATCTCCTGAACCGCGCGGGACAGATGTTCCCGCAGTTCCGGCATCACCTTTTCTTCCCAGACATCACGGAAGTTCTGCCTCTCAGCCCCCTGCGGGTCGGAATCAGCGCGGTATTTCTGCGTATCGGCATACAGTCCGGGAGCGTTTTTCGTCAGCCAGGTATTGGTGATCCCCGCCTCCTGCAGCCGGTCATACCCAAACGCCGCAACTGCACGCGCAATCAGCTCCTGTGGGCGCTTCCAGTATTCTCCCAAAACGCTGGCGTTCTGATAAAAAAGAGTGCCTTGCCGATCCCTCGCCTGAAAATGATGAGGCCGTATCGCAAGAGACAGATCGTCTTTATTGTTGAAGATTTCTTTTGTATACGATTTCCAGATGTTTCTCTGGATGGCTTTTGCCCAGGCGGCGGCAGCCCGTGTAGTCATCGATACGGACTCGCCTGACAGGTCGACAGAAGACAGGTTTCCGCGTTCCGGGGCTTCCACACCACCGGAAAGCGCCGTTTCGCACCAGCGCAAATCTTCTCCGTCTTTGGAAGGGTGGACTTTGTAGTTTGTCTTCAGATACTGAAATGGTTTGACGAAATTCCGGGAAGCCGTTTCCAGAACCTTGCTGGCGTCTTCCCGTGTCTGAACCTTTTCGATTTCCTGGTCCACTTCCGCCATTTTCTCCGATACCCATCTCGCGGCTTGCTCCATGAACACGCGACGCTCGCGCTGTGCCTGTTCTTCCCTCTTTTCACGCGGCAGGTCGCGATTCATGGTGAAAATCTGATTCTGGATCTGGTATTCCCACTCCGAAGCGGTGTCTTTCCCCAGCAATCCTTTCCAGATTTTTTCCCGCAACGCTTCCCATCCCGTCCGCAGGTCGAACATCACACCTTCCCGGCTTTCCCGCAGGGAAGCACTGGCGGCGTTTCCTTCCAGGGTTTTTGTGTACCGGCTCAACAGCGAACCGGCGATTTCGCTGGACAACAACAGGCTGCCAGGGGTGTCTTCCGCTGCGAGAAAGGCGTCCGCCGCGTGGGTCCATTCATGCAGGAAAGCTCCGGCGCCCTTGGTTTTCGTCATGTTGATGACATATTGGGCAGACTCGAAATGTGCGGCTGCACGGCCTTTTCCTCTGGCTCCCAACGCCAGCGCCAGGGGCTGGCGCGCCACATCCGCCAGAGGATCGTGGATCCTTCTGGGCAGAGACACCATCCTGGCGTCCGGCAAATCCCAGAGCGTCTGGAGATCCGCGCAAGCGTCGAAGGCGGCATTCAGGTGTACCTGGCGGTCTTTCTGGGTCATCCAGTTGCCATACTGCACCGCACGGAATCCGAAAGTATCACACAGTTCCGCTTCGCTGACGTCGCGGTCTCCGCGATCCGTCGGGGATGACGCGCTGCGGTAGGATTGGATATCGGATTCTTTGGGCAGATCCCGTAATCCAGGTTTCCAGCGCAGAAAATCCGGTTCTCTCGATACCCCTTCTTCCTCTCCGGGAGCCTCTGCCTCACCGGTTTCCGGCAAGACTTCCGGGATGCTGGTTTCCTGCACCGGAGATTCCGCCGCCCGCGCAAGGGCGACTTCTCCAGCGATATCGCAGCAATCCAGCATCATCTGGTATTGCAGCACCCGGATGCTCCGGCTTTTCTCCCGCCAGTCGTACTTTTCCGCCGCATCGGCAGAGACCTTGTACGGGAAAAGCGTCCAGGAATCCCAGGGTGCTCTCCAGCAATGCCAGGGATTTTTCACCCCTTCCGCAAGGTTGTCGATGATGTCCTCCGCTCTCCTTTTTGCCTCGGCCAGGAGTTCTTCGGTTTCCGGTCGCTTGACACGTATTTCCAGCGCCGCTTTCTCCATCTCGAAAAACTCCGGGAAATGCTGTTCCATACGGGTTTTGGCTGTCTTCAGATAGGTTTCCCTTGCATTCTCGTCAGGCAAGCGGCGCCAGGCCGTATTCCCCAACAGTGCGCGAAATTTGCCATCCATGCTGTGTTTCGACAGGTTTGCGTCAAACAGGGAGATGATTCCGGTATCCGGGTTGCGCAACCAATCCCGATCCTCCTCGTACAAAGGATGATATACGTCGTCATACCAGGAGGTTCTGGGAATGAGCCGTCTGGACACACTCGTTCCGGAAACCCCTTCCAGCGCGGAAAACAGGGCATCACCATCGGGATTTTCCGGCAACGCATCCACCCGCTTCCGGATTTCCTTCAGGATGTGCGCGTACCGGTCGATCCGGGTTGCCAATACCACTCCGGCGGGGCGATCGCTTTTCCGTCCATCCCAGGGGAGGGTTTTCACCGATGCCGGAAGGGTTTCCAGTAGCGTGGCGCGGAGCATCTGCCGGACGGTGGCCGGATACTCTGGCTGCGTCTTTTTCTCTTCCACCCAGTCCGCCAGAAACAGATCGCGGCGGGTTTCCTTTGCCAGGGCCTCCAGGGTTTCCCTGGAAAACTGAAACCGTCCATCATCCCCCATGGTATCCAGTATTGCGTTATAGTTTTCCTCCCATTTTTCATAGGCGGACTTCCGTGATCCCGGAACATATTCCCCGTAATCCTCCCGTTTTTCCGCGGACTGCCGCTCTTCCTGCTGCTGCTCCAGATCTTCCTGCAGCGCGCGCGGACTCATGGACAGGGCAAACAGGGGGAGGACCATACGTTCCTCGATCTCCCGCCCTTCACGCAGCATCGCCCGCGCATCCGAAGACTCGCCCGCCGCCTGATCTTCATTGGCATACACCTCTGCCGGATGATCGACAGGGCTGAACCCCCACGGAGAACGCAGGGGGAGCGAAAACAACGCCGCGGTATCCGGCACGAAGGGCAGGAAACTGGCGCTATTCCGATCCCGGAACAGGGCGTTGGGGAACGCCTCCAGCCATTCCCTCCGGCCCGGCAGGGATTCTGTCGCGAGATCCCTTTCCAGTATCCATCCTGGGATGCCACCCGATTGCGTGAATGATTCATCCTTGCGAAACTTCCGGGCAAACGGCTGGGATTCCCATTCCGGGTCGACCCCGACCTGCGGAAAGATGGGCAACAGCAGATAGCGCCGCTTCCCCTCCTCGTCCGGGCCAAAACGCCAGAAGGAAAGATTGTGTGCGGAGAGATCAACCCACTGTGCCATTGGCCACCTCCTGCAAGACGCGCTCCTGATCATCGAGCCGGAAGATCAGGCGATCCTGCCAGACCAGGCGGGCTACCCGGCCATCGAGATGAAATCCGGCATCCAGTTCTTTCGGGTCGTCCGCCTGCAGGTGAAACACCAGCCCTCTCCGGGCCTGCGGGTCGAATACCGCCAGCCAGTCGGGATGGTCCTCGCGGAACCCCCATTCCAGAGGGATGCCCAGCTTCGGGGAAAAGGATGCCGGCGCGTGAAACTGACGGAAGCGGTCTTCGATGCTCATGATGAAACTCCATGGAACGAACGCAATAACAAATATGATAGCAAGTATAGCATTGCTTCCATGCTCACCAAAACACCCTCTTGGGCACTCGGGCGTGCCTGAATGGAACCGCGCAAAATTCCACTGTATTTTGCAGATTGACACCCCACTGGAACGACATTCGGTTCCACGACAGTTGACATGCTTGCATAATAACGCTATATTATATTGTATCTTGATAGGAAAGAGGGTATCCCATGTCCACTCCGAAAATCTCCGAACTGCTGGAACAACACAAGTCGCTGGAACAACGTGCGGAAACTCTGCGCGTGCAGATAGCGAAGCTGGAAGCGCGGCGGGATGGAGAAAAGCGGCAGTACGAGGAACTGATGTCGCAACTGGAAGCGGAGTTCGGCACGCGCGACCTGGGGGAGATCAAGGAAAAGATCGATGCCGTCAAACAGTCCGTCGCGGCGGACCTCGCGCGGTTTGCACAGGAGTTGTCTGAAAAGGAGGCGCAGGTGCGGGCCACGCAACAGGCGCTGGACGAACTGGACGCCGCGTGATGATCGGCGTCGGACAGGTTTTGCAGCAGGCGCTGCGTCTGCATGGCCGTCGTGATGCGCTGTTGCAGGAAGATCGGCGTATCCGGCAGGAAGCCGGCATCTGCCGCGCCAGACAGGACAGAAAGGAATCGGTGGAAGCCGTGCTGGACGCGCTGGAGCAACGGTTCCACGAGAAAAGCATGGGGTTGCTGGAAACCCTGTTGACCGCCTTTCTGAACGACGTGCTGCCGCGCGATGCCGCGGATGACCAGAAAGTCACGATGGAACTGGAGCATCTGCGCGGACTCCCCGCCTTGCAGGTACAGGTGTGTCAGGGTGGCTTGCCGGAAGACGCGCTGCGCGGTCGTGGCGGGTCGGTGGCCAATGTTCTTTCCGCGGGTCTGCGCTTTATCGCCGTGGCCCGGTCTTCCGGGATGCGCGGATCGCTGTTGGGCATGCGCCCGTTTCTGGTGCTGGATGAAGCCGATTGCTGGCTGTCCCCCTCGCGGGTCGGAGACTTTGCGCGGGTCATCCAGCAGCTGTCCCGTGACCTGGGCCTCCAGGTGCTGATCATCAGCCATCACGACAGCCACCTGTTTTCGGGGTTTCCGATCTTCCTGTCCAGGGAAACGGGAACGGATGGGTATCCGTCCGCGCAGGTACAACATCCACCCCTCATGGCAAAGAAAAACGTCGAGACGCCGAAAGGCGAATGGGCGCCCGTGCGGGAAATCTCCCTGCGGAACTTCCTGTCCCACGAGGATACCGTCATTCCCCTGACCCCTGGGGTCACGGTGTTGACCGGGGAGAACGACGTGGGCAAGAGCGCCGTCACCCAGGCCATCCGGGCGGTGGCCTACAACGATGCCGGCGATGGCATGATTCGCCATGGCGCGGAGAAAGCCACGATCACGATCCGCTTTGCCGACGATACCGCCATTCAGTGGGAGCGGGTGCGCAAGGGTAGCCCCAAGGTCATCTATCGCAAGCTGAAAGGCGATCAGGTGGAACAGGAAACCCCATCCGCGCGGGAAGTGCCGGAATGGGTCACACAGATGCTGGGCATCCGCTTGCAGGACGATCTGGACGTACAGGTGAGCGACCAGAAATCTCCGGTGTTCCTCTTGCAGGAATCTCCGGCCAAACGGGCGCAGATTCTGGATATCGGACGCGAGTCGCAATACTTGCGCAAAATGCGGGAAAGCTGGAAACGCCAGGTGGATGAGGACCGGCGTACCATTCGTGCCGGAGAAAAGCGTCTGCAGGCGGTGGAAACGGCGTTGTCCCATCTGCAGGATCTCCCCGAACTCGTGGAACAGTTGACCGTACTGGAACGGCAGTCGCAGTCTTTGCAGAAGCAGCAGGAAGACCTGCTGCGGCGGGAGCGGCAATGGTTGCCCTGTGATCAGGCGCAGAAGCGGTTACAGGCTTTCTCCCTGCCAGACAGCCGGGTTGTCCTGCCCGCCGGGAAAGAGGAACTGCATCGTCTGCAGGCTTTCCTTCCACAACAGACGCAGGCGGCGCGGCTGCACAAGCGTCTGCGGGTAGGGATTCCCGATGCCAGCCTTTCCCGTCTGCCGGATGCCCAGACCATGGAAAACCTGCGCCGGTTGCCGGAATCCATTCGGATGGCCAAACAGATCCTCCAGTTGCAGGAGAAGCGCCGCCGGCTGAAGATTCCCCAGAGCCTGCGGACGGAATGTCTGAAAGAAGCACAAGGGAAGCTGCAGGAATTGTCCGGCATGTCCGGGCTGGGTCAGCAGGCTGCGGGGTTCCTGCAACGATTGCGGGAAACACGCGGAGCAGAACAGGAAGCCCGGCAGAAACTGTCCAGGATACAGCAGCAAAAGAAGTCTCTCCTGGGGAATCAGGAGAACTGCCCGGTTTGTGGCGGCTCCCTGCCGCCTGTCCATGACCATCCGGAGGTGGCCTGATGTTGTCGAATCCACAAGGTTTGCTGTTCATCGGTGATCCGCATCTGTCTTCCGTTCGCCCCGGGCGACGGCTGGACAATGATTTCGCCGGCACGGTGCTGGATGCGCTGGATCAGTCCCTGACCCTCGCGCGGGAGCACCAGTGGCAACCGATCATTCTGGGCGACCTGTTTGACCGGGCTCCAGACAATGGCCTGTCGATGTTGAGCCGGTTATTCTGGCTCCTGCGGCGTCACCTGCAAAAGGATGGCCTGCTGCCCTGGTGCCTGGTGGGCAATCATGACCTGCGTGACGGACTTCTGGGTGATGACACGGCACTGGGTTGCGTGCGGGCCTCCGGTCTGCTGCGGGTGCTGGAAACGCGGGAAGCCCCGGAACCGGTGCATCTTCCCGGTCTTGCGTGGGTGTTGCCGTTGTCCTACGCCTCCTCCATCGATACCCTGGCGCCGATGGCAACGCTTTGCAAACAGCAGGAAAACCTGCCGGTCATCGCGTTGACCCACCAGGATCTGGCGTTTCCTGGCATGTACCCGCAAGCGCAACCTCTGATTTCGATTCCCGGCGTGGACCTGGTGGTCAACGGACACATGCACAAGCCGCAACCCTGGGTGCGCAAGGAAAATACCCTGTGGTGCAATCCCGGCAACATCACGCGGATGAGCATCGATTGCGAGGAGCAGGAACCCGCTGTCTGGTCCTGGCCCGCAAAGAAAGAAGGTCTGGAGCGGCACGTCTTGCGTCACGAGAAAAAAATCTTCGACCGTACAGGAATGCGCACTCAGCCCGATGAGGGAGCGTTGCGGGAGGCTCTGGCAACACCAGCGGGAATCCCGGAAAGCCAGTTTTCCGACCTGTTGAAGCAGCAGGACTTCGGCGCCATGACCGAAGATGCGGCTATTCTGCAAGAAGAACTGGAAGCGGTCCTGCAGGAAAGAAAGGTGGACCCGGTCGTGTCAGAGATCCTTCGCCAGATGGCGCTTGGTCTCTGACGGTCAGGAAATCCGGGTATGGGATCGACGATTACCAGGGAAGGACTGGACGCCTGCTCCCTGGAAGAGTTCTCCGGGGAAATCCTGTCAGGTTCCCTTGTGGAGTTGCAGGCAGAAGCGCAGGCTGCACGGGAAGAGCGGGTCGAAGCGGAACGGGTGGATGCGGAACGCTGTGCCGCATGGCTGGCGGAAGCCTTTTCGGACCTGGCGCCGAAAAAGGCCCGTCCGCGCAGGTCTCCCGGCCCCAAGGTTCCCGTAACGCTGGAAAACGTAGGGAAATCATTGGACTATTCTGGTCCGATGTACGCCATGTCCCGAAAGCTGGGATTGCGTGATGAACGGGAAGTGCGGGAGTACCTCCGCGCGCATCCATATTGCCGGATGAAACAGATTTTCCGGGAAAGCATTCTGTCGTTACCGGAATCACTCTGAAAGAAACAGAAATTCTTCAGACGGGGTGCTGGACAGATCTCCCCGCAATGTCTGTTCCACCTGTTGCCGGATATCCCGGAATATCGTGCGGATCTGTGCAGGCTGCGCCTGCAGGGAATCGTCCATCTCCTCCAGCAAGGCGGAGAGGCAGGATACGGAGGAGCAGGACTCCAGGGTGGCCTGCCGGAAGGACGGATGCAGAAGAATGGCACCTACCTGCTGGATGTCCTGCATACAGCAGGGTGTATCACTGTCAAAGCGGGACAAAAAAGAAGCCGCATAGGAAAACATGCGGCTGTGTGGGTTGCTCTGCACCAGATGCTCGGCCCATCGATGAAAGGGGGAAAACTTCCCTCCTTCGTCCCGGTTTACCCGTGCTGCATATCCGCTTCCCGGTCCATCGGAAACCACTGGTCTTCCGGCACGTTCCGGTATGCGCGTGCTCCCCAGTCTATCGAAATACGCATCTCTTGCAGAAGCGAAGCGACTTCGGATCTCGTCAACCGATCGCGCTTTCCGGAGATGCCCGGCTTCGCCGTGGGTAATACAGTCGATTTCATACCCAAAATTCTCCATCCAGATTGTATCAATATCGGGAATCGCGTTTCGGATAGTATACACCCATTCCGGGTTCGGCGCAATGCGCAGCCCATCGGGATGAGCGGATAATGCCAGTATCCCGAACACTTGCGCGCCCTGCCCAATGCAATGCCCGCGCAGGTTCGCCAGGGTTGCGCCCATGGTAAAGGTGTCATCGATCAACAGATATTCCCGGCCCGCATCCACCTCTCCCGCATATTCCGGTTGAACCGTCAGACGATGATTGGCGCGCGACCCGGTGCGAAACGCTTTGTTTGCCTGATAGACACGGGTTTCCACCGGACAGCCGATGCGTGCGGCAATCGCGGCTGCGGCCATGGCCGGGATTTTGTTTGCCCCCTGCTCTTCCATCGCCAGTACCGGCAACAGGCAAGGGTTGCCAGCTCCCTGTACCCGTTTCTCGATCTCCTGCAGGAAGGACTTGCGCAGAATGCGCAGAACCAGTTCCCACGCAGCCTGATCATCTCCAGACTTCGCCGCCGCATATTCGGGGTTTTCCTTGACCGTACCCAGCCCGGCATTGGCAATGACGGACTGACTGCCAGCATCCCATGGAAATCTTTGTGGCACGGGGCTTCTCCTTTCTAGTTGGCAAGAAACAACGACTCTTCGTTATCCTCCGAAATCCATTCCGGCGCATTTTCCAGAAACGGTATCTCATCCAGATACCCAGGCATGCTTTTCATGTCCGGGACAGTGGTATCCAGCACATCCGCAGATTCCATCAGTCCATCGACGGATGCCGCAAAACCGGCACCGTCAGAGGGCAACCGCTTCCCCGGCGCCTCCCGTGTCTGTTTCGGATCCTGCCCCATGGGTCGCGCATCAGGCGAGGCGCCCAACGCGGATTCCGGTATCGCATCGACGAGCCTCTCCGGTCGGTCCTTTTCCAGCAGGGCCTCCGGTATTTCTTCCAGAAACCTGGTCAACGGGTAATCGCCGTCATACCCGGAGAAGGTCTGCCGCTGGCGGGCACCGGTCAGGAAGAGGGCCTGCTTCGCGCGGGTGGTCGCGACATAAAACAGACGACGCTCCTCTTCCAGATTTTCACAGTCTCCATCCGGATCCTGATCCTTGCGGGACGGGAAAATGCCCTCATTGCAGCCCAGCACGAACACGACCGGATACTCCAGACCCTTGGCCTTGTGAATGGTTAAAAAAGACACCTGATGCGGGACATCCGGGTCATCACTGTCGGTTCCGGCCAGCGCCACCTGGGAAAGGAACTCCCGCAAGGGATCGTTCTCTTCCAACCCATCGTCACTGGAAGGATCCTGTCCGGCCAGGCAGGATTCCGCCCAGCGCGCTTCCTGATTGACTGCCGCCTGCAACAAGGTTTCCAGATTCGCGATACGCGCCTCGCCATTCTCCTGGGATTCCGTCCAATCCCATAAGGACGGCTTTTGTTTGTCGCCAACCAGCAAGGGGCGCTGCAGAACCGCCTGCACGAAGTCCGGGAAAGGAATCTCGTCCTTCTCTGCCCGGAGCCGGTTCACTTTCGCCAGGAACGCCGTTGTCGCCGGAGTCGACGGCATCTGGCACAACGCTTCCCAACAGGAAACCCCGCGCAGGTCGGACTCCTCCTCCATGGCCTGAATTACCTTGGGACCGATACCGGAGGGTGGATGCTGCAGCGCGCGCAACAGCGCGCCATCATTGTCCGGGTTGTCGATGCAGCGTAACCAGGCCATGGCATCCCGGACCTCCGCGGTTTCCTGAAAACTGGTGTCTCCCACCATCCGGGCCGGAATGCCGCGACTTACCAGCTCCTGCAGGGTCTTTTGCGCAACGGATTTCGCCCGGTACAACACCGCGATGCCGGATGGGCTCCCCCGTCGCTTGCGGACCAGCGATTCCACCTGGTTGGCAACCCATCGAGCTTCCTCTTTCTCGGTGTCTCCCTGAAACACGCCAATGGGTAGCCGGTCCTCCCGTTGCGTGCGCAGCACTTTTTCTTCCCGGTCCGGATTGTTGCGAATAACGGCATTCGCTGCTTCCAGAATGACCGGCGAAGACCGGTAGTTATGCTCCAGCAGATACACGCCCATCTTTCGTTCCCGCCCGAAGGCCCGCATCAGATCCGGACGGGAGCCGCGCCAGCCATAGATGGACTGATCTTCATCCCCAACCAGAAACAGCCGTGCCTGCGCGCCATCTGCAGATGACCCGGCCAACAGGGAGATCCAGCGGACCTGCTCGGCATTCACATCCTGAAATTCATCTACCAGCAGATGCTGGATACGCCCCCGTTCCTTTTGCAACAGATCGGGGCGGTCCTGAAACAGGGTGTTGACACGAGTGATGAGGTCGTCGAAATCGAAAAGGCCCAGACGGGCCTTCTCCTTCTCGTACTGCCCGTATATGGCGAGGGCCTGCCGCACATCCGCCTTGACGTTGCCGGGAATCGGGTCCGGCGGAGGATACTTTCCCGCCTGTTTCCAGCCACCGATCTTGCGCAGGGCGAACCCTGCTAAGTCCCGTTCCGTCTGTCGCTGCCGCTGCAGGCGCTTACGGTTCTCCGGCGTTTTTCTCGCCTCGCCCAGGCGCTTCTCCAGCAACCGGCTGTCGTTCTCGCCATACAGTCTCTGCACGACCCGCAAGAGCAATCCTTCCTGTTCCTTGCGGTCGAGGATGGACAAGGTCGGCGGTAATCCCATTTCCTCCCGGTGTCGCAAGAGGATCCGGCGCCCCAGCGCATGAAAGGTGCCCATCTGAATCCGCCTGGCGGCATCTTCCCCCAGCAGATCAAAGAGACGGTTGCGCATCTCCTGCGCAGCCTTGTTGGTGAACGTCACCGCCAGGATCTTCCAGGGTTGCACCCCGTTTTGTACCAGGTAGGCGATCCGTTGCGTCAAAACGGTGGTTTTCCCGCTTCCCGCGCCGGCGATGATTTGCGCATCCTCGTTCAGCCAGGAAGTGACTGCGGCTTTCTGTTGCGAGTTGAGCATGTCCGAATCTCCTTGCATTACCCCAATACTATACCGATTGGCGTTTTTTCCGAAACTTCCAGAAACCGTTCACGGTTGCCTTTCTCGCGGAAAACCTGTATACTAACGCCATACTATACCGTATACCGTCTGATTGCGAATCAACCAGCAGGGTTCCGCAGGAACCAGATTTCAGCGATCCAGGTCAAACAGCAAAGCAAACAGGAAAAACCAGACTGTCATGCCTCAAAAGGTCAAAAAGATCCGTATTTTTCTCGGTCGCGTAATTCTCGTTTTTTCCCTGATGGGACCAGAGATCGCGCAGGCTTCTCCGCAATTCTCCTGTCTGGGAGCCACACTGGGCCAGACACAGGAAAACGGCATGGTCGCCGTTCATCTGAAGATGCAGGGAAAGAACCCTGAAGCCCACCCCATTCACCTGGAGTACGGAGTGCTGGACCTGCGTGTGGACCATGCCCCCTTCGGCAAGGCGCACCTGTCTTCACTGGTGTTCCCTGCCCATCATGTGATGGATTTTCCGGTGACGGTCCTGGTCCCGGCAGAACGGCTGTTCTCCCTGTCCTGGAAATTTCTCACCGGGCAACCTCTGCATTGGCATGCTACGGGGACCGTTCAGGTGGATCACCTTCCCCTACTGGTCAACCAACAGGGGAATACGGACTGAGGGGGAAATAACCGAACTGATGCGCTGTGGAATTGCGGCTGGAGAAATCGGTGCCTGAAGAGCCTGGACAGTTCAGCCCAGAGAGGACTGTTCCAGAATTCCGGTCATTTGCCGAAGGAATCCCCGCACCTTTTCCATGTTTTCCTGGCCCCGCAGCTTCTGGTTGATCCCGGACATTTCGGTTTCGACGCGCTGGATGCTTTCCCGTACTTCCCGAATGTCCGCCAGCATCGCAATCCGGTCTTCCTGCTGTTTTTCCTGCAGGGATAACAACCGCAACAGGAGATGCAGCATGCCCCCCGACTGTTCCGCAAATTCCTTCCGCAGGCCCTGAATTTCCGCCAGAACCTGCTGGGATTCCGTGACCTGCGCGATTTCCGGGCTGACGGCAGGCGTCTGGGCTTCCTCAACGGTTTCCCCGGATACCGGAGGCTCGTCTTTCCGTCCGCAAGAGTCCGCCGCTGGCAGGCTCTGGCTTTCCGCTGCTTCTTCCTGTGAGAAAAACCGGACTTTTCCAGCATTGCCCAGGACAAAGACGCTGTCGGGAATCGGATGATCGTCCGTCTTGCGCAGCAGGTTTTTGGCGACAGCCTTTGCCAGTCCGTCCATCAACTGCTTGCGGCTGAAACGTCCCTGAAAATGTTCCAGCAATGCAGAAAATGAAATTTTCTTCTGGTCATGAATGAGTTCCAGAATCTCCCGCGTCAAACCCGTGGAAGCGTAGGAGGCTTTTTCTTGCATGACCGCTTTCTCCTTTTTCCGGTTTCCTGTTGCACGCTTCCGTTCCGTGGTGGAACCGGAAGAATTGCCCAATAACACGGCCCAACTGTTCGCCGGGCGTGGCGGCGGTTCTTCCCCACGACGGCAGATCGGCGGCACCTTCTCAAACAGCCCGCCAATCACCTTCCCGTCAAATCGTGGCGCCTTGATTTCTTCTGCCATACGAAACGAAAACTCCTGATAACAAGACCTCTATAGTGTACGATATGGCGTTCTTTTTCGCAACAGCACAAGACACGGCGCCCGGATTGCATCGCCGGAGGTTGCCCGTGCCCAACGAGTTCCAGCATATTTTCTTCACCTGTTTCCCGACAACGTCCAGAGGATGCCTGGCTGGCGCCGGGAGAACGGGCGCAGGGGGCTTGTCGGTCATCAAACCGATCAAGGACAACGATGATGAGCAGCACCACTAATGGGACAACCATAAACAGCGCAAAGGGAGTCGCTTCATACCAATGCGCACTACCCAACATCAACGCCAGCGACAACAACAATCCCGGCCACATCATAGTAAACATTGCCGTAACAAAAAAATCCAGATCGTTCTCTTCCAGTTTGCAAAGACGCAAAAGCCTGTAGGTTACACGAACCTCAACCACATAGACGGCAAAGGTGAAAAGGACGGCCAGCACTGCTGTTTGAATAACTGTCGTACCCTCTGGCATAAGGTCATTCAATCGGGATAACAGAATCGTCACTGGAACACCTCACTTATCGGAAACCACGAACCACGTCTCTACATAGTGGCCGTATAAATTTCGCCAATCCGCCGTCCCGCTGGATGTTCCGGATCTCGGGCGATCTGGATCACCACGTCCACAGCTTCCCGAATCAAGCTCTGTGTCGCGGACCTCGCCCACCAGAATCCTGATAAAGCGACCGGACTAGATGCCGATGGCAGACAATACCTTGAACGGCTTATGCCGCTGGCTCAGAAACTGGGCTTCCCATACCAGACGAGCGAGATAGGGAGACCGGCAGGGACAGATTTTCACGCCATTCGCCGCTGCCAACAGGTCAAAAGAGACATCCACCATGACCCAAGCAAAATAGGCCATGGCAAGCCCGACGATCGCTGCCAATGCGGCAGGTTGCCCATCTGGATAAAAGTGGTGATATGCCCATCCCGCCGCAGGCAACAGCAGTCTCAGGTATCGCCAAAACGAGAACGGCAGAGGGGTGTTTCCGCAAAGAGTTCGCCACTCCCCGAGTAAAACTATTTCTCCGTGTAGATCTTCTTGAATGACCTCCTGAGCAGATTTGATGGGAACCCTGATTTCCTGCGGCACCTGAAAAACGGAAAAAAGAAAGAGCAGGAAGCCCACCGCCAACAATAACCACAAAAGCCAGTCCACCACGGTACGCGGCCATGTACTTTCCGGAAACAGGGCCTCTGCCTCAAAGGTCAGAAACGCCAGCAATGACAGGAATGCGAGGCCCAATCCAATCCAGCCAGCCAAAGCTGCCGCCTTTTTCGTACCCCAGCGGTCCAAAGTCCACTGCTCCGCGAGTGTTCGGGCGTGAATCAGGTACTTCCACGATGGCTCAGCATCCGAGTCCGCCCACACATCCGGACTTTCCTTCGCATCCGGACTTTCCTTCGCATCCGGACTTTCCTTGGACGGCCAAGGCCAAACCATTCCGGACCCCGTGGAAATGAGAGATAACAGAAAGACAACCCCGGCAATCAGCGCCACCCAAACACCGGCCCTGCCAGATTCCATACAGATTACCAAAACGATCAGAGCAAAAAGCCACATTTTCAATCTCCCCTGTATCGTCGCACAAGCGCGATATCCCAGTATATTTCTTCAGGCGGTTTCCGCCGGAGAAGGTCCGGTTCCCGGATTGTCGCCCGCTTTCTCCAGACGCTGCCAGACCGCCTGCTTCTGCTCCTCACTGAACTGGTTCCAGAAGGTGACCTCCTCAAAAGTCCGTCCACAGGATTTACATACATCATCGCCCAGGGCGGTAGTGCAGAATCCGCGACACGGAGAATCCTTGCGGGTTACAGACATCAAACATTCTCCTGTTACCAGAACAACTCTATCTCACCGTTGCCGGATGGCTCCTGCTGCGCTTTTCTGTCTACCGCTTCCGGGATGCGGGGAACCTCTGGCGGCACCTTTTCTTCCGGGTCTTCCGAAAGCCAGTCAGGTTCCTCCAGACCAGCGGAGTCCACCGGTGAGGAGGTTTCCTCCATTGGTGGCGTTTTCCCATTGCCGGTAACACCTAAGGCAACCGGTGGCGCAACGCCCCCATCCTGCAGATCCTGTGCGGGCGGACATCGAACGAGATCCACGTCTTCCGCCAGCCGCTGAATCTCTGCCAGGCGGGGATGGATATCCACGGGAAGCAAGGTGGCCTTGACCATCTTTCGGGACCATTCCTTGCCCAAAAAATCCCCGCGCGTCATCGCCAGGAAATGTGCATGCCACGCAGCCCAGGCGTCCACCCACTCCGAAAGAGGGGCGGACAGATCCGGACTTTCAGGTAACATCACCGGCGATATCGCATGGAGATGTCCGCCAGTTTCTGACGCTGGCGCTCTGCCGCATTCTGATAAAACGCCAGCGATTCGGCTTCCGCCTTGCACATTCCGGCCCATATCTCCTCCTGGGTTGCGATGCTGACCGCCACCGGTTCAGGTGTACGTTCCTAAAATGCCGCCAACCGCATCAAGAACGACCAGAAGCCGTTCGCCACCCGTTCCATGTGCGCTGGCCACAGTTCCTTGACCCGCTGATTGATCCATGCGTCGATATAATCCATCCACGAATCATCATCCACGGCACTATTGACTTCCCAGTGTTGCAACTGCGACGGCAATTGAAGCGCATCTTCCGGGAACGGTTCATGGCTTCCCCGATATTCTGCGATTCCAGCCTCATCAGCACTCATCAGATCGTCATCGCCGGTCTGGCAAACGAAAGTCGCATTGTAAGGATCCACCGAAAAGGCATACAGCCGGAAATAACCATCCGTGGCGTCGATTACCGCCCCCAGGCCCAGACGCTCCACGAGTTCCGCGCTCAAGGAAATGTCCCATACCGAACCGCCGTGCCGGATACCATACTTGACCGCCATATCCATGGCGTCCGTTACCATGGATATCCCCAACCCAATCACGCCGGTTTCCCGCGCCACCCGGCGCTTCAGCGTCGCCGGCAGGTCCAAATCGATGTCATACTGATATTCCGGCATGGTTGATTTCTCCTTTCAGGATTGTTTCATATATAATATAGCGTTACTTGTTGCGCATGTCAATCGCAACCCGCTGCCCACTCCCGCGGTGACAGATATGCGTTTACCTACTCGCAACATGGAGTCACGTTCCTTATTTTAACATCCTCTTCGCCTTCAGCCGATGGCTGCATCTCTGGAGAGCAGAGTGCATCGGATCCCGTCTCTCGCCACGCTTGTTCGATCACCGCGAACGCCTCTTCTGGAACCTGACCGGAAAACTGCTTTCTTCGATTGTTGGAGATCCTGCCGTTTTGCTCCAGACAATGCCGGATCAGAAAAGATTGCACTGACTGACGCAGGTCTATCTGCTCCCTGACAACCTTCTCCATAGCGTCATACCTGGACAAAAATCGCGCTTCCGACAACAGGTCATGATCCCAGGACTCTTGTCCCATCTCCAGGCCAAACTGCACGGCCTTCGTCGCATCCCAATACCGATACAACGAGTCATCTTCTGCCAAAAACCGGAAAGAGAACTGATCCCCGTCAATCCAGCAAACTTCCCACATCCCCCTCGAAGGCGCGGAAAAACTTTGCAGTGCTGACAAATACCGGTTTTCGTTACGCTCCATGGCAATGGAAACCGGGAGAATCCACCCTTTCTCCAGAGCTTCCGATTGCGCCAGCGTCCGATGAAACAGATACCTGGATATTCTGCCATTGCCATCCCAAAAAGGATGCGCGTAGACAAAAGCAAAAGAAACAATGGAAGCGGCCACCAATGGATCGGTACGATTCCCCAGAGTATCCGCCAGAACCCCGATGTCCTGCATCAGCCTGGGCAGATATTCTGGACCCGGCGGGACGTACTGGACTCCCAAAGCCCCGCGCAGCCCGTTCTGCAACCAGTTTTGCCCAGTTCGCCACCCAGTTGCCCGATCCATGGGATGGTTCAGCAACCCCGATTGCAAAGCGCAAAGGGCATCCTCAGACCAGGGGGCCAACGGCTTCTGCAGGGAGGCCCACAACAGTTGCGCATACGCCAGGGATTTTGGCTCTGGCAGCCGCTCCCGTTCAATGGCAAACGAATGTTTCGTGTCACTCAGGTATGCCCAGGAAACCGTGCGCTCCAGCAAAACCGGATTCATGTTTGCCAGTGCATCCCGAACTTCCTGCAGCAAGTCTCGTTGCAACAACGACTGAATTTCCGGCGTCAGACGAACGGTAACGAGATAATCCAGCGTACCCAATCCATTTTGCTGGATGCGCCAGCGGTTGGATGGCCTTTCCGGATCGGCGACAAGGTATCGTCCCGGATCAAACAAGGGCGCAGAGGATGTGGTGACTGGCGGAATGTCCGTCATCTTCTCCCGGGTACAGTGTTCCCACAACAAACCCAGAATCCGCAACGGGCGGCTGTTTGGCTTCTCTCGCAAGGCATCACGTAAACTTGCCGGCGCAATCTTCCGGATCGCTTGCGACAACACCGACAGGTCGATCCCCTCGTGCTTGATGGCAAACTGCAAGTGTTCCAGCGGATCTTCGGATTTTGGCGCTACCCAAGGCGGAATACTCTTTCCCGCAACAGTCTCCCGAATTTCTCTCGCGGACGGCGCAAGAAAAGCTGGAGCCTGCACAGGAAGTACGTGCAAGTTCAGGTGCTCCCGCAGAAAGGCATACCCCAGCAGATCACGCATAAAATTCGCACGGTTCGCAGAAAAGTTGCAGAATGTTAGAAATCTTGCATAAAATGCGCAGCCAGTCAATCCGCAATAGTCTTGGTCCCTCTCAGGACCGCAACCCGGTATTCCCGTGCCCGGCCTTCATCCGGATAGCCCCAGGGATTGCAGAGCACCCGCGTTGCCCCCTGCAAGGGGGGCTTGCCCAGGCGATAATCCATCGGATCATGCACATGACCGTGAATCCAGACATCGGGCTTCCAGCGTTCAACATGGCGATCCAGATTCGAGCAGAAACCGCCTGATATGGGGCTTCCGGCAAACCGGGGATGCTGGCTCTGAAAACTGGGTGCGTGATGGGTGATGACCTCAGTCGGTCCGTCATGTGGATGGTTGGTGAATTGGTCTTCCAGCCAGGCGATGCTTTCCTGGTGGACCTTGAGGATGGCATCGGGGGTTATCAGGCTTCCATTCTCCCCCTCCTGGATCACCGCGAAATCAGACATCATGTGCTGACAGTTGCGCATCTGCTTCCCACCGGCGAAATCCGTCCAGAGGGTGGCGCCCAGGAAACGGACGCCGCCCAGAACCACTGCTTCGTTTTCCAGCAGGAACGCCCGACAGTCGTGGGCGATGGCCTCCCGGTACTTCTGCCGGTCATCGGGAAAGACCCCGTTATAATATTCGTGGTTGCCCAGCACGAAAATCACGGGGCCGTCGTAAGCCAGGCGCAGTTTGCGCAAAAACTCCGTGTAATCCTCCGGCATGGTGTCCACGTCGCCGGCCAGGACCAGCACGTCCACACCGGATAGACCGGTCAGCGTCAAGGGTGAACCAAACTCCAGGTGGAGGTCGGAGGCATAGGCGATGCGCATGAAATATTCCTTCGCCGAACAGCGCAAGGCAAATTCCTCAGCCAGCGCAATACCGGAATATCGTGGCTGTTCCAGTTTCAGGATATGCTGGTCAAATACGAAAGGCCCATATCCATCCTGCGCATCCACCACCAGCTTTGGCATCGCGCCGGACACCCCCAGGTGCTCTGGAGATACCTGTTCCAGAATGTCCTGCATCCAGCACCGGTGATCTTCGTGCAAGATGGCATCCCGCAAGGCATCCTCCATACGCGCAGGCTTCCGGGCACCGCCAAAGGTTACCCGCCCGACCGGATTGCGGCCCGCAACCTTCAGCAAGGCGAACGGATCAGAAAGATCCACTGCCTTGCCATAGGCGGAAACCAGTTGTTTGTAGACCCACCCTTCCGGCAGGGACACCTGAAACGCGGGAGGTACGTCAAACAGCCGGTCATACCGACCTCCAACCGGCATCGCCAGGGAAACCAGATCTTCTTCCAACGCCGAATCGACATACTGGAAATCATAGAGAACCTGCAAGCCACGCGGGGTCATCTCTCCGGTTTTGCGAAGATGCCCGGCCAGGCGATCCTGGCAGTACACCGCCATTTCATCGATCACGCGCATCGGTCGGCAGCCGCCAGCAGCAGGAGTTCCTGCAGGACCGGGAATCGCTTTTTCCGCAAGGACTGCAGCGCAAGATCGGAAACCGGCGCGTCCTGCGCCTGTGCGGGCTCCGCAAAGTCACTTTCGACACAGGAAACCTCCAGGCCCAGCACCTGCGCCAACCGCGTGAATTTCTCCAGCGACAGTCCATTGCCGTTTTCCAGCGCAATCAACGTGGCGCGGGAAATCCCCACGGCCAACGCCACCTCCGCCTGCGTCTTTCCCAACGCCCTGCGACGATCCCGCAACTGCTTTCCCAACGTCTGGATATCCATGACCGCACCCTCTTCTCTCACCTGCCAAACAGGGTACCACAACATCAGGAGAATGTCAAATTTTCTTTACATTTCATCTTTCTGTTTCAGATGAACCCAGGACGGTCTTGAGCGTCGCCCTGATGACTTTCTTGATTCCCCGCTTGACGTTGCCTTTCCCTAGCTTCAGAATAAACTCATGAAGTTCGGCGAATTCTTTGGGCGCGTAATTCCCAATCGCCCCTGACGGATAGCCTGCGCTAAGCGCGGCTTTAACATTGGCACAACCTGACCCAACCTTGCCGAATGCATTAATAGATTGATCTCGGACGCCCACAGGAGTGCGCAGGTCTTCCAGCGCTACCATAGCAGCCTGTGCAAGTGGCTTGAGCGGATCATCGTCGTTCCAATCCTTCACGTCGGCTGGGCGCATATAATAGGCTGGCCATGGCTCGATCTGAGCATAATCGTCGTGTAGGTTCTTGCAGAACTGTACGACACGATTCGCTAGCTCGTATGGACGATATCCGTTTTCGCCATAGGGAAAACAGAAATTAACGGCCTGCCGCCAATTTTCAGCATAAGGAACGTTAGGAATTAAGTTTTCGCCATAGGGAAAACAGAAATTAACGGCCTGCCGCCAATTTTCAGCATAAGGAACGTTAGGAATTAATACCGTGCGGAATTCCGTGTTGAAGATGTTGACCCACTCAGGCATCCAGTCAGGAAGCCCCTGTTTTTCCGCATAATCCAAAGACCGACCTTCCCAGGCCACGCGATCACGCTTCGCATAAGCCTTAATAGCCATGAATGTTCCTCGCTCCACCAGAAATTGCAGACTGATGACAGAAGTGTTCCCAACATACGGCGTAATTCTCAACACCATGTCCGGATGCGGGGTCGTGAGGCAGTATGAAACCAGTTCCTTGTAACCATCCCAGCCCCGGTCTGGGTAACCAAACCGTCGAAAGCAATAAGCAAACAGCTTCCCATACTCGATCTCATCCCCACAAACACTGGTGATGATGGGGTCGGACAAGCCCACCGCAGACTTCCCAGAGTCCATATAAGTCCTGAATTGGAGACCAAACCAGTCCTTGCCCGCCATATCCGCCTGTTCCATAGCCATCATCAACCTCCAAAAACAAAAATCGGGTATATCACGTCACGACAATGAACCTGCCGGAGCCACTCGACTGCGCACCAGCGTCAGTTCTCCAGTACCCTCCCTGTTACAACCAGCAGGCCATTCCTGCCACTCCTTGCCGTTCAAAAGGATTACGTCTTGGGTCCATCAGGAAACCATGTTTTGATAATTGCCGTAAAGTCGGTACTAACCAGGCCCAAGGTCTTCTTTGCTTGGGAATGGTCTGGTTTCCGACAGATCGCCGGCAGTGAGAATGCGTGCCCGAGTGGGTCAATACCACACTCTTCCAGAATTTTCCTGGCATTTTTCGATGCCGGAAATTTCCCATCATCCTTCATCACGATATGGTGCGCCGCGCATCCTTTACCAGGCTTCGGCTCTCCGGCGGCAGTTAGCACTGATGCCTCTCCAGATAAGCCCTGGCTTCACCGTCCACAGCCATCGTCGCCACGGCTCCACCCGCCAGCGCCAGGAACTGGTGGTCCTTCACCTCGTGGACGGCCACGCCTTCCGCAGCGATTCCCGCCACGACACCAGCCACTCCAGCTGCAGGCTGCCCATCTTGCCTGGCCTTTTCCTCTTCGTGGTGAGCAATGGCGCCACCGATCAACGCGCCCAGCAGCCCAGCCTGGGCCATCGGCGCAACCGCCATGAGTCCGGCCAGAAGGCAGGCGGCAACCCATCTGGAAGGTTGCGCCCGTTGGTCAAAACCCCACATACCCACCCCCGCCATACGGCTCTTCGTTGCTGCCAGGGCCGTTGGAAAACCTCGAATACTCTCCCGCAAACTCCAGCCGGACACTGCCCGTTGCGCCATTGCGCTGCTTGGCGACGATCACCTCCGCCAGCCCCTTGACCTCCTCCTTGTCCCGGTTGTACACCTCATCACGGTACAGCAGGAAAATCATGTCGGCATCCTGCTCGATGGAACCGGACTCCCGCAGGTCCGATAACAGCGGACGCTTTTCCGTCCGGCTTTCCACTCCACGATTCAACTGGGATAACGCAATCACCGGAACCTGCAGATCTTTCGCCAGCACCTTCAGCCCCCGGCTGATTTCCGCAATCTCCGACACCCGGTTGCCACGATGCCGTGCGCCGGCATTCATCAACTGCAGATAGTCCACGACAACCAGGGACAACTCCATCTTGCGCCGCACCTGCCGGAGCTTGGCCCGCATCTCCCCGATGGTCAGACTGGAAGACGTGTCCAGATACAGCGGCGCCGGGTTCAACAGGCCAACCGCGGTGCCAATCCTGGGCCAGTCGTCCTGCCCCAGTTGCCCGGAACGGATCCGCCCCTGCGGAATCCGCCCCAAAGAAGCGATGTGTCGCAGCAGCAGCTCCCGAACTGGCATTTCCATGCTGAATACCGCAACCCCTTTCTTTCGCTCACAGACCACATGCTCCACGATGTTCATCGCAAAGGCGGTTTTCCCCATGGCCGGGCGCCCGGCAATCACCAGCAACTGCTCGGGATGCAACCCGGAAGTCATCTCGTCCAGTTCCACAAACCCGGTAGGCAACCCGGTAACGGTTTCCTTCCTGCGCGAGGACTCCTCCATCTCGTCGATGAAATCCGGCAGAAAATCCCGAACCGGCTTCAGATCATCCATCCCGACCGCCTGACGGTCCATCAGAGCGGAAATGCGGTCCCCGGCCACCAGCACCAGGTCTTTCGCCGTGCGCCCCGCGGGAGACTCCGGCAATCCGGCAATCTCCCGTCCCGTCTCCGTCAGCGCACGCAACAAGGCATATTCCCGCACCTTTTTTGCATACTCTACCGCAGGCAGGAGCACCATTCCCTCCTGGGCCACCTCAATCAGATAGGTCAGCCCACCGATATCCGCCAGCGTTTCTTCCCGCTCCAGATATTCTCCTACCGTGAGCACGTCCACCGGCTGCCCCTCATTCAGCAGAGCCTCCATGGCGTCGAACAGCACCCGGTGCCGCTTCTCGAAAAAATCTTCCGCCGCCATGTACGGACGGGCATCCTCCCACTGTTCCGGCTCCACCAGCAAAACGGAAAACAGACAACGCTCCGCCTGGCGATACAGCAATGACCGATCCAGGGATAATGGTTCCCCGCCTTCTTCCTGGAAAAAGAGCGGAATTTCTTCTGAAAAATATGAAGGCATATCCATCATCACTTGCACGCCTCAAATTCATCCAGTTCCAGAAACTCGCCGCCAACCGGCACCCCGTCTTCCGGACATGCCGCCACCAAAGGTTCAGACGGAATCTCTGGAGCGACCGCAGGACCGATCTTCTGCACGATCCGCTGCACGGTTTCCTGACCACGCCAACGGTTGATCTGCAACTGATACGCTACCGTGTACCAACTGCCTGCCTGCAATTCCGACGCATCCGGCTCTCCACAACGGAACTGCAGGGCCAGATGCGATTCCCCCTCCGCCGTAGCCAGCGTCATCTTGCGCGTCTGTTTGTCCGCGCCGATCCGCTCCAGCGTCACCAGCCGGAAGGTTCCCTGGAACAACGGATCAGGGAACCCTTGCCCCCAGGGGCCAGCAGCTTCCAGCAGGGAAACATTTTCCAGCGTGCCCCAACCCGCAGGGATCTCCCCATCGGTCCAGACCACCTCCGTCAGCGCGCTATCGTCCACGAACGATTCCGCCAACCGCGCCGCTTCCCGCCGGAACCGTTCCGCCTGCTCCGCACGCAACCCCAGACCCGCGGCCATGGCGTGCCCGCCAAATTTGTCGATCATGCCGGGGAACAGCCCGTCCAACCGTGCCAGAAAGTCCCGGATATGCACACCGGGAACCGAACGCGCGGAGCCCCGCCATGCGCGCCCTTCTTCCGCTGGGGCAAAAACGATGGCCGGACGGTGACGCGATTCCCGAATGGCGCCCGCCACCAGCCCGACCACCCCTTCATGTCCCTGTTCGTCGAAAACCACGAGGATCTTTTCTTCTTCCGGCAGGCTCAACGTCTCCAGAATCTCTTGCGCGGACTGCAGACCCTCATGCTGCACCTCGCGCCGTTCCCGGTTGATGGCATCCAGCGTCTTCGCCTTCTCCAGGGCACGTTCCCCGTCCCTCTCCAGCAGCAGTTCCACCCCGATGCGCATGTCGTCCAGCCGCCCCGCGGCATTCAGGCGTGGACCCAGGCGAAACCCGAAATCCTGCGCGCTGACCGATTCCACCGCGCACCCGGACACGGTCATCAGTGCCCCGATTCCCGGCCTGGCGTTACCCTTGCGAATCTGCCGCAACCCCGCCGCCACCAGCCGGCGGTTGTTCGTATCCAGAGGCACCAGATCCGCCACGGTCCCCAGAGCCACCAGATCCAGCCATTGCATCGGCAGACGGGGTTCCGCGGGCAAGACGCCCGTTTTCGTCAACGACCGCCAGAGCGCCGCCATCAGATACCAGACGACCCCCACTCCGCAGAGTGTCTTTGCCGGGAACGGGCAACCCGGCTGATGGGGATTCACGATCCAGGGGGTGTCCGGCACAGCGTCTCCCGGCAGATGATGGTCGGTGACGATGACCTCCATGCCGTACTTCTTTGCGCTGGCAACCCCGGCGATTGCCGCAATGCCGTTATCCACGGTCAACAACAGGGCAGGACGGGGGCGCATCGGCGCCAGCACCTCTTCCACCAGCAGGGGAGACAACCCGTATCCATGGGCGAAACGGTTGGGGAGACGGTATTCCACCACCGCGCCAAACGCCCGCAATGCGGTGACCGCCAACGCCGTGGAAGTGGCACCATCCACATCCCAGTCCCCGACGACACAGATCAACTCCTTCTCCTGGATGGCCCGCTGCAGGCGCGCGACGGATTCCCGCAACCCCAGCAGGGACGGCGTCAGCAGTTTACCTACCCCCAGATCCAGATCGTCCGGCGCACGAATGCCCCGGCTCGCATACAGACGCGCCAACACGGGGTCCAGCCGCAAAGGCTGCAGGGCGGCCAGCGCCTCTGGGGAAACCGGACGGGATTGCAACATGACAGACTCCTGTACAGAGGGCGGAAACTTCAGGATTGCCGGAACATCGACTCCAGCACCACAGGGAAATCCAGCAGATGATCGATGACGGATGCAGGGTGTTGCGCAACTCCACGGTCAGCATAATTCCGGTTCAGATGCACCGCGCATGGCAACACCGATACCGCCGCATTCACATTTTCCGGCAGGTCATCCAGAAACGCAGTGGCCCGTAACCGCCGCAGCACCTCTGCACGATCCGCAGCGGTGGCCTGCGCGCCCAGACAGACAATCCGCCCTTCCGGAATGGCGCCTCCCAGGGAGAGCGCCCGGGCATACCCCCACTGCGGGTCCACGTTGGTTACCGCCCAGAGGGAAACCCCGACACGGTCCATCTCCGCGATGAAATCCCAGACATCCGGTTGTGGCGGCACCCTTTCCCACCAGGCGTCCCCGTGAAATACCTCCCATACCCGCGAGGCTTCCGGTTTCGTGAGACCGTACCGGGAAGACAGGAGATAGGCATCCGACTGCCGGACCATCTCCTTTTGCAGAACCATGCCGGCGCAGTCCCGCCACGCCTGCTGGAAATCCAGCAAAACCTCGTCAAGGTCGACAACGACAACCGGAGCACGGCTTCCTGACCGCATGCTCAGGCAACCTTGCTCTGGCGGTTCCGGGAATCTTCTTTCGGGAAAGAGACCTTGAGAACCGGGCCGATACGGGAAATCATTTCCACAAAATCCACGATTCGGGTCGAAGATGGGACAGAATACTGGGTAGAAATGTTACCCGGATACGTTACCCGCACCACAATTTCTGGAGATTGCATCACGATCACCCTGCATGAATGGCAAACAGGTATAATATAGCGTTACTTTTGAGGTTTTGTCAAGCCTGTTTCGGACGCCCCAGGCGCAGGCGCCCTGGCCCCGGACAACAATTCCCGGACCTCCCGCACGATGCGACCGGTATCCCGCAGATCGAGAATGCTGTAACGCAATACCCGCCAGCCCAGCAGTACCAGGAGATTCTGGCGTCGAAGGCCATCCCGGAAGCCAGACAGGGAAATCCCGTGGCTGCGATACCCGTCAAACTCGATGGCCACCTTCTGTTGGGGGAAGGCGTAATCGATGCGATATCGTCGCTCCGGGTGAAAACGGTACTCCGGGACCAGGGCAAACTCGGAAAGCTCCGTCTTCAGCAAAAGACCCAGATGCTCCGCCGGAGAAGGAGTCTTGCGCGCCGCGGCATTCGCAGTGGTGTTGGCGACCCCCCCGATGCCTGCGCCACCACAGGAATCCTTGATCCGGTCGCGCAAGTGCTCCGGGAAATGCGCCCACGTCGCCATCAGGAGGGCGATGACAACAGCGCGGTGCCGTCCAGAACGGAAAACAGGCGATCGGAAAACCCCTGCAGCCCTTTGATCGGTTCCTGCGCTTCCGTAACCGTCGGGATGTCCATCAATCCGACCCGATCCGCGTTTTTCAGGATGGCTTGTCCAAACTCTATCGCTGTCATCGAGTCCTGCAACTGTGGAAACAAAACGGAAAAACACCAGGAAAGGGGAATCACCCCTTCTTCCGGGTGCAGAAACCAGTATTCCGCCGATCCGTGAACGTCCAGCCCCTCCACCCACCTGCCTGCCCGATGTTCACTGACATCCTTCGCGGCCTGGATGATCATTCCACAAAGCAGCATCCGATCCGGACGGGATGCACGATCGCCGCCACCCCCCCAGGCAAACAGATATCGCAACCCGTCTTCATCCGCCTCTACCGTATCCCCATCCCGTAAGTCAAAGGCCATGTTTTTCCCGATCCGGCAAATAGTAACGCTAACATATCTTATATGGCGTTACTGTGCAACCGCGAACAACCCATCCTCCTCCCGTTTTTCCGGGGCTTCTGCCGGATCTTCCAGAAAGCCGTCCGCATCCGGGACGAAGAGTTCTCCACCCGCGAATGCCAGCAGCGCCTTTTCCCGGTGTTCGGCCCAGCGGGACAGGGATTCCCGAATGGAAAGCAGGGTGTCCAGCTTCCATTCCGCGGACTGGTTCTGTACGGAAAGAGCACCTGGCTGGCCACCCTCCTCCTCCGTCTCCAGTTTCCCGTCCGTCTCCGGTTTGGCCGCCACGGCGACAATCGTCTGCAATGCGGCAATCCGATCGTCCACCTTTTCGTATTTCCGGACACCACAACGCAACGCTTTTTCCAGGTCGGCAAGAACCCCCTCCTTCTGCGTCAGCGCTTCCTCCCGCTTTTCCAGTTCAGGCTGCAGGTCTGCCAGACGGGCGATTTCTTTCTGTATGGACGACATCTTTTCCTTTTCCCGCCGCAGCAGATAGCCGACCTCCTCCAGGGCGCTCAGGATATTTCCCGGCGCGGAACATAGAGATTTCCCAATCCGGGTGTACTGCGCTTTCTGTTCCGCCTGTTCCGCCTCCCGATTGTTCGCCAGAGCCAGTTCCGGGCGGAGAACTTCCGGTGCCCAGAAATCCAGGCGAAGCACGGAATCTTTATACAGCAGGTTGGTCACATCCCCGGAAACCTCCTTCTCCCTCGCCAGGGATTCCGGCAGGTGCCAGTGAAAAATAAGGGTGACAGCGCGGTCATCAAACTTCTCTTTCCGCCAATCCCCAATCTTTATCTCCCCCAGATCCTGACCAGACGGAGATTCCAGACGAAACCATCTCCGGTCCAACAAAGCATCAGAACAACGATTTTCCCAGACAGGTTTTCCCGATTCATCAGATTGAATTTCCGAACGCAGGGCATCGACCAGATGCCGGTGAAACCGCTCGCCAATCTCCCGGACCGGCAGCGATTCCTTTTTCCACCCCCCATCATCCGCTGGGAAAAACACCTGGAATTCCTTGTCTTTCCGACTTTCCTTCTTCGGCTTTTTGTCTGGAACTCCCGCGTCTTCCAGGTTTCCCTGTGCAATCTCTTCACCGGGCACGTCCTCAGCGTCGCCCCTGGCGCCGGAACGGTTTTGCCACTTCCGGTATTCCTTCATCCAGGCTTCTGTCGGATCCTTCATGGTTTCCAGCGCGGACTCCCACCGGTTACCAGATTCCAGCCGTTGCCGGACGGTTCTTTCCTGACGCTGAACGTCCGCCAGCACCGATTTCCTGCCGGCCACGTCCAGGGATTCCTGTTTGCACATCTGCGCAATCCGCACGCGATCAATCAGAACCTGGCTCCCAGACGCTTCCGCCTTCACCTTTGCCGGATCGAATGCCTGCGCCCCCGGATCTTCCAGCGAGCGAAGTTCGGATGCGGCATCCAGCGGCGCCCGTGACTGGTCGATGAACTGCTTCTTGAACTCCAGAATCTGCCAGCGTCCGGCGTCACCGGAAGATTCCGTGACGTAATAGCAAACGTGTACCGCAAACTTCTCCTCTCCATACTTCTCCAGCAGCTTGTTCCCCTGCCGGATGCCACGCCCATTCCGCTGCTCCAGGTCCAGGGGACGGTACGGCGCATCCAGATGGTGCATGCCGACCAGTCGATCCTGGACGTTCATCCCGGCGCCCATCTTGCTGCTGGACCCCACCAGAAAACGAACCCGGCCACTGCGCACCTTGCTGAACAGATCCTGTTTCTTGTCATCGGCAACATCATGGATGAAGACGATCTCCTCCGCCGGAACGCCTTTCCGCACCAGCATGTCACGCAATTCCGCATAGGCCGTCCAGACTTGCCGATCCCCAACGTCCCGCAAATCCTCCAGTTCCGCTGACGAATACGATTCCAGAATCTCCTCATACGCATCCCGGTCGGACGCCTCTTCCTCTGTCAGATCCCGGCGTTGTTGCGTCTCCTCCAGAACCTGCAGGGCATCCATGGCTTCCAGCGCCTTGCGATCCTTCCCCTGCGGTCCTTTGCCGGATTTCGGCGTGGAGAAATCCAGGAACACCAGTTGCGTGCCCCGGTCCTCCATCCAGTCCTGGTAAATGGAGAACATGCGGTTTGCCGCGCTGATCAGCTTCTGACCGTTTTCCTCGCCATCCGCATTCTGCATCTTGGTCAACGCGCGGGCATCCAGCCCGACCTTCATCAGTTCGCTGGCGAGCGACAGAATGTTGTCCTCCCCTTTCTTCGGTCGACGCGGCAGATGATCCAGCCGGTACAGGATGGACCCCTCGTTGTAGACCGGAAGTCCACCCGGCGTTTCCCCGACCTCCCTGCCGATGAGATCCTGCTGAGTCAACGTGGGCTGCACGGAGATGATTTCCGGAGCACCACCAGCCACCCTGGGTATGGGCAGATTTCCCATGCCGGCTTCCTCCATCATCCGCTGTACGTCGGCGATGGTGACGCTGTCCTTGAACCGGTTCAGCAGGCGCAACAGTTCCGGCCAGTTCTCAAACCGGCCCAGATACGCCCGCTCCTTGTACTCCCCGGTCAGGGTGAAGCCAAATTCCCGGATCACCGAGGCAAACGTGTCCTTCCAGGCATCGAAGGTGCGCAGTCCCAGATCTTCCAGCATCGATTCATCCAGGTACCGTTGCCAGATATACATCTCCGCCAGGGTGTTGGACAGCAGCGTCCCCGTCAGGAACGCCACGCCATCCTCGCGACCCCGAATCCGGTTGATCCCCTTCACTTTCATGTACAAATCCATCGCTCTCGCGGAACCTTCCGGATTTCCCATGCCGGAGACATTTTTCAGGTTGGTGTTGAACGAAAGATTCTTGAATTCCTGCACCTCATCCACAACCAGAAGATCAAAGCCCACATTGCCCATGTGCAGCAATCCGGTATCGGCTTTCTGTCTCGCCATCTTTTTCTCCAGACGAGAACGGAACGTGGCGATTTTGCGCTCCATCTGCTTGACGCTGCGACCATCTCCGATCTCTTTGTACTGTTCCATCGACTCCACATACAGGTCGATCTCGGATTGCAGGTATCTGAATTCATCTTCCGGATCCGCGGGAATCCGGGAGAAGAGACTGTGCGGCACGATGACCGCATCCCAGTCCCCGAAAGCCGCCCGCGCCAGAAATTCCTGGCGGGACTTCTTGCTGCGATCCCCTTCACGGGCAACCAGAACCCTGGCGTTGGGGTACAGGGTGAGGAACGCTTCCTCCCATTGCTCCACCAGATGCGATAACACAGGGATCAACGGCTTCTTGGCCCGCCCCGTTCTGCGCATTTCCATCACATAAGCAATTCCGGCAAAGGTCTTTCCTGCACCCACCGCGTGATCCATGATGAGATTGTTGCCGGCCAACCCTCGCCAGATGACGTTTTTTTGCTGCGGGCGCAGGGAAATCGCCCCGGACATCCCCGGCAAATCCAGATGCGACCCATCATAACGGGGCAGCACCTCGCCATTGAAACGGTCGTTATAGGCGGACTCCAGGGTATCCTGCGCCTCTGGGTGCGCACTCACCCACCGTTCCCATTCCTTCCGCAAATCCTCGCAACGGGAACGCAGCAACTCGGAGTCTCCCTCGTCCACCAGGATGTTCCCGTTGCGGTCGGTATAGCGGACGACCGGAGGCTTGTCGTTCAGCAGGGTATCCAGGATCAGTCGCGAATCCACCTTCCCGGTTCTGGAGCCGGAAGACCAGCGCAAATCCTGACTGCCGGCAGAACGGCTCTGCACCACCCATTTTCCGGAATTTTCCATATAATGCGCATGAATATCCGATTCAAAGGCTTCCTGGAAGAACTCCTCCCGTACCGGGGAAGGAACCCATGGCGTCCTCATCCGGAAGGAAATCCGCGAGAATGGGATTCTTGCCGGAATCACCCCTTCCAGGGCGGTAATCGTTTTTTCCCATTCGGCATGTTCCGCCGTCTCGGGTACCGTCGTCTCCTGCCGGTTCCTCGCGAGACGAATCCGATCCTCGATGCGCCCGGACAGCACCAGATCCCGCAGCGCCAGTTCCCCGGTTTCCGGGTCCAGCAAGACGCTGTCTCCCAAATCTTCCCGAACCCGTTGCCAAGCGGTCTCGTTATCCAGATCGGAGGGGAACCAGCCACCCCGCAACAGATCCAGCAGATATTCCTTGTCCACGGACTGACGGAGGGAAAGTGATATCCGCAAGGCATCGACTGGCGTGCCCGCCATGGCAGGCGCCTCGCTGGGGAACATCGTTCTCTCCCGGAAGATGTCCGCCTTTTCCGCCTTTTCCGGAGCGCGAGACATGCCGGTGCGGCGGGCAACCGCAGCGGATACTTCCGGCTCGTAGTCCTTTTCCAGGGCACGCAGGGAACCTGCAGCAGGGTCCAGGGCAAACAGCCGCGCATTGATTCTTCGATGCAGTAACCCATGCTTTTTGACGAAAGCGTCATACGTCTGGTTCAACTGCTCGCGTTTCTCTTCCACCTCCGTATCCGTCGCCTGCAGGGAAACCTGCAAATCCAACAGGGATTTCAGGGCATCACGAACCTCGCACATACCCATGATCCGCCGAATCCGGGAAGCCTGCAGCGTCATGCCGGAGTCCGGCAATCCATCATTGTCCTCCTCCCCGACATTCTCCTTGGCACGGTTGGACGGGCTGTTCCCCGGCATGATCGACAAATTTGGCGGGCACGCCATGGCCGCCAGTTCCGCGCCAAAATAATGGGATGTCTTCCGCAGCGCGAGATGCCGCACCCCCTGATCATCGTCGAACACAAACCAGGAGTTTTCCCCATGCCAGCGGGCCGCATCCTGCATGTTTCGCAACAACCGGGACTGGGGAGCATCCGCTTCCAGAAAAAGATTTCTGTCCAGAGAAGGCAAGGGCGGAAATGGCGGCACATCAACCTGCAAAAGCCGTTCGACAAACGATTTTGTCAGGGTGTCGGAAATGGCGTGCGACAGGATCTCCTGGGTGTCACTGCGCTCGTCCGGCAGAACCGCAGGTTCATTTGCCTGATACATGCCGCGGATCAGGTCCACTTTCCCCAGAATGGCTTCCGGATGCGTCCGGTAATACCGGCTTCCCGGGATCGGACGGCCATCCTCCGTGTGCGCCATATCCTCCACGGAAAACACCCAGTCAGGATAATCGGCGTCCTGCAAATCCTCGATATTTTCCGCCAGGGGCTCTGCACGGCGGGCAAACAGCAGGACGTCGGTCATCACCTGTGTTCCCGCGTTTTTCAGGAAAGCGGTGCGCGGCAGGCGCACGGCCCCCAGCAATTCCGCCCGCAAGGCAAAGGATTTGCGCCAGTCTTCCTGCTCCTGCGTACTGGAATCCAGCAGGTAACGGGAAACGACCATGGCCATCATTCCACCCGGGCGCAATTGATACAGGCTTTTCTCGAAGAAATAACTGTGAATGTTCGGCGCCTGGGCAGACCATTCCGGGTGAACCCGGTCAAAAACCTTCTGATCCCCAAAAGGCGGGTTCCCCACCACCAGGTCGAATCCATGACGATTCGCATCTTCCCCGGTCGCTGTATCCCGCAACACCGGGAACGATTCATACGTCTGCTGGTGAATGGTGGCGCGACCATGGCACCAGGAGGCGATGGCGGCAGTAACTCCGTCGACCTCGCAGCCCATCACCACCGCATCGTCCCGGAAACGTTCCGGGATACGCCCCAGGAATACCCCGGACCCGACCGATGGTTCCAGAATCATCAGGTCATCCCGCGACACGAGCGCGCTGGACGCCAGGGTATTCCAGATGCCATCCACGACTCCCATCGCGGTATAGTGCGCATCGAGCGTGGTGCGCCGCGCCATCTGGTATTCTTCCGGAGACAGAAGAGCCTCCAGATCCTCGCCCAACTTCCCGAATCCCTGCCCGAATTCCCCGGAGGAATCACGGAACATCTGCGGCAGACCACCCCAGCCGACAAAGCGGCTCAGGGTCTCCTGCCAGGCGATGGGAATGCGGTGCGGCTTCGCTGACTGGCTTTCCAGCGCCTTGATCAGCCGGATGGCCGCGAGATTGTTGCGCACCTTCCCCTTGTCGCCCACATACGCCTGTTGCTCAAACGCCTGTGCATCCAGCACCAGGTTTTCCGCAGGCTCCAACCGGGAGGCGGACACTTCCTCCAGGAATTCCGGATGACTGGCGACTTCCTCAACCGTGCGGCCATCCGTCTGCAGCCAGGAAAGGAAGTCACCATCGTTGTCAGGAGAATCTTCCGAAACGGACGAAGATTCAGCCCTCTCTTCTGTTGGCTCTGGCTCGGGTTCCTGTCGGGCTGCGTCCGGCAGGACACCCGCACCTTCCGTATCCGGTTCTCCGGCGACAGAAGGCTCAACCGAAACTTCCGGGGCCGGAGTTTCCGGATCCGAAAGATCCTCTGGCTCTAGCTCTGGTCGCGATCCCGCAACATCCGCAACCTCTCGCGGCTCACCTCCATCGACAGCCCGTACCGTTGATGCAGCGTCCGGTGCAGATCCGGGTCGTTGTCCGCCTCCGTCCGGGGCGTCTCGGACATCCGGTGCTCGAATGCCATCATCTCCAGAAAGCTCTTCTTTTCCTTCTCGTTCATGATCCACCTCTCCTGCATATTCCCACAGTCCCAACCCTGCTTCCAGACGCTCCCGGGATACCCAGGTCAGCGACAGGTCTTCCTGCAAATCCGCCAGATTCGCCCGGAACATCGTCCGATCCCGATTCGCCCGAAACCGGATGGGAAAAGCGTTTTCCAGCGTTGCGACAGAATCCCCGGAGTCAGTATAAACGAAAAGAGAATCATTTGCAAGTACCAGCTTGCTGTTTTGCGCAACCTCATCCGGAAGCGTTGCAAACCACGAGGGGGAAGGGATGAACATGGATGCACCTCTGTCATAGAATACGGTATCGCGTTACTTCCTGCAGACAGCATATCAGAAGTCGCATCCCCAAAAGAAAAAACCCACAGGCACTTCGCAAGCCTGTGGGAATACGCGCCACAACAAACAATCTAATCCTGGTTCAGCATTTCCGTTTCCGGCCCACGTCGCACAGGCAGTTCTTTTTCCTGATCCTCCTCCTCCAGAAAACCGGTTTCCCCTTCTTCCTGCAGCTGAAACCGCCCGTTTTCCATTTTCAGGGAGACCGGCTTCCCCACGGACCCTTCCGGAAGCGAGGAGATCGGGCAAACCACGAACTGTCCGGAAGAACGCTCCAGAATGATCCCTTCCGCCGTCTGGCTGCGCACGATTCCCGCCTCTTCCGGAAACGGTTCCTGCTCCACCAGGCCCAGCGTTGCGGCATCCGCCAGCGCATACTCCGATAATGGCCCATTCATCGACATCCGGATGCCCCGCAACCGCTGTTCCCTGGCAATGCCGGACAGGGTATCCAGGCTGCCGACCGCATACCCCAGGGCGTAGTCCTCCACGCCCGGATAGCGTTCCTGCACACCAGCCAGCAAATCCGCATGGAAGCTGGCATACTCCCCCACACGGGCAACCACAGCCTGCCACGCCTGAAACCGCGACGCTTCCGGTGGGTGCGCTTCCTGGGCATCCGTCACCTCAATCAGGTAGTCCCCCAGTTCGCTGGCCAGAATCTGGATTCTGCCGGCAGTCTCTTTCGCCGCACCGGAGACTGACGCATAAACCACCTGCCCGACCAGATGGACGATTTTATCGAAAATCTCTCTCAGATAGAATCCCACCTGCTGGGAAGTCGACTGCATTTCCCGCACAACATTCTCCGGTGTGCGCCGATCCCCGTTCACGGACTCAGACCACGCCTCCAACGCCCGCAACGATTCCTTCAACTGCTCCGACGCCGTCATTTTCCCACCTCCCTGACCGTATCAGCGGGAATGACCCGCTGGTTTTTCCAATAAAACCCCTGCCCGAATTCCGCACCCAGATCCCTCGCGAAGCGAAGCTGTCCCGGCGTCTCGATCCACTCGATGACGGTCCTGACCCCCAGGTTCTTCGCGGCACAGAGGGTCTGGTACAGGGTCTCCGCGGCCCATTCCTCCTTTTCCGCAAGGTGAAACCACGCACCATCGATCTTCAGCCAGTCCGGAGGAATCCTCGTCATCCGCCACAGCACGTCGAGGCCAACAGAACCACCATCATCCACCGCAATCTGTGTCCCGCACGATTGTCGCAAGCCACACAGGACATCCATGGTTTCCGCGTGATATGGCAGGGATTCCGTCCACTCCAGGACCAGGCGGATTCCCGCATCCCGGCATTGCCGTGCCAGCGAGGCAAACAGATGCCGCAACGTTGAATTGCCCAACTGATCCGAATTCCCGTTCACAAACAGGAAACCATCCCGCACCATGGGCGCCCGAAGATAGCCCGACAGGGATGCCAGCACCGGCACCCAACCGGAAATCACATCAGGCAACGCATGATCCAGCAGCCATTCCCGCCCGATCTCCTGCTCTTCCACCAGGGAAAAAATGGGCTCCTTGCGAAAGGCTATGCCGTCGACTTCCTCCGGAACCGGGGACCTCAAGCAAACACCTCATCCTGCACCAGGGAGCAGGACAGGATCGCCTCGGCGGGAATCCCCGCGGAAACCAGATGCGCAACCACCCGTTCCTCGTTTTCTTGCGCACGGATGTAGGAAAGATACTCCTCTTCTCCGGATAACAGGGCCATCCTGTCACTGTACACGAGCACCCCGGAACGCAGCCCGATCAACAGGTCCGGCGTCACCGGGATCGATGTCCGCACCAGCCAGGTGTTCATGTCCCGCGTCTGCCGGGAGAGCAGCACCCGCATCGAGTTTACCCAGACCGTGGTGACCATGTAAGCCAAACGTTGCATCAAAAGCAGGATTCGCGGGTCGGAGACGGCGCCCCGATGAAAAACCCGCAACGCGATGGAGAGCGATTCGATGCCGAAAGGCCCCGTGCCGGAATCCGAGAGAATCCAATCGAACAATACCCGGTCAGCCTGCCTGCGAACCTGGCAGGAGGGCTTGCCGTCATACGCCTCGGACACCAGGCGCTCCGTAGGGATGCCGTCATCGCCAGAGTGCAGCGATTCTACCGGCAGATACAGGCCCAACCGCAATTCCCCGGCCACGAGCAGCAGTCCGACGCCACCATTCACCGCAATCCCGGGGATTTTCCATTCGGCGTACCAGAGCCCCAGTTCCGCCTGTGTCGGCACCCGAACCAGATCCGGGATGCTGCCCAGCGACCATCCGCCAAACGTCTGGTGACGACGGATGATCCTTTCCATGCCGGAAAAGAGGAAATCGTAAAATTCCCCCAGGACGCCTTCCGGCGAACCATCGGGTTCGCACCCTGCAAAGGGGGCATCAGACAGCGACTTTTCAGACATGCTCCAAACCTTTTGTCGAACGTGAATACAACGCCATGCAATACAGTATAACGAATATGAGACGGCAAACAAAACGAACCATGGATGCACCGGGAAGAACGTCATGAAGGATGTCATACCGTTGGATGATTCGACAAAAACCCCGATTCGTGCTATGATTGCGTGAGAAAAAGAGAGCCAGGCGAGGTACAGCATTTTGTCGAATCACAGGGAAACGATCGAACGCCGAATAATGAAGGATTCCGGCATCATGATGCAGATGGTGAACTGCACGCGAAAGGGGATTCACCCATCCCTCTGGGAGGAACCGCTGGCGCAGGTGTTCGCCCAGGCGGTGCTGCCCAAAACGAATCCCCGCGCCCCCTTCCCCGGTATGGAAAACGGCAAGGGGCTGCTGCTGCTTTCCCGCGTCTGCGGACAACGGCCTTTTCTGGAAGGCATCCCCGACTGGATCCGGCAACGTGCCGCGCAACGCAACCCCGACCTGGAAACCGCGGCGGAGCGGGTCCGTCACGACTACCGGCGCTTCCATCCGCTGCGGAATGTGCGATGAAGCTGCTGGGCAGAGAAGACGCCACCCAGACCATCCGGCAACTGTACCAGGCATATGTCGATCAGTATCACCGGATACCCCGCATGCTGATCGCCGTCGGGGGCACCGCCATGGCCTACCACGACATGCGCAAGCTGTCGGAGGATATCGACCTCTATTGCCCGGAGGACGCCTTTCTGCCGCTTGCCGCGGAACTGGAAGCCGCCAGTGGTTTGCGGATCGATGTCACCAGCCAGACGACGCTGTTCGGACAACTGGATATCCGTGATATCGAAAAAGACGCACAGGTCATGGAAAATGTCGAGGTGGAGATGGACGGGAAATCCTTCTCGATCGACATCGCCGCCATCAGCCCGGAGACCCTTTTCGTCATCAAGGCCAACACCATGCGGGAGAAGGACCGGGATGACCTGCCGGCAATCCTGGAGAAGACCTCGCCGGAACAGGTGTTTCAGCGTCTGGAGGTGCTGTTGTCCCATGCCAGCTCCTGGGGCGCCCGCCGGGATCTCCTGCTGAATGTCGCAAACGAGATGCAAATCGTCAGCTCCAGGAGTGGGTTCTGCAGGTCGGCAACCGGGTGCATGGCACCACCCAACAGCGTCCCCTCAACCAGTTCACGACGGTCGAGAAGGCGCTATTGCAGCCCTTGCCGGATGCCCCGGTCCATCTCTCCGAATGGACCAAGCCCAAGGTTCATCGAGACGCCCACGTCCAGTACGCCAAGAGCTATTACTCCGTCCCCTACCGACTGATCGGGCAGACTCTGTGGCTCCGGTCGACCGACACCACCATCCGGATTTACCAGGAGCACGCGCTGGTGGCCACCCATCCCCGCCTGTCTCAACCCGGAACGTTCTCGACCGTCGCAGACCACCTACCGCCGGAAGGACAAGCCTGGCAGAGCCATGACCTGCAATGGTGTCTGCAGATGGCCCAGGCCATCGGACCGCACTGTCATGGCGTCGTCCACCAACTCTTTATCGACCGCGTGCTGGTGAACCTGCGCACCGTGCAGAACATCCTCCGCCTGCGGGAGAAGTACACCCCGCAGCGTCTGGAGGCCGCCTGTGAACGGGCCCTGCGCTTCGGGAATCCGCGCTATGGCACGATCGCCCAGATCCTGAAGAAGGGGCTCGACCAGGAGGCTTTGGCGCCCGTCGGTCCAGAAAACGGGAGTGTCTACACCCGAGACGGCCGCTTCCTGCACGACACCGCCAAGTTGTTCCATTGAGGATTTCCCCATGCATACCCAAGAACTCAGCAACACCCTGCGCGCTCTGCGCCTATCCGGTATTCTCGACTCCCTGGAAGCCCGCAACCGGCAGGCCGTCGATGGCCAGTTGGCCTATACCGAGTTCCTCGCCTTGCTCCTGCAGGACGAGGTCGCCCGCCGGGATCAGCGCAAGTTCGATACGCTGATGCGCCAGGCCCAGTTCCGCAGTCACAAGACGCTGGAGGACTTTGCCTTCGATCGGCTGCCCGGACTCAATCGCTCGCTCGTGCATGACCTGGCAACGGGACGTTATCTCCAGGAGAAGGCGCCGGTCCTCATCGTCGGTCCCTGTGGGACTGGCAAGAGCCATCTGGCGCAAGCCCTGGGTCACTGTGCCATCCGCCAGGGAGCGGACGTGCTCTTCACTTCGCAGAGCGATCTGGTGGGCTCCCTGCACGCCGCACGCGCCACGGGCAGCCATGACCGTCGCTTCCGGCAGTTGGCCAAGGTCACGCTATTGATCGTCGATGACTTCGGGCTCAAGCCCTTGCGCCCGCCCCATGATGAGGATTTCCACGATCTCATCGCCGAGCGGTATGAACGGGTGACCACCATGATGACCAGCAATCTGGACTTCACGGAATGGGGGGATGTCTTCCCGGCGAACCGCATGCTGGGGGCGGCGACGCTCGATCGCCTACGCCACGGTGCCTACCGTCTCATCCTCGAAGGAGAGAGTTACAGAGCCCCCAGACCGCTTCCAGAAGGGCCACAAAACACCCCAAAAACTGGGGTTGCGAAAGGGGGTAAAATCGCCCATTCTTGACCCCGTTCGAGAGCCCATTTCAGGCAGTTTGAAGTGGCGCCATTATGCCGACCCTGGGTGGCGCCATTAGGGTGGCCCGTGACACCTGCGGTATTTGGCTTATAATACCGGAATCCGATACCCCCCGGCTTCCTGTAGTACACAAGTTTTACCGGGAGCTTGGCGGCGTCCACTACCTTGTCTTGACTTCTATATTTTGCGAGGAACAGAACGCAAGTGTTTTGCTTATCAGGATTGTCTATGCGCCCCACCAAACGCTCCAGCTTTCTGATGATGTGCTGCGCGGGTCCGCTCTCGTCGAATAGTGCAACGAAAATAAATAATCGGTTGTCAAACTCACAAAATATCGGTACCCGCATGTGCTCACATTGTAGCGTGCTGAAGTCTATTGTCTGACAAAATCGAGAAAGGTTGTAAATCTCGCTCATGATGACTGCCCCTTCGTAGGATATAACACCGCGCAATTTCTCTCGTTGCTGCGCGTGGCTGGCACACAATGTGCAGCCTACCTACGTGTATAGCGGCTACGCTACTGAACACATTCACCTCTCAAGATGTCCTCAAAGTACGGCGTTTTCACCGTGGCATAGCCCATCGCCTCCGCGACCGGCTCTGGCAGAGCTATACGAACGCGCGGCATGGGGTCGTCGTCGATGATGAACCACAAATAAACCCCTTGTTCAACTACACAATTCTTGAATTGGCGGCGCGCGGATGGGCTTTGCTCGGTCAAGCTGGAGAAATAATCAAACGCCGCCGCGGCAATTTGCAAGGGTGCACCTTTTTCAAAGATGTCCCGGTACCCTCCTGGCCGCTTGTCTGGTGGGGTGTGGTCGTCGTCCGGGTCGGTGGCGGGTATCCAAGGGGCGTCGACGCGGAACGTGCTTCGGGAGAGGTCCAGTCCGGTGAACTCCAGATTTATTTCTGCAGAAGCTAAAAGTTCCTCTCCGATTTTTTGGATATGGTCTGGGGAGCTTGTACGTGCGGTGAGTGGCCAGTCACCCTCATCGCTGATGGTCCACTCAAGCTGTTTGATGAGTAGGCCTGCCCAGGGGAGAGGGAATACTTCGCGGGCAAGCGGAAGTGCTTGCAGTTGCGCTTTTTTGGACATGACGGTTGCTCCTTCTGTTTCGTCGACAACTGTGTATAGCGCGGGTCCGTGCAAAGCCGCCCCGGCACTACCTGTGCAACCTCTCTCGGTGAAGGATGGGTTACGGGCATAAAAAAGCCCGCACGAGGCGGGCGAGGATGAGAGGTGAGAGAGTAGCGGGGAAGCCACTCGAAGGGTAATAGCTAGTGCGGCGGAGATGTGCAGCCAGCGGCTATCTGTGGTGCATAAACCACCGGAGCAATGCGGGGTTCCCGACTATCTTGAGGTTGCAGCTCCTGCGAATGACGCGGCCACTACGATAAAACTCCTGCGGACGGAACCCGGGGACCGCGTCGGGCAGGGCATCCCAAAACGAAAGCACGCTTTTCACTGGGATAGAGCCACGCTCCTGCGCCCATCGAGAATAGCTGCCATACGCGACACTGATAGGCGTGAGGGCGTCAACAGGAAGCGCGGTGATGCCCTCATCGGAAATCCAAAGCTGCAAAGTCGCCACCAAATTTCTGCGCCGGGTTTCCGCTGCTTTCATCGCCTTGGGGCTGCGGCTGCGCTCGACTGGTTTTGCCATTGGAAGCTCCTATGAGATAGAAAGTTATATCGAATTATGCCGGAAATATCAGGGAAAGGCAACTGTAAACAATGGGTTGGCTAGAGAATGTGGCGGGTTGTGGCCAACTGTATGCGGGGCATGAGTATAAGCATGTGCTAATATACAAGACAGGTAAGACAACCCACCTGCGAGCCTGTCTTGTCCCTGTCTTGTTATATCCTATTGTTTATGCTGGCGTTTTTTCTTACAAGACAGGCAAGACAGGTAAGACAGGGTTTTTATTATCGCGTAGAAAAAAAATAGTTGGTGGTCCTCCTCCATTTTTCTAGTATAAAGTGCTCAAGAGCTTGTCTTACCTGTCTTGCCTGTCTTGTTTCCAAAATAAGATTATGAATCAATGAGATACTCTGGCTTTTGGACAAGACAGGTTCCCCAAGGGGCTGTCTTACCTGTCTTGTATATTAGAGACTTCTAATAGTGTGCACTGCTATTGGCGAGCTGCGGTTGCATTCTGGAAGGGACCGGGACAAAAAAAGCCGGTTCTGTGACCGGCTTGTTCCGCTTGGAAAGTGGCGCTATCTATCGTGCTGGCGGGAGGGCGAGCCGAACAACGGACGCGCAGCGCTCCTGGCTGGCCTGTCCCGCACCGTCTGCATCCATCACCCTATCCCCAAAGACGACATTCGCAACGCGGACCTGCTTCGACATCCCGGTAGTCTCATCCGCCCGGTAGATGCGGGTGCGCTCCACGCCGGGCAGGTGCATAGACAACTGCGCCCAGAATTTTTCAACAGCAACTGGGAAGTAGTTGGATTCATCACACCAGTCTGCATATGCTTTGTACACCCGTACTACTTCCTGGAAATCCTCCTGCCTACTGACAACCTGAACTTCGCAGTTGGATATCCATGCCAGCAGAGAGTTGGTCTCTGTCCGCATCTTCTGCATGCGCTCTTCCATCGCCTGTGGGATTTCCACAAAGCCCCCTGCTCGCAGCAAATCTGACAAGTGATGCAGAATCTGGAACACCACGCCAGACAACTCTTCTTTGATGATTTTTCGGGATAGAAAAGGGTCGCGCTCTTCCACTGGAATGGTTTGCTGGAAATCCACCACTTGCAATCGCCGCCAGAACCCATCACTCTGGTCTGAAACACTTGGGGCGCTGTTGCCCAACAAAACCCACTTTGCTGTTGGGCGTACCGTGGTTACAGCCTTAAATTTACGGTTAATCGCCACATTACCGCCGCTCACCATCTTTTTGAATGGTTGTTCGTCAATTTTGCTCGGCACCTCATCGACGTGGACGAGGCTTGCCCCGATTAGTGATTCCACCTCAAAGCCATGCAGCTTGTCGAGGTCCAGTGATACTACTCGGGAATGCAGGGCGCAGACCACCTCTGCCAACGCACTCTTCCCGTTGGCCCCACTACCAATCCAGAATTGGCAAGTTTGGAACCTGGTATCGGGAGATAAAGTATACCCGATATATTGCAAAACTGCCCGGCGAACGTCATCTTCCGGCAAAATACGCTGCAAAAACCTATCCCAGAGCTCCGTCGGTTGTTCCCTATCTGCCCAATTTGCGTTGATTTTATGTCGCAAACCGTGGTGGCGGTCACTCGGCACAGCTCTTATTTCTCCGCCTGGGCTTACTTCCACCACGGCATCCTGCAACGCCACGCGCACTAAACCATCATCAGGAACATCTGGAATATTGAAAATTTCTGAATCACTCAGTAGTACACGGTAACAGCTCTTGAAAATCCGCTCTCCAAGCTTGGCTTCTGCCACGCTCTTGATAAATGCAGAGATTGCGATATCTACTTGAATGTCGGGAACCACCTCCCACGCCGTATTTTTCCAGAAATATAACGTGTTCTCATAGCGCCCGACGCTCTCGCAATCGATGAGCTGCACAAATGCGGCCTCCGGGGCTTTATCCGCTTTGTGCAGCGTGTTCGGGTCTGCCCTTGCACCAAAAAGCTGAGATGCTTCAAGCAGGTCACACATCTTATAGAGATTGCTTCCCAGTGCCTGCACCCCGCTCTTCACCACGCTTGCCCCTGCCTGCACAATCCAATCATCAAGTCCCTGCTTATAGAGCTTGACCAGATTTTTAGTCTTCCCCTTCTCGTCTTTGTGTTCCTCTTCTTCCTCGTGGAATGGACAGTAAGCATCGGCGACGGGCAGGCGCAGTTCACTATCGAGCTGTCTGCGCAAACTCTCTGCCAGGCTCCACCCAGCGGAACGGACGTTTACGTTCAGAACATACATCTTCTCTTTGGTTGCGCGGTGTATGAGTACTTGCAAGTCGCTTTTATTGCGGGGCAAAACGATTTCGCCTTTCTCTATGCCTCTCCTTTGCGCTTCAGAGAACTCAAGTCCGTCGCAGTCAAAAAGAACGAGCACACCGACCAAAGCAGGCCGCAATTTTTTTGCTTTCTCGACGATGGAGAGGAGTTCCTTAGCAACCGGGATTTCATTGTTGTTTGCAAGCGTTCGCTGGATATCATGCTCATTATAGCCCTGTTCGGCCAGGCTCTTTTTTATGTGTTCTTTGGCTGCTTGGTCACGGAACATCCAGATGCCAGGCAGCACAACGCAAGGAATCCCCGCCTTGCAGGCTGCTTCGGCTTTCTTCTCACCCTCTGTGACGACGATAAAAGGTATTTCCGATTCCCGCAGCACCTGCTCGAATCTTTGCGGCACATACACATGCACACCGCCTGCGGGGTCGTTCGGCGATGTCCAATAGCGCATCCCCGCCTCTTTTGGGTCGGAAAAGCGGAGCGGGCATCCTGCAAAATGGCATCACGAATCGACACCGGTGCCATGGACCTTTTTCCGCCGAATGTCACCCGCCCGACGCCGTTACGCCCAACCAGTCTGAGCAAATCGAACGGATCATCCAGGTTGAAATCCTTTTTATACAGGCGTCGCAATCGTTCCAGCACCACGCCTTCTGGCAGAGAAACCTGGAACGCCGCCGGAAGCAACCCGAATTCCATATACGCATCCGGATCCCCGATGACGGGCATAGACAGGCTGACAGCCTGACCGGAGTCTGCCGCATCGTAATACCGGAAGCCGAAAAACTGCTCTTCGTCCCGATGCAATACACCAACAGGCACATCGTTCACGAAGACTTCCAGCGGATCCCCTCTCTCTCCAACAGAAAATATCATCGCGGCAAAACTTCAGACAGGCAAAGACGGAAGTCCGTCCACGGCAACCCGCGCCCGCTGGGCACGCTGCTCTTGCCGAATCCGGGCCTGATTCATCAACTGCCGGATATTGGGGCGCTCTCCGGGAACCGGAAGATCCATGCTCCGCTCACGGGCAATGGAACCTTTCTCCCTCCGCGGCAAGTCCTCCGGCTCCAGGGTCAGCTGCATCCGCAGCGTCGCGGCAATGCGCCGCAAGGAAGAAAGGCGACATTCCCCGGTAGACTCCAGGGAAACGATGCTCTGCCGGGAGACACCAGAACGCAGAGCCAGAACCGCCTGGGTCATACCCAACGCTTCCCGCCGGGATCGAATGTTTTCCGCCAGATCCATCAATGCCACCACCTTTATCAACCAATCTCCGACTCAGGATAGCATCACTGACACCAAAATGTCAAGTTATCCTTACACCGCATCCCCATACAGGACGGGGCGACTGACAATCGCCCCGCGCTGTATGGTATAGCGGATACGGCGGCATCCAGCCACCTACCCGCCGCGCACCGTCAGGCCAGACGCGCTTTCACCGAAGCGCTGGCGCGGAAACGGATCTTGCGCTTGGCCGGAATATCGATCTGCTCGCCCGTCGCCGGATTCCGCCCGGTGCGCGCGGCAGACTCCACCACATCAAAGGTTCCCAGATCCGACAGACGCACCACGTCGCCTTCCAGCAGGCAATCCCGCAAAAAGCCCGTCAGGCTGGCGATCACCCGCGAAGCCTGCGCCTTCGTCATACCCTGATCTTCCGCCAGGAAATCCACCAGAATCCCCTGCCCCACCACTTTCTTTTCAGACATGAAAACCTCCAGAGAAAAACAAAACCCCCAGAGAGATTACCTCTCCGGGGGGTTGACCGCATTATACCCAATTACCGCTCAATCCCAGTCGGCGCCAGCCACCTGATCGGCGCTGGGGAGGGCGGCTTCCTCTTCGCCCAGATCATCCATGAACCCAGGCGCCTCTTCCTCTTCAGCGGCTTGCGCAGCCTTGGGAGCATTCTCCGCTTCCTCGGCATGCTCCGCCTTGCGGGCCGCCTTGTACGCCTCACAACGCTGGGTAATCACCTCGATCTGCGGCAAGGTCTTCTTGTATTCTTCCTTGAGAATCGCCTTGGCAATATCCTCGGGCTCTTCCCCTTCCGCCTTCATTTTCTCCCGGATAGCCTTTTTCTCATCCAGGGTAAGAGGGTACACCGCCTCGACCTTTTCCCCATTCTGCGACAGCCCCACGGTATGATTGGCATACACCTGCCCATTCGCCTTGACCTCGCCCATCTGGGCAAACATCGACAACTTGGTTTCTTCCCCGAACTTCGCATTCACAAACTTGTGAACCAGGTTCAACCCCTCCTGGCTGCGCAACGGAACCGACAGGAACACCATCGTCTCGCGAGCAGGAGCGCCTTCCTTGTTCACGCCGCCTTCCGGGACTTCCGTGCGGATGCCAACATTGACGTATTCCCGCTCAATATCCTTGCCGTCCTTGTGCTTGGTTACGGCAAAATGGCCCAGCTTCCCTTCCAGGGAACTGGAATACAGCGCATTGACAGCATCCAGATCTGCCTTGAGAGCGCGAGACCCGCGATCCGTGAAACCTTCCCGCTTCATTTCATCCGGGAGGTTTCCCATAATCTTCTTGACATCATCTTCATTGCTGCCATTGGTAATGTAGATCTGACCCAACGCCTTGCTGTACTTCGCATTGTACGCCTTGCCACCACCGCGACGACCACCGAAAACCGCCATGATTCACCTCACTTGCAAGAGATACCGGGTTGACAGCCTCTCTGTCATCCTCGATAAGATATACTATACCGTTCTTTTCCTCGCGGACGAAATTTCCTTTCCTTTCCTTTCCTCCCCGCATACACGGGGTTGGGAGATTCAGCCCGCGGGCTACAGCAACACCGACTCCGCCTGCCCCAGAATTGCCTGGAGGTCTTCCAGTGCGCCGCCTTTCTCCCGCTCCTTCTGGACCAGCGCCAGCACCTTCGTGACCTGTGCGGGCTTGCAGTCAAAACGCCCCGCCACCCCCTTGACCGACTCTTTCAACTGCTCCTGCATCCGGGCAATCTTTTCCTTCTGCACCAGCAGATCCTGCATGGCATCCCGAAATTCCTTGCTCACTTTGCCTCCTTGTGGGGCTTCCACCCCGCTTGAAACGACTCCAGTATCCGGTTGAACCCATCGGCATTCGGATACCCGCTCAGGTAATACACATGCCCATTCGCCGCCTTCCAGACCAGCAACGGCGTCGCCACCGCAATATCGTTCGCCAGGGAAATCTTCTGCATCCACTGGGTATTGGCGTTGGCCAGGGAAATATTCAGATGACTCGCACCCTGATCCGGCAAGCCACCCTCTTCCGTATCCACATTGAAATGGTCTTCGTCCTTCCGCAGGGCCTGCCACCCACCCGCAATCTCCAGCGCGGCTTTCTGGATGGACGACTGCTTCAGAATCGCCACCGGAACATACTCCACACGCACACCGGCTTTCCGCAACGCCCCCAGGTTCTCCCGAACCTCCTGATACAGGCGATGACAGAAAATGCAGTTGGGATCAACAAAGGCATACAGCACATGCGTCCCCGAAGCGGTGTCCGGATCGGCGATCGTCGAAGCCGGCGGATTCTCCACAAACTGGCGCAACACCGTTTCCCCATCGGACGCGGAGGTGGTGTCGGCAACCGGTGTCGCCTGGGCAACCGGCGCTGCCTGGGCAGGCGCCACGGTCGGGGCCGCACTCCCACCACCCTTGCCGTCACCGCCGCCCACCACCCGATCCATCGCCGTGTTCCGCAGCACCCGGGAAGCCTCGATCCGGCTCAGGTTCTCATTCTTCCGGTTGATGACATCCCCGATGATGATCGCGGAGCCGCTGTCGGTCATCCACGCCAGCATCGGTCCCCGGCTCCCCTGAATGACGATCCCGGTCAAACCGGCAGGGCCGGGAAACACTTTCGACACCTTTGCCCGATGGTCCGTCAAGCGGGACACCATCTGACTCGCATCAGACAGGGAAACCGCGGAAGGCGCGGAAAACCACCAGGAAAACCCACCACCCAACACCGCTCCAGCTACCACCATGCCGGATCCATACAGCACCATGGGCCGTCGCGCGAACTTCTCCAGGAAACGCTTCACACAACCTCCAGCCCGGCAACACCGGGAATATCGTCAAAATCATCCAATTCTTCCCACTCCTCTCTTTCATCCCCGCATACGCGAGAGAAACGATCATGCCGTCCATCCTTTTGCTCACCCGCCTGGACGTCCGCAGGCGCATCCGGCAACGCCTCTTCCGTCCACGGCGATTCCTTCTCCCGCCAGGGATTGTGAATCTCTTCCGGACTCAGCTTCGCCGGCACCACAAACGTCAACGATGGCTGCACCATCTTCTGCTCCACCAGATAAGACAGGACTTCCGGATCCCGTTCCGCCCAAGCGGACAAATTGACGCCCTGTGGCACTTCAAAATCTTTCAGCGAGCTTCCGTGCGCCTCCAGAAATGCGGCGATCTTCTCCATGTCGGGCTTTCTCTCCACCACCTGTTGCAGAGACTCTTCGTCAAGCGTTTGCCGGGCAACCTCCAGCAATGCCTCGCCTTCCCCTTTCGCAGCCTTGTAAGTGGTGCGCACGGAAACCTCCAGGCCCCACGTATCCCCCGAAGCCTTCTCTCCAGGGGACAGCAGCGGCAGGGAAAGCGCCGCCATCGACTCCCGAACCGCCTTGATCTCCCCGTCCAGATCCTTCTGCCGCACGGACAGATCCACCAGACGAACCTGCTCGTCCGCGATCTTCTCCAGAATGCCCCGGACCTCTTCCGGAGTCTTTCCCGGAATCTCCGGTAATGGACGGATACCCTCGTGCAATTTTTCGACAAACGCCTGACAGTCTGCATAAATGGCATCCGTCAGGTCGTCATCCTTTTCGATATCGAAGACCACCAGCGTTTCCGATACCGGACGCGCAAGATTCCCCGGATGATCCAGATAGCACAACCGCATATCTGTTACCGGAATCCCGGCATCCAGGCAGACGGATGCGCCATGGTGCAGCTGTACCACATAGGAAAACTTCGGCACGTCCGGCTCCCCGCGAAGACCCGGAACCTTCCCGGCCCATGGCGACTTGTAATCCACCAGCAGACTGGACAGCACTTCTCCCCGCTCCCCCTTCCGGACAAACAGGTCATCCGGAGAAAACGCCATGGCCCCCTCGTTTTTCTGCAGATGAGCGCGCAAGATCTCCAGCCCTTCCGCATCCCGTTCGTACCCCTTTGCGGCCATGCGCTCCTCATACAGCCGCCGGGCATCCGGCTCATGCTCGTGCCCGAACGCCATGGCCACATTGCTGGACAGGGGAACCCGCATCATCTTCCGGTCAAAAAGGGCGGACGGCGTTTCCCCAAAAGGTGCCGGTTCCCCATACCGTCCCGCCACCAGGATGGCGGATTCCGAAGCTCCGACCCGAGAAAGACGGGACAGGTGCCAGTCCTCATCGTTCACCGGATCGGCATCCAGGGATTTCCACCAGGCTTCGGCATCCTCTTTCCGGATATGCGGAGCCTGCGGCAGGAGGTCTTCCACCTTTTTCCAGAAATCCGCAAAATTCTTGCTGGTACGCATACATCACCTCATGAAAACCGAATGCGATACAGTATAGCGTATTTTCTTTCCGGCGACCGAATCCTCCCAGCTTTCCAGCACCTGCTGCAAACCGGATACCAGCACCTGAATCCCCTGCCAGTTGGGATGGACCCCATCCCCCCAGAAGTACGCCATGTTCTCCCGCCCATCCGGCAGATCACTCAGACGGTTCCAGTATTCCAGACGGATATTCGGATACTCGCCAGGCAACCGGGAATACAGGCTCTGCACCTCCCCTGCCCAGGGTCTTGGAACCTGCGGCACGATGAACACCACCCGCCGCTGCCCGGCCAGTGCCATGAACTCCCTGATTTGCCGAGGATATACCGGGCCATTGGTACCCAGTTCCACGACCACCGTCTGGATGGACCGGATGCCCGGATACCGCAGCAATCCGCGGTAAACCGGAATGGCGGAAGAAAACTGACGCCCCACCCGCGCATCGATGACTGCACGCGGGAACACCCGCAGAAGATACCCGGACCAGCCGTCAAAGATGGAATCCCCCAGGATCAGCAGATCCGGATGCCAGCTGCGATACCGAAGGCAATAGGGGCGGTCCCAGGCATAGTCCGCCTGGGGCGCGGCTTCCCGATTCTGCGCGATCCGGCGCATCGCAACCGCGTCGCTCGTGGCGCCGGCACCCCACGCCGGAAGCGACAACGCCAGAAGGAATGCCGCCGGGAAAGCCTTTTCCCTCCACCGCACGGCGCGATCCCCGATCAGGAGGAGTATCCAGCCGTGCGGCGTACCGCGCGAACATTCAGGGAACGAATGCGAAACCGGGGAGAATGCCGGCTCTCGACATGCTTGCCGCTCCCGTCACGCACCATCGAGAACACCTGCCCGGACTCCTGCGCCTCCTGCTCCCCAATGAACCGCTCCGCCACACGATGCTCTTCCTTCTGCGTCTCCAGAAGGGTCAGCATGTCCCCAATGGCATGGCGCCAGACCGGAATCAGGCGATAGGCGGCACTCATGGACTGGGACCAGTCCGACATGCTGGAACGCACGGCGGAAACGGATTCCTGACACCGCTTCAGGAGATCCCGCCGCTTGCGGGCAGACTGACCGGGACGAAAAATCCGGGTTGCCAGGGGATCCTGAAAATCCGCGAGCTTCGCCATCTCCACATCCATCCGCATGCGGGAGTCGAAGAACACCTGCTGCGAATGCTCGATCTCTTTCACCGTCCGCAAAAACCGCTGACCCAGGTCTTCGATGTTCTTGCGATGAATGTCCAGCGCCACCTGCACCCCCGCCCGACGCGACTCCGGCACCTGCTCCAGATAGGAGTTGGCCATCGCCATCATCACCCGCTGCTGGCGGCGCAGAGAAGAAAACTCCTCCCCCAGCGCCTCGATGTCCTTGTTGCGAGCCCGGAAAAACAGATCGTAATCATCGTTGTCCACCAGGGACGAGGGTCCATCACCCAACCCCATCGCTTTCGCCATGTTACCCCCCAAAGATTCAACAGCCACGCCAACGAGTATAACATGGCGTTACCATCTGTCAAGAGGCATGCCGCAAAAAGTGGCGCAACAGGGTCAGGCGACGATTGCCGGGATTGCGCGCCGCCTGCCGTACCGCCTTGCTGGCGCCCAGCACCAGCAGCCCCTTCTTCGCGCGCGTCATGCCCGTATACAAAAGAGGGCGATCACAAAGAATCCAGTGCTGCGTGTGCAACACCAGAATCACATACGGATACTCGGACCCCTGCGTCTTGTGGATGGTCAGCGCATACGCGGGCTCCAGATCCCCGATGCTGTCACGATTGAACGCCATCAGCACACACGGTTTCCCTTGCGCATCCCGCGCCGGCAGGCTTTGTGATTCGGGTAGGGACTCCAACACGTTCAGCCAGTCCTGCTCCCCCATCGGCACCGCGAAACGCACCAGCACAAAGGGAGAAAAGTTGTCCCGCGTCATACCCAGATGTCCGGCGACAACCGGCGGTACCCGGTCCCACCTGGGATACAGCCCGACCACCGTTCCCGCGTCGCCGTTGAACACCTGAAAATCCCGGTAATTCCGACGCAGAATCAGCCGATCCCCCATCCGCCAGGTCCACGGCTCCACCCCGTTGCGCGCTTTTCCCAGCGCAAGCCCCGGCCCTTGCATTCCGGACGCATTCAGGATCGGTTGCAGGATGCGGTTCAGATCCTCGACCCCCAGCGCGTGACGACGCATGGGCGACAGAACCTGCAAGTCTCCAGGGTCGACCCCCCGCGCCAGCGCATGACGGACGATCTCCCCCAGCTCATGGGCAGTCACATTGGCATCCAGGGCATCCCCCTCATGATCCGTCGCATACCCATGATACCCGGCGAAGCTGTCTGGCTTTCTGCCGGGCGCCCAGGGTTCCAGCACCCCTTCCAGGATACCGCTGCTGACCCGGTGCGCCGCATCCGGAATCTGACCGGCTACCGGATCTTCCCGCTGCCGGAAATTCTCCGTCAGGATACCCACCCGGAAACGCCGGGACCGCACCAGATCGGACAGCACCTGACCAGGCCCCACGGACGGCAGCTGCCAAACGTCGCCAACCAGCAGCAGACAGGCATCATCCGGCAACGCCTGCAGAAGATCCGCCATCAATACGGTATCGACCATGGACACCTCGTCCACGACGAACAGTTGCGCGGGGTACGGATTCTCCCGGTTGTGGACCGCCGCACAGCCAGGACGCTTGCCAATCAGGGAATGAATGGTGCTCGCCGGCATCTCCGCAACCAGCTTCAGGCGGCTGGCGGCCTTGCCGGTCGGCGCACAGAGCGCGACCGACACCCCCTGTCGCGCCGCCGCGCGCAACACCGACTTCATGCAGGTGGTCTTGCCCGTCCCCGGCCCGCCGGTCAGCACCCCTACCCGTCCCCGCAACGCTTCCGCCAATGCCTTGCGCTGCAGGAAAGACAATCCGTCCCGCGTTGCAACCTCTTCCACGAGAGACAGCGGCAACATGGGCGAGGAACCAGACAGGGACAAACTCCGCAATCGCTCGACAATCTGTTTCTCCGCCTGGAAGATTTTCCGATCCGCAACATAGCGAACCGGCTGCCCGGTCTCCTCGGTGCCCTCCCAGACGGACACCTTGCGATCCGCCACGAGCTGATCCATCGCCACCTGCAACGCCTTGCGGAACCTGGGCTGCTCGTCTTCCGATGCGTTCAGCACGACTTTCCCCAGGGCGACCTCCGGCCATTCCGAAAAAGGAATCGCGGTATCGCCCTGATCCAGCACCTTTTCCGCCAGAACGAAGCGCAAGGCATTGCGCATCCGCACCTGGCTGTCCGGGCTCATGCCGGAACGCAGCGCCATCGCATCGACCAGGAGAAACCCCAACCCGCGCACCTCCAGCATCCGGTACGGGTTTTGCCGGTACCGGGCGACGATCGCCGCAACGTCCCATTTCCCCGGCTCGAAAACCGCATCGTAATGCCGGATAATATAGCGGATGATTCCCTGCCCGCCACCCAGGCGGGAGATGAACCAGTACAACGGCTCAAACCGTCCGCGCGCAAGATAGGCGCTGACCAGGTTCTCCGCATGTGCCCTGGGCAGCTTCGGGAAAACCTCCAGAATCCCCTGAACCTCCCCCATCTTCTCCCGCAACCGCGGACCATGCGCTTCCCACAGCCTGGCAAAACGCTTCTCCGTCAAATGCGGCAGGGAGCGCAACGAAGCGAACACCCGTTGCGGGTCATCCCATGCAGTGGCTTCCAGCATCGTCTCGGTCAACAGGCGGGCATCGAATTGCAGGCCATATTTTGGATCCCGGATAAATTGTCCGAAGCCTGTGACATCCATTCCCACGCGGGCATTTTCCAGCACTCCGCGAACCGTGTGCAAGGCATCCTGCGCATCCCGCAGAAGAAAAATACCCCAGCAGGAATCTTCCTTGTAATGGCGGATGGTCTCCAGAACCCCACTCAGGGAAACAGAATCCGGCTCATTTTCCACGTCCAGCTTTTTTACCAGATTCCCTTCAACGAAAGAAAGGGAACCCTGTTGTTTTGCGGCAGCCTTTTTCTTCGTGCCACCACCAGACCGCTTCTTGTGCTCCATAACTTTACGCGCCTCCTGGGCCGGCGGGCGAACCCCGAAAACCGCACGCGCCACCTCTGGCTTTTCCCTGGAAACCGGTTCCGCAAAGCTCATCTTCTTCCCCCATTCCCCGTCCTGCAGGGTTACACCCATGGCAGATAAAACCGCCCTTTTTCTTCTTCCGAAAGATTGGACCACCGCTTCTCCGGAAGTTTCAATTGCACTTCCGCATTCAGTTTACCATATCCCGGAAAAAATACCTCCACAGATTCTACAACGGAAAGATGACAAAAGGACACAGCACTCAATCGCGGGTATTCCTTGCTGAAAGCCGCGGTATCCCAGGATATCAGCCGCAGGTTCGGCAGCGCCAGAAATGCGGTCTCACCAATCAACCCGGGATCTTCCAGAAACAGATCCCGGAAATTGACATTCCCCAAAAGGGATTTCGACAACCCCTCCGCCAAACGGGGATGCTCGCGGGAAATTCGCGCCAACTGCTGACGAAAAACCTCGACCAGAAAAAACCGGTTTTCGACATTCATCCCCTCCACCGCCAGGAATTCTACGGACTCCCATTCCTGGAAGGTTTTCAGAATGGGAAGATAATGCGTCAGCCTGGCGCTGCAACTGATCTGCACCATCAGAGTTTCCCACCCACGTTTTCGGCCTTCGACAATGGCGCGTTTGGCAAAACCATTCCGCACATTGAGATCCCCGCCATCCTGCAGTATCCAGAAACCGAGGTCCGGGCCGCCACCCGGAACCTCGACCGGAAGCACGACCAGAGGCATCTCCGGGCTCCAGGCGCGGGGATCGACCCAGCACCAGACCACGCCACGCAGGGTATCCGACACCCCACGCTCCGGCATACCCTGCGCAACATCCTTATTAACTTCCTGATTTTTCAAAGATTTTTTTTTGCCAGCCCGTCCGGGATTTGTGGTTTTTCCCGCAGCGCCACGAGACGCCCGCTTCCCTGTTTCCTTCTCCATTCCACCCTCGCGCATTGCAAGACAATATAATGCTATGTTATATAACTTACCTTCGCTTTGCAATTTTTGAACGAGGTATTCCTGTGTCTGACGAAAAAACCTCCTGGCTGCGCCCGAAAATCCTGCGCACCACGGATCTGCAGGCGTTGCGATACAGTCTTGGCATCCCCTTTCGGGAGATGTTTTATCTGCTGGGGTTTCCCAAGGCGCTGGAACGAAGCAGGGTGTCGTCCACCCATGAGGAAGGCCCCACCCTGGCGCCCTCGCTGGCGATCCTCGTGCGGATGCTCTGGGAGCATCCGGAAGACAACCCCTTCCCCACCGAGCCCGATTTTCAGGAGATCCGGAAAATGTTTGCCACCGTCTGCGACCGGCGGGGAAGGGACGGTCTCGCATCACAGGGATGGCTCTCCGTCCTCCTGGGCTTTCGCAAGAACAATGGGAACGAATGGGCCAACGGCAACATTCCGTCCCCGGTGACCCGCCGCGCCTTTCTGCTGCTGCAATACTACCTGGAACGGCACGGCGCGGAAGAAGCAATGCGGCGCTGGGAGAAGGCGGCAGAAGAGGAAGCCCGTGCGCGGGGAACCACCATCGAGGAGGTCTTCAAAACCGGACGATGGCCCCGCACCTCCGAAGAGAAAATCGCCGGCGGAAGCAAGGAGCATCCTGGCCGGTACAACAAGGGGCGGAGGAAGATCAGGCCGCCGGAAGAGGCGGAAGACGACGGGGAATAACGGTTAGCGAAACGGTTTGCGAAACCGTTTCCGCAACCACCTGGCACCCACCAGAAAACAGATCCCTCCCGCCACAACCGGGGTTCCCGAAACCGTTTCCATAACCCAGGCAACGGGAACCTCGACAACGAGCGGAGACGAGCGGAGGAAGGTCAGACCACAGGAAAGGACGGAAGGCGACGGAGAGTGAGCGGGCCGGAACGGTTCCCGAAACCGTTTCCACAACTCCGAACAGCAGACTCCGCACCACGGGCTTCGCAGTATCCGAAACCGTTTCCACAACCACCAGGCGCCCACCAGAAAACAACTTCCGCCCTCCACCAACTGCGGTTCCCGAAACCGTTTCCACAACCAGCTACGTTCCCTCTCCCGCCACCACTCACCACGCACCCTGCGTTGCCGGAAACATCGGATCGGAGCCGTTGTCGCCTTCCAGCTTCCGCATCGACATCAAACACGAATCTGCACTTTTTCCCGCTTTTCTGCACTTTTCCCGTTCCGGCACCGCCTCCTATATATATACTATATCGTTTTTATCCTATCCTATTTTTTTTAAGTTAAACCAAGAAAAGTATCAGTCTACTGGTAGAGTATCAGTCTACTGGTAGAGTATCAGTCTACTGGTAGAGTATCAGTCTACTGGTGGAGTATCAGTTCATCCGAAGGATCCCAGTTCATCCGAAAGATCCCAGTTCATCCGAAAGATCCCAGTTCATCCGAAAGATCCCAGTTCATCCGAAAGGTCGTGGTTCATGGGAGAGGTCCAGTGTCACAGAACTTGCCAGATTCATCAGATTCCGCCCAGGGGCAACGGGATGAAGCGTTCGCGCTCAAGCCCACAGCCTCCGCAGCCTGTTTCCGTGAACGCCAGACGCGCAGCGATCTGTCCGCATTCGATGACTGGCTGGCAGCCCGGACACCGCCACGCTGAAAGGCGATGAGCCAGACTGACCCGCTTGGCTCGCAAGAAGTTTTGTGGTTGAATGGTGGGTACGGGCCATGGTAGCGTGGGCTTGACATGGTAACGCCATGTTATGTATTATCTCGTACATACGGAAGGACGGCATGGCAGAATTTTTTTCATCTTCTTGTTTTCTGGGGGGTTTTATATGAGCGCCAAACTTCGCAAATCCGTTTCCGCCAAGCCGTCCTACCGCTCGGCTTCTCTTCCGGCCAAGATGATTCAGCTGTATCTGGAAACCTTGCCGGTGCCTGCCGGCGGCATCCAGAAACTCTCCTGGGGCATGTTGCTGGAAGAGCTTTCCATCCCCCTGCCCTGGCTACGGGTGGCGTTGCGGGAAATCTCGGATTCCGGCGTCCTTCCCCTGTCGGGGCTGTTCACCTTTCTGCCCAAGGGGCTGGACCGGGTCAATAATCCCAACATGGTGAAATCCGCCGTGCGCCGGATCGACCGGCTGGATGCGCAGTCCGGACCCATCCCGGCGCCGGTCTGGGAGCAGGCCATCGCCCATGCCCGCACCCTCCTGGAGGAAAAGCCCTACCTGCGGGAATACCTGGACTTCTGCGTTGAACGGCGGCAGTCCGCGCCGGAAAGCGTCGAGGACTGGGATGCCGGACTGGACTGGCAGGACCGGGATCGCTGGGCGCCCCTGTTTGCCGGAAACCCGGCGGCTACAGGGTTGGACCAGGAGCAGATCGTGGCGATTGTGGAAAGCGTGTTACGGGCGACCTTCCCCGCGTTGATCGAGCCGTTATTAACCACGCTGCGGCAGATGGCCCCCTCCATCGCCGCGGCGTGTCCCGTGCCGCCCGGTAGCACACGGGAAGCCACTGAATCCGCTCCACCCACACGGGTAGACGCTCCCGCACAGGATGCCGCAACGGCGCCCACGCCAAAGCAGGGAGGTCAACAGGGAATCCTTTTTTTTCCCGTCACGAAGGACAGCAAGGGCGACCAGATGCCGTTGTCCGCATCGTTCATTGACAACCTCTCCGCGCGTTTTCCCGACTTGGACATCCCCCAGGAAATCCGTGCCATGGTGCGCTACCTGAAAACGCACACCCGCAAAATCCCCGCGCGCAGCAAGGCTGCCCAATACATCAGCAAGTGGATGAACCGCAAGGACGAGCAGAATCGTGGTATCCGGTCGATGGATGACAAGCCGGACGAAACGGTACGGAAGGTAACGCAAACGGATACCACGTCCCGTACACCATTCGGGGTGAAGCCTGCTGTGGCAAAGCCGGTGGAGGTGACCCAGCCACCGCTGCAGAATGCGCCGGAGGAACCGGTCCCCGCAATGGCGCCGGAAACGGCTGCGGAAGATGCCACTGTGAAAGCCTCGACGAGACCAGAGGATGGCAGCGATCTGGACTTCCTGTTCTTTGGGGATGATCCGCAAGAACGCAACGAAGCGGATCTTCCGCCGGAGGATCTGCTGGCGGAGGAGGCGGAAAAAACGGAAGAAGGTGCGGATGCCGGCGAAACTGTGGAAGCACAGGAAGTACAGGAAGCGTCCGGGTACCGGGCGAAGCCACGCGCCACCGTGAAGACCGACGAAATGACGCCGGGCTTCATCCGCTTCTGGGAAGCGTATCCCCGCCGCGAGGCGCGCAAGACGGCGCTGCAGTCCTGGCACCGGAACGGCTGCGAAGAACAGATTGAAGCGATACTGCAGGATGTTGAATGGAAAAAGAAACACCAGTGGAAGGAAGTCAAATATATTCCCATGCCCACCACCTACCTGAACCAGGAACGCTGGACGGATGAGAAGTCCGACGTGAAGAGAATCGGCGCAAAGAGAGCCGACGAGGTCACAAAGGAAGAAATGGATGCCATCCTGGAAAAAGAACGTCAAAGAGAAATTGAGAGGGAAGCGCGGCTGGAAAAGCTGAGGGAGGAATATGGCCCGCAATTTGGCCGCAAACCGCAGGAATATGGACCTTTCGTGCAGGCGAACATTATTGACGTAACTCCCCCACGGCAAGGAGGCGGAATGGTCGAACCCCCTCTGGTCATGTTGGGTCACCACCATCTTTCATAGCTAACGTAAAGGAGACCGCGATGTTTTGGTCCAATGAAGATAGATTGGCATTTTCTGATGAATTGGTAAAAATGATGCGGGATGTGTACCGGATCGCGGAGTTCGATTCGGGCTACGCATCCACATGGATGTCCTCTCTGATGTCTCGCCTGTCGTTCAATGCGGCGATCGAGGCATTGGAAGCGCACCCTGCCAGCCCTCATGGTCGCTTCCCCCCCAAGCCCATCGATCTGATAGAGATCGTGGAAGCCTTGAATGGTGGCGGCAAAAAGGATCAGGAAGAACTCCTGAAGCAGCGAATCGCCGCGTTCCCCACGCCGGACATGGCCTGGTCGTATGCGCAGCGGGCATTCAATGAAGAAGACTCCATTCTCTGGACGGACGAGATCCGCAGGGCGTATGGAGAGGTTCGGCACATGGACGACCGGATTGCCCAGCGTCGCGCTTTCCTGGATTTTTATACCGCGGCGGTTCGGCAGAGCGCGCTTTCCGGACGGATGCCGCGTTGGGACGTTTCCCTGGGCTGGGATCGCAGCCTGCAACGGGAGCGTCTGCGCGAGGCGTTGCAAGGCGGGCTTCTGGAGCGTCGCGACCTGAACGCTGCCCAGCTTCAGGTTCTGGAAGACGGGCAGCCGATGTCACAACCCATGTCCAACCTGCTGGATGCGATGAGTGGCGAGGCTCGCCTGACGGACACGGCTTCGCCGCGTGCGGCATCTGGTGATCGGGAGGCGGATCGGGATGAGGCCATGGAAACCCGCAACTGGAAGGCTTACAGCTACCAGGAAAATCTGGAGTTTTTTGCTCGGTGGATGCGGAAGATGCAGGCATCCGGGGAGCAGGTGGCGCCCCTGAGCGGGAAGCAAAAGCGGGAGATCGCACAGGCGGAGATGCTGCGCCGTGTGCGCGCGCATCAGGAGAAGATCGCAGCGGAATCAAGTAACTCGTACTAATTTTTTGATTTTCCGTTTTGTCAGGAGAGGTTTTTCATGGTTCGCAATAAAACAGATTTATTGGCCGCATTCTTTCTGTCCGGCGAGTTCGCTACCGAAGAGCAGGTGCAGTCCCTGTACCTGCAGGTCTATGGGAGAAACGATCAGTGTGCCGATGTGATGGAAGGCGCTGAAGAGCGGCTTGCGGACCCGTCATGTTCCAGGGAAATGCTGGCCTGCTGCCAGCGCGGTATCCGTCTTGCCATGCGGCGCGCGGGCTGGTTCGGCTGGCGGTTCGGCGAAGCCTATGAAGACTGGTTGGGGCAAACCTGGGAGCCGTTGATGGACGAGGAAAATGGCTATGCCATGCGTTGCGGGGAGGAGATGGTGTTGCCGCAGGTCACGAATATCGCGGAAGACTGGGATGAATCCTGGCTTGCGGCGTTTCTTTCCGGGTTTCTGCGCGCCACGCAGGAACTGAAAGCCATGCGCCTCCCGCCGCAGCCACGGGAGATCTCCTGGCCGCCTGCGCGAAACCTTGCGGATACCGCGGCCTGATCTGCCGGCTGAACTCGAAACTGCCCGTGAATCGGGCAGTTTTGTTTGCGTTGGATATCCTGCTATCATATCAAATATGGCGTTATTGAATGGGAGTCGTATGGATCGCTTACCCCTGAACCGCAAAGGTGTGGTGGTGATGGTTTCCCTGTTTTGCGGGGGGGTGTTGACGGGTATCGAACCCGCCTTCGCCGGGGTGGTGACCGCGGACACGTCGTCATCGCAAGGTGGGGGGAAGGCTGCCACTGCGGATGCCCGGGGAGAACCACAGGTATCCCCGGAGCGCGCGCAGACCTCCCTGGATGGTGGTCAGGGCATCTATTTTCTGCCGCCGCTTCCCGGGCGCCCAAAGGATGTCCGTCCGGGTGTCGATATGGAATACCAGTCGGCTTCTCCGCTGTCCACCAGGGAGATCCAGTGGGTGAAACAGCAGATGGCGGACTCGCAGTATGCGATGCACGAAACGAGCCCCCTGCGGATCGACAACCCCATCCTGACGGTCAACGTGGGGCCGGGGAGCCAGGTTCCGGTGATCCGGCTGGCGCGTGGGTACGTCACCACCCTGTCGGTTGTCGATGCAAGCGGCAACCCCTGGCCGGTGACCGCGTATGTCGTGGGTGGCAACGATGGCTCCGGGTCCGCCGGATCCGGGATGTTCGCCATCCAGGCGGCTGGCAATGTTTCCCTGAAGGTGGCTGCGACAACCGCGAAGAGCGGAGCGAATCAGGAAAGTGACGCAACGCTTCCCCCCAATCTCATGACGATTTCTCCCAGATTTTTTGGCGCGGCTTCCAATATGGTCGTTACTCTGAAAGGCATGAGTACGCCGATCATGCTGGATCTGCGTACCGGCAAGCCTGACGGTAAATCCGTGGATGGCATGGTGACGTTGCGGATTGACCGGATGGGGCCGGACAGCCCGACCCCGGTCATGCAGGCGCCGCCGCCCAGCCCGGTGGAATCCAGCCTGCTGCTGTTCCTCGCGCAGACCCCGCCGAAGGGGGCGGTGGACCTGCATGCGAGTGGTGGCTATGGAGTGGTTGCCTGGAAGTGGAACGGCAAAACCATCGTGCGCTCCCGGATACCTCTCGCCATGCCGGCATGGACGGCAGAGATATCCCAGGACGGTGTTCGGGTGTATAGCCTCCCGGAGACACGGCAACTGTTGTTGCGCGCGCCCTCCGGAATGGAGCCGGTGACGCTGAACGAAGCGGGGGAAGAATGGCGGAATCCTGATGCCAACTATCTGTTGTCCACTCCCGCGAAGCCCACGCCACAATCTCCGCCGCCTGCCCCTGCACAAAAGTCCTCGGCTCGCATCGTCAAGTTGAATCTTGCAAAAGGAAATTCCTGATGGCGCAGAATTCCGGTACCGGAAAAAGCTTTGCCGGGCTCACCCTGCACCTGTCTGGTGCGCGCTGGGTCATGGTGGGCGCGGCGGTTCTGGTAATCGCCGGAGCGGTGACGTTCATCCTCGTCCGGGACTCTTCCGGCAGCCAGTATCAGGGAGCATCCGTGAATACGCAGGCGCCCAGCGTTCACAACACTCCCGGCAAAAGCTCTCCGCAGTACGCGAAGGAAGTGGATTCCTATAACCAGCGGCAGGGACAGGCGGCGGAGAATTCCGGAAAATCCTTTTTCGCCGTGCCTGTGACCTCCGTTACGTCCGCATCCTTTTCCTCATCGGCGCCGGCAACGGCGAAAACGGATTCCTCGCAACGGGCGCAACAACAGGCGGCGATGAACCGGTATAACCAGTCGTTCTCCGGCCCTGCACGGAACCCGGCGCAGCCCGCGCCAGAGGACGCCGCGGTGGCACAGGAGATCAAGCTGATTGGCGAGACCTTTGCCAGGGGTGGCGGTTCTCCGGCGCTGGTTCCCGTGATGCAGCAGCAGGGGGGGATGGCAGGCGGTGCGGGAAAGCTGAACTGGCAGGGTGCCGGGCAGGCTTCCGCCGGGCAGGCTTCCAGCCCCAGCAAAAAGAAAACCTATGCTGTACCGGATGCCGGTGACATCATTTATGGGGTGATGGATATGGAAGCGGACAGTTCCGTGACCGAAGCCCCGGTGATGGCAACGCTGTTACAGGCCCCCTTCCTGAAAGAGAAAGTTCTGGGGAAGATTACCAAGCCCAAGGGTGTCAACCGGCTGGTGATCCGTTTCAACACCCTGGTGCTTCCGGGCGGGCAGACGCAGGGCATCGATGCGTATGCGGTGGCTCCCAAAACCACGTTGCCGGAGATGGCGACCAGTGTGAACGAGCATATCCTGGCGCGCACCGGTGCTTTTCTGGGGTCCGTGTTCCTGTCCGGTGTGGAAGGCTACGGCCAGGCGGTTGCGCAGCAGGGGGAAACGGTGAACAACGGGTTGATCGGGACATCCACCACGTACAATTCCAATCTCTCCCCTGCCCAGTTGAACGCAATCGCGGCGGGCTCCGCGGCAAAGGATTTGCAGCCATTGAACCAGGCATTCTCCAACACGCTGACGGAGCCGAATACGGTCAAGGTGGCGGCGGGAACCCCTTTTGATCTCTTTGTGGTGAAAGGAGCAGGCAAGTGAGTCAGTATCCAGAGGAAAACGGATGGGTAGAGGGGGACGGTGACTCCGGGCAGAAAGAAAAGCCTGCCTCCGGAAAGTCGCGGGTTGCGCCGGAAAGCTCTGAACCAACTCCGAAAGACGGCATGGACCGGGTCGAGCCGGTCTTTCTGGTGGACGCCGAAGTAGCTGACGTGGCTGACGGGAAAAAGGGAAAGCGGCAGAAGAAGCCAGGGAAGCCCTCCTCTGGTGGCGGCTTGTCTACCCGAAAGATTCTTCTTGCCATGGGTGGAGTCTTTTTGCTGGGTGGTGTTGGCCTGGGTGGCTTCTGGTACCTGCATCAGCCTGCCGGAGTGGAATACCAGCAGCCTGACCAGCAAGCGTCGGGCGGACCTCGCGGGTACCCGGCGGGTGGCCGGGAAATGACCATGCAGCACCATTCATCCGGCGATGCCATTCCCATGGATCACGGGGATCAGACTCCGCCCATGGCTTCGACGGTGTCGCCAAAGGCTCCGGATTCCGCAGGTGGTTCTGACGAGGTTTCCGGGATTTCCGGAATACCGATGCCCTCCCTGTCCGGTGTTACGGCGTCTTCCGGATCGGCTGCCAACGCTGCCGCTTCCCTGCCGGACCTGCCGCCTGCCACGGGCGCTTCCGGGTCGGCGTCTGCGGTATCGTCGTCCGTGGCGTCTTCTGTGGCGGCGCCGGTGACATCGGGTTCCGCCGTGCCGGCTTCCGCTTCCGCTCCGGCAACGTCTGCGGTGGCACCAGCGGCAGAAAGCTCTTCCGGCGAACGGAAGGCGGCACTGATGAAAAAGCTGGCCCAGACCCGGCAGGAACTGGCGCAGACGGAAAAGGAACTGGCGAGCCTGCGCGCGTCGGAAAAAACGCAGGACGCCGCCACACCAGCGCCTCGGGTGATCTATCGCACGGTGGTACGCACCATCTACCGGAACCCACCGCATCCGCCTGCGGGCAAAGCTCCGGCGCCTTCCGGGGCATCCGGGATGCCGGACGGCTATCGCATCGTCGGTGGTGCCGGGGACCGTGCGGTGTTGCGGACTCCATCCGGTGCGTTCCTGACCATCCAGGCGGGGGACCGCGTGGATGGGCGCATCGTGCAGTCCGTCCGTAACGGACAGGTAACCTGGTAAGCGCCGGGACTGCAGGATGAACTCGTCCGCACAGGATCAGATGATCTCGAACCTGACCGGCATGGTCACTTCGTTGTGGCCGCTGCTCATTTACGTGATCATCTTTACCGGCATCCTCCTGTGTGGCTGGTCGATCTGGATGTTCATCCAGGCGCAGCGGGGCGGGAACGGAGGGAAAGGATACGTTGCGACGTTTTTTGCCGGGGTGTTCATGACGAACATCAACGCGATGCTGAATACGGCTTCGGAGTCGTTTTTCAACACCAGTTCCCCGGCGTCGCTGACCCTGCACATGACCTCTGGCGCCAGTGGAGAGTATGGGCAGGTGGTTTCCCTGCTCTTCGATTTTCTGGCGCTGATCGGGCTGTATGCGTATTACAGGGCGTTCCTGCTGCTGCGGGAAGCGGGAGAGGATCGTCATGCCATCGGGCCTGCCCTGTGGCATTTTGCCGGTGGGGTGGCGATGGTCAATGCCCAGACCCTGCTGCAGGTTCTGGGGGTCAGTGTGGGTGGGCTGTTTCAACAGGTGGTACAACATATCCTGGGTTGATTTTCTTTGGAATGGAAGGAGTAACGTAATGGAATATCGCAAGAAGTCATTCTGCGGCAAGGTGGCGCTTTCTGGCTGGGGTGCGGGGATCGTCGCGATGCTGGCGCCAGCCCTTGCCCAGGCAACGGTGAGCTTTTCGCAAATCGCGAACAACGGGCAGAGCACGGTGCAGTCGTTCAGTTCTCTGGCCGTGTATTTCTTCATCTTCATCGGCATCGTCATGGTGGGTGGCGGCATCGTGATGTGGATTCTGGCGCACAAGCGGCAGCAGCCCACCTGGCCCGGCATTGCCATGATCATCGGTGGCGTGTTGCTGGTTTCCCTCACCGCGTTCATCTCTTCTGGAAGTGACACGGTGTTTGGCAGCGACCAGAGTCAGATGTCCACCGTGGTCAGCGGGGGGTAAGCGATGCTGCTGGGCGTTAAGCACGGGCTTTTTCGCATTCACGATCCGCAGGTGGAGGAAGCCGACCAGGAATACCAGACGATCCGGTATTCCGTGTTTCGGCGGGACCGGTATACCTGCAGGTTCTGCGGCATGCGCACGGTACCGGCTTCGCCCAGCAGTTTTTCCGGATTTTTCGAGATCCATCATGCCGATGATGATCACCGCAACAACGATGCGGATAACCTTTTGACCGTCTGTCCGTTCTGCCATTCGGTTTTCCATTGTGGAAACGCGGGGCACCGGGAGTCCGGCAGCATCATCTGGCTGCCAGTCGTCCGGCAGGAAGATCTTAACCTGGCGGTGCATGTTCTCTTCATTCTCCTGTCCTACGGGGAAGAAGGGAATTCGTTGCTGGAGAACGCGAGGAAGGCCAACAACCAGAACTTTGTCGATCAGGCACTGAATATGGCGTCCCGGGCTGCGGAGCTGTACGAAACCCTGCGGCAGTTGATGGACGATGCGGATCGGGAAATCGGCATGGGAATGTCGAACGCTGCGGTTTTGGGGGAGTCGCTGACCATGCTGTATCGGGATGACCCAAAGCTGTATGACCAGCGTGCCGCATTCCTCCACGGAGCGCGGTTCCTGCCGGATTACGACTATTACCGGCAGGCGAGCGCCTATTGGGCCGCGGCCAATACGCACAAGAATGGCGGCGGCGAGGTCATCTCCCCACAAATGCTGGTTTCTCATTTTCAGCAGTTACAGCGAGTGATTGGGAAAACTTCATGACGAAGAACGGGTTCGTCCTCTTTGATGACGAAACGGCCCATGATACGGGGTGGGTGCTGGCGGAAGGAGAACCGTTACAGCGCATCTCCGGAACGGCGGAACTGTCATCGGACACGGTCTGGTGGACCAACCTGTCTTACGAGACTGCCAACCTTTCCGGTTTGCAGGGAGCGCGGTTTCGCCGGGGCACCTATTTCTCTCACGACATCCACCGGATCTGGCAGGAGCTTGGAGTGGATGAGGGTCCAGAGCAACCGATCCGGGTGCGCTGCGACAGCGTTTTTGATGGAGCTTGTGAAAGCAGCCTGCATCTGCGCCTCCATCTGGCCAACTGGGTTTTCCGCAAAACGATGGAAGTGACCAGCGACTTTCTGCCGTTGACCGTGCCGCCGCTGAACGATCTGGCCCATGGCATCCGGGAGCGCATCTTCCCGGACTGGAACCGCTTTTTTGTGGATGAACCACCGCCTGAGTTCTATCGGGATGCCCTGGAAGCCGCCAACAAGGCATATCAGCCGGTCCCCCGCATGGTGATGCAGGAATCCGGGGAATCGATCCTGCCGAAGACGCTGCGGCTTCCGGTGGACCGCGCGTATCATGCCTGGATGCTGTTGCACATGCCGGTCCCGATTGGTGGCTGGCGCAACCTGCAGGATGGGGTGCGGATCCTGAATCGCAAACCCGATGGATTTGTCCGCCAATGGTTGCTGGAGAACCCCGGCGCACTGTTGCGGGTGACGATGAAGCGATGTTCCGAAGAGATGGAGCCCATCGTCAATTATGGTGCCAATATCGACCGGAATGCCCGATCCGGACACTGGCTGACTTCGGTGGAACTGGAATCCCTGATGGACCATTGCGAGTTCAACCTGCACGAAGGGGTGCTGGCGGAAAAGGTGCTGTCACCTCTGGACTTCCTGGAAAAACAGGGTCTGCGACCGGAGCATCTGACGGAAGAGATTCTGGCGGCGCGGGCGCCTTCCTATCCGTTCCACCTCTTCATGGACAACCTCTGGCGCGCCTTCTGTGGCCCCATACCGCGGGCGCCGAAGGGGCAGAAAAACCCCTTTGCGGCCTTTCTCCGCTCCGCGGATCGCATGGTGCTCATGCAGCGGGCCGCGATTCTGCACCGGAAGGGAATCCAGGTGGTCGGTTATGGCTCTGGCGGCGTGTTGATTCAACCGCCGAAGTCCGACCCCAGGAACTGGGTGGCCGATATCCTGTCGGCAGGGTTGTTGCCACCACTTTTCCCTGCCGGGACTTTCGCGCTGGAGGAAGTGGAGGACATGGTGGACCTGTACCAGCCGGAGACCGGGCTGTTCTCCAACACCTCTTTTTTACAGACCTGCCTGTTGATGGGCGACCTCAACAGTCTGGTGTATCTGGGCGAGGAACTGTCGCTGTTCCTGCCAGAAGTTCAACCTATCGAGGAAACCGCCAATGGATGATCAGACAGGAAAACAGGACAGGGAAAAACCGGAAGGTGGCGGCGTCGTATTGATTGAGGAGTCGCGGGGATTTTATCGGGATGGCTACCGGAAAATCCTCCGCCTGCTGACCATCAGCGCCACGCTGAATCTGGGGCAGATCGTGGTGCTGGCGCTGGTCATCTATTCGGCGATGCACGTCAAGCCAATGGTCGTTGCCGTGAACCCGTCCATGCAGGTGCAGCCGGTGGTGCCCCTGTCGGAACCGTATGTGTCCGATGCAGGGGTGTCCGCATGGGTCACGCGGGCGTTGCAGAACACCATGGACATCTCCTTTTCGCAATGGCAGCAGAACCTGAGCGCCGCGTCGAAATACTATCAGCCGGATGCCTTCAAGGCGTTGATTGCCGGGCTGAAAGCCAATGGAACGCTGCCGAAGATCGTCAACAACCGGCTGAACACCGTGTTGATGCCGATGTCGGCTGCCTATGTGCTGAAGTCCGGAAGAATCGACGGCGTGCCGGCCTGGATTGTCCGCGGGAAGTTTCAGATCACCTATCAGGGGGCGACCGGTAACGAGGCCACGCAGATCATGGATACGCAGGTGATCGTGCAGCGGGCATCCCTCCTGCAGCACCCATCCGGGCTGGTCATCCGCAGTGTGGTCATGAAATAAGGGGGCAGCATTTGGGCATGATCGATTTTCTGGAAGAGGTTTCCCGCACCTTTTCCGATATGACGAAAACGGGGTATACGAAATACCTGACTGACCTGGAAACCGCGGATGACGACACGACCTTCGCGCTCAATGACAGTTCTCTCAGCACGCTGATTGAAGTATCCGGGTTGATGACCCTGGCGGGACGGGAGGAATTCCAGAATATCTCCCGCATCCTGACGGAATCCCTGTCCCTGCTCATGAAGACGCAGGGGATTACGGTGGCATTCTACTTCCAGTATGACCCACAGGATAAAAGTCTGGTCCACAAGAATTTCGAGGGAATGCGCAATACCGCGAAAAGCCTGCAATTCGATATGGATGACGTATTCTCGGACTGGGAGCGTGCGATGTCGAGGTATGTACACGGGGAATCCGTATACATCGCGCTGACCACACGCCTGTCGAAGCTAGTCGGTTATCAGAAGAAAAAGGCGAAGGCCGCGATCCAGGAGCAACAACGCAAAACCCTGCCTCTGCGGGAGTCGGTATGGGCCTCGCAATCCATGGACAAAGGGGCGGTGGAGCTTCGCAACAGCCATGCGGCCATGGTGGCTTCTTTTGTGCAGAATCTGGGGCGGGCAAGGATTTCCGCCCGCCCCTGTGAGGTGCATGATGCCATCCGGATCATGCGTGGCGCCCTGTTTCCGGTCGGAGAGCAGTATCGCGCCCTGCTCCCCGGAGACCGGCTTTCTGTCCGGTTCAAGGACAAGCTGGGCACGATGTATGGGCCAAAGGATACACTGGAGATTCACTATCCCTCGTTGCACAGCCAGATTTTTCGGCAATCCATGGAGCTGGAGGGAGGCGCCATCCGGATTGGAGACCGCTGGTTTCAGGGGATCACCATGTCGGTTCCCCCGGAAAACCTCTCTTCCATGACGTTTAACACACTGTTGCAGCGGATCAACGGCGCGCCGGACCCCTTTCCCTGGCGAATGGCGATTCATCTGGATAGCGGTGGTCTGGATCTGCTGGGCATGCGGGACACTCTGGCAACCTTGTTCGCAGGCACGTCATCCGTCAACCGGAGATACAACCGGGCGGTGAAAGAACTGCGCTCGCTGTATGAGGTGGAAGGTACGGCCATCGTGCGGTTTCGTTGCACGTTCTCCGTGGAGGCGTCCTCGCGGGAGGAACTGGCGGATCGCTCCAGCCGCATGATTGCCGCCATCAACGACTGGGGTAACGCCGATGCCGCGAAACCGTTGGGCATGGGGCAACCGCTGGCGCTTTGCGCGACCATTCCGGGGCTTCTGTCGAAAAGTCCGGCCCCCAGTGCCGCAGCGCCCCTGTCGGATATTCCCCGTTTCGTGCCCCTGCTGCGTCCCGGACAAAACTGGGAGGACGGTATGCCGCTCCGCAGCCCGGATGGATGTTTCCTGCCGTATCGCGAGGGGTCCAGCAAGCAGGCTTCGTTCATCGAGGTGGGGATTGGGCCATTGGGATCGGGCAAATCCGCTACCCTCAACGTGATCAACCTGTCATTCCTGATGGCAGCCGGATTGCCGCGCATGCCCTATCTTTCGGTGGTGGATATCGGCCCCAGCTCCAAGGGTGTCGTGAGCCTGATTCAGTCCGGGTTGCCGGAAGACCAGCAACATCTGGCGGTGTACAAGCGCATCCAGATGACCCGGGAGTACGCGGCAAATCCGTTCGATACCTGGACGGGATTCCGCTATCCGACATCGTCACAGAAATCCTTTCTGGTGGGGCTGGTTACCCTGATTGGCACCCCTGTCGGGTATGACCAGGCGCCGAAGCATCTTCCGGACCTTGCCAACCTTCTGGTGGAAAAAGCCTACAGCCGGTACGCTGATGACAAGGATAACGCACAACCCAAACTGTACCGCCCGATGGTGGAGGCGGACAACTATGATGTCGAGGTTCTGGACAAGGCCATCCAGGAAGAGGGGATTCCGGTAGACAGCAAAACGACCTGGTGGGAACTGGTGGACGCATTCTTTCTCAAAGGCATGCGGCACGAGGCGGAAATCGCCAACCGGTACGCGGTCCCTACCCTGAAAGATATCGCCGCGCTTACCAGTGAGCAGGATGTCGTGGCCTTTTTTGGAGAAGAACTGACTCGCGCGCTGCGGACCTCACTGATGGGCGCCATCAGCCAGTATGTTATCCTGTCGGAGCCGACCCGCTTTACGTTGCAGGGAGCCAAAGTGGTGGCGCTGGATCTGGATGAGGTGGCGAAGAAAGGCAGCGCGGTGAGTGACCGTCAAACGGCTGTGGTATACATGCTGGCGCGTCATATCGTGTTGAGCCGTTTCTTCTTTGAGGAAGGGGATATCCGGGGCGCGCCCAAAGACAGGGCATACCAGGAATATTACCAGAAATTCTATGAGGATTTACGCATCGATCCCAAGCGCATCTGTTTTGATGAGTTGCACCGGATCACCAAAAACTCCACGGTGGCCGGACAGATCGTCTCGGATGTCGAAACCGTGATCCGGGAATCCCGAAAGTGGAACATTCATATTGGACTCTACTCCCAGTCTCACGAAGATATACCCAAGATTATGCGGGATCTGGCAACCACGGTGTTCATCTTTGGCGCGAATGATGCGAAGGTGGCGTCGGAGTCCGCGGAATGTTTCTCCATGGGAGATACCGCAGCGGAACGCATGCCTGGCGACTTGCGAAAACCTTCCAGGGAAGGCGCAACGATGATGGTCAAGTTTGTGCTGGATGACGGAGTATCCATACAGTCGCTGATGAATACCGTGGGGCCGATCACCCTGTGGGCGATCTCCAGCACGTCGGAAGACAGCAGCCTGCGTTCGCGCCTGTATCGGGATCTTGGGCAGCGTCCCGCGCGGGCGATCCTCGCGAAGATGTATCCTGGTGGCACGGTGAAGGACACCAAGGAGTCCCTGCAGCGCAGTCTGGCGGACCCCAGGCATATCTGGGGGGAACGGTGGGACGAACACTACCGGAAAGCGAGAGCCATCGCCGGAGGAGACGCCGTCGATGTGATGGAGATGATTTATCTGGATGTCATGAAACGCGCGCGGGCGGAAGGGTTGGTCTGATGGGTCAACTACCCCGCCCTGAAGGGCGGAGCTTGCAAGGTGGTACGCAGGCTGGGTTGACCAGGGGGCACGGGTAGCACTGTGCAGACGTTTGTGACAGGTCGGTAAGACGCACCGGCGAATGCTTCCTCAGTTCGCCGCTCTGCAAGGCCGGGATCATGCTGGGCAAAGGGAAAGGCCCGAAGGTTCCGGTCGCTGCGGGAAACCGCAGGAGCCGGTTGCAAACCGCCCCGAGGGGAGATGGGCAGAAATGCCCACGTCACAAGTGGTCCGTAAGGGCCGGGTAAGGAGGTAAGGATGGCGGTATTTGTGTTGGACAAGCGAAAAAAGCCACTGATGCCATGCTCGGAGAAACGGGCGCGGTTGCTGCTGGAACGGGGACGGGCGCGCATCCATCGGGTGGTGCCATTCACCATCCGGCTCATCGACCGCAAGCGCGAGGATTCTGTGGTGCAGGATTGCCGGGTAAAGTTGGACCCAGGCAGTAAAACTACGGGCATCGCCGTGGTGCGGGAGAAAGAAACGGTGGATGCGGCTACAGGCGAAATCCTCCGCACTCTCACGGTGCTGATGCTGCTGGAACTGAAGCACCGGGGGCGCGCGATCCGCGATGCCCTCACCCAGCGCCTGGCGTTTCGACGTCGGCGTCGCGGGAAGCTGCGGTATCGTCCAGCCCGTTTCAACAACCGCACGAGGCCGGAAGGCTGGCTGGCGCCGTCCCTGCTACATCGCGTCGATACGGTGCTGGCATGGGTAAACCGGTTGATGCGTCTGGCGCCGGTGACGGCGCTGTCGCAGGAACTGGTGCGGTTTGACACCCATGCCCTGCACAATCCGGAAATCGCAGGCAGCGAGTACCAACAAGGCACCTTGGCCGGATACGAGGTCCGCGAGTACCTGCTGGAGAAGTGGGGCCGCCAGTGCGCCTATTGCGGAGCGGAAAACGTGCCGCTCGAAATCGACCACATCCACCCCAAAAGCCGTGGCGGCAGCAACCGTGTGAGCAACCTCACCATCGCCTGTCGCGACTGCAATCAGGCCAAAGGCAATATGCCATTGGAACAGTTTCTGGCGAAGGCTCCGGATCGAGTCCGCAAGATACTGGCCCAGGCCAAAGCGCCGTTAAAAGATGCGGCGGCGGTGAACAGCACTCGCTGGGCACTGTTCCAACGCCTTAAAGCAACGGGTCTGGACGTGGAAGTCGCCAGTGGCGGCAGAACGAAGTGGAACCGACACCAGATGTCCATTCCCAAAGCCCATTGTCTCGATGCGGCTTGCGTGGGGTGTGTTGACGCCATCCAAAACTGGCAGCAACCAGTTCTCGGCATTAAAGCCACCGGACGCGGCAGCTATCAGCGCACGCGGCTGACGAAACACGGTTTTCCGCGCGGGTACTTGACCCGAAGCAAAAGCGTCTTTGGTTTCCAGACGGGTGATCTGGTGAAAGCCATCGTCACGACCGGAAAGAAAACGGGCACCTATCTGGGCCGCGTCGCTATCCGTGCCAGTGGCAGTTTCAACCTCCAGATCGGAAACGGTCTGGTGCAGGGTATCCATCACCGCTTTTGCGCGCCGATTCAGCGGGCGGACGGTTATGGATATTTGTGGACCAAGATAGCACTCGACAGAGGAGATGCGGGACTGGGGCAGGCTACGCCTGCCGCGCTATCCCTCCCCGGCAGGAATGCCGGGGTTTCCCGCGCAAACTGATGGATGAGGAAAACCAGAAAGCGGAACGGGTTCTCGTTTTGGGAATGCTGGACGAGGACGGCGAGAACAGCGTCGTGCTGAACCTGTTCTCCTCCAGCCTGTCTCGCGTCGTGGCTGCTGCGGAGTGGGCAAAAGCGCACCCGGAGGTCGAGCATGTCGAAATTGTCCTGCACGGCGAAGAGCCGGACGTGTTGACCCTCATCATTCCGCGCGCCAGCTTGCTGGTAATCGTTGCGGATATGGACCCAGACGGGCGCGGCGTCACGCTGCAGTGAGCCGCTGTTTGACATACTGCTAAAGTAACGCTATATTATAGTTTATACGATTCGCTCCCGGGTGAGATGGGCTCATCCAGTCGGAGGAACCAGGGGGAACCAATGCTTCTCTATCGGCGCGCACCGGATGGTGCGGAATATCACTATCAGTTTGTCTCCATTGTCGGGAACCGGATTCGGTTACATAACCGGTATGGCGGGGAGAGCGAAAGCGATCTCGCGAAGGCCGTTGCGTCCGGGTATGTCCTGCGCTATTGCGAGGGGGAGTCTCCGGATCTGGATTGGCCTGGAGATGTGGAGCGGGTAGCGTCCCCGGAAGAGGCTTTTCTGGAAGTGCCGGCATCCTTCCTGCCGGCGCCGGAAGAACATGGCCTGCCGCCAGAAGAAGGAATGCAGGGCGCGGGGATGTCAGCATCGGTTCTTCTCGACAAATTTCGTGATATCCATGGTGGCGATTGCGAGGTAACCGTGGTGGATGTTGGCAGATCGACGTTTGCGCCGGATTCCGGGACAGAAGAGAAGCTGGACGCTGGAACAGAGAAGCCAGAACGGAAACCCGATAATGGGTCGGATCTGGATTATTTGTTTTTCTAATGCTGGATAGGGGGTTCATGTGTTGAGTATCGAGGAACGGGAAGCGCGGCTGGATGAAAAAATGGCTTCTCTGCAGGCGGCCTTCGCGAAGAAGATCCAGAAATACCAGGGGCAGGTGGAAGCCTTGCAGGAAGAAAAGCGTCGCCTTCGGGATGCGGAGCGGTCCGGGGAAATCGAGGCATTGGCCCGCGCCGTTCGGGAAAATGTCCCTGCGGACATTCCGGTTGTGCAACTGATGGGCGCGATTCTGAATTTTCGTGATCGGTATCCGCAATCCAGCCAGGAGCAGCGGGACGGGATGCGGGACAAGGGGCAGGAGTTGTTGCGGAAATACCTGGGAGGCGGTTCCGGGAAGGATGCCGTGACCGGGAAAGAACCTGCGGAAGCGCCGCTGGAAACGGAAGCGGAAAAGGATTCCCGGGAAAAACATCTGGCTGCCGTTCCCGTGGACGACGACGGATTTGATGACCTGGCGCCTGCAGAAAACCAGATCGGTTCCGCTGGTGAAGAAAGCTGGTAACGGGAATATCTTGCGTACAGGTTTAGATAGGATCATCCATGAATTAAGGATTCGGAAAGCTGTCACTGTTTTCCATTGCGCTGCTTTCCGTCTTTTCAGGATCCAGACACGTTGCCCACTGTGATGCCAGATACTCTTGCACAGCTTTCTTGGGAAGTACCAGTTTGCCTACACCAGGGATGCTGGCAAACGCTGTAACATCATCAGGCAACGGTTCCGACTCGGGTAGTACGCGCACCGAGTCTTTGATCGGCAGATAAAACAGTCCGTCGATCTGTTCATGGTCCATGCGGCAATCGATGTTTTTGGCACGGAGCGCCGCCGTCAAATCGCAAGCGGTATCCTGTCCCTGACGCTGCAATTCCCTGACAAGCGTTTCCATTTCCGCCTGAGTCGCCGATGGCTTGTCGATCTGATACTCGGAAAACTGCAATTCTGCTTTTTTCATTGCCGATGGCAAATCGCTGGAACTGTCGATGGCCAGCGCAGCTTTCAGGAAAGTCTGGAATCTCTTGTCTTTCAGAGAAATCCACTGCCCATTATCTTCATTGCACAGTCTTTGGTAAACGGCGACACCTTTCTTGTAACTCCCTATGGTGCGGTATCCTTGCTGTATTTTCTGCAAAACGCAATCCTTTGCAGAAATCGACTGGTCATCGGAAACCTGCACATAGAAACTGGATAAATCCGAAAAAGCCTTTTGCAAATTTTCCCGCAGCGACTGAGCCCGCGCCTGTTCCTCCTGCGCTTCGCGTTTTGCCTGGATCGCCTCGACGGCATCCGTGCCAACCCAGTCTTTCAGTTGTTGCAAGCGTTTCTTTTCGGTATTCCCCAGGTTAATCCCAGTCAATCGGGAAAACGCTTCTTGGGTAGCTACGTTGCTCTTATTAAGCACCCATTGTTCCAGCGTTTCGTAATCCCGGTTTTCAACGGCCTGCAGTATCTTGTCGATCATGGGGCCGGCATGGATACCGTGTTTCCAGTAGCAGGCCGCAACCAGTTTTCGCTGGTCCAGCTTGTCTGCGTTTTCAGGCTGTAACAGTTCCTGCCCCTTCTTGCGCAGGTTGGTCTCAATAATCTCCTTGTTGATCTTCCGCATGCCCGCTTCCAATATTTTGCGTTCCTCCTGGATGACGCGCAATCCCTCCTGTTGAACGCTATCCTTTTGTTCGTCTGTCAAACCGTTTGATTCTTCCAGACTCTTATAAACCTCCGGCATCAGGGGATGTTCATCGGACAAGCCCATTGTTGCTCTTGCCTGCGCCTTGGATTCCTTGACGGCCTCGGCGAAAGCTATCTCGTCCGTGGGGTCCAGAACCGTGAAGCGATTTTCCATCTGCTGCAAGAAACCGGCAACCTTTTCCGGAAGCTCCTCGTGGAAGCTCTGAAACGCTTCCTCTGCGCTTTGCTGTGTTTTCCTCACAAATCCGTTGGCCTGCTCCAGCGGGACTGCCCGGAAGTCGTTCTCCCGCCCATAAAATGTCGCCTCCATTCCCTCATCAGGCCCTGTCTGTGCTCGCAAGTGATACCGGAAATCTCCGCCGCTGGTATCCAGCTTGGCGATGACGCGGCCAGCAAACGGCGTGCGCAAGTGGTCATCCCCTCTGGGGTCGGCACGAACCAGATCACCGATCTCCGGATTCCGGGCACGCTCCACGGCTTTCGTCATGTCGTTCGCCATGCGGGTCAGTATGTCCGGGGAAATTCCGGTTTCCCCGGAGTACGCCTGCACGGCATCACGCAAGGCGTTTGCCCAGCGTTCTCCCTTTTCTGGATCACGCATCACCTCTTGACGAGTGAACTCCTCTGATCGAGTAATTTCCGCCCCGCCACTGTGCCGGATCTCCTGACGTTTCTTGAGGTGTTCCAAAAGATCAGGTTCTGTTACATTCGACAACTGTCCTGTTATCTGTGTCTGGGATTGCAAAGACCGATCAATGTCCACCCAACGCAAGGGAATCTCTTTTACAGGACTTTTCTCCCAGGGAATTGCCCAGCTTTCTCCTTGGTTGGCTCGAAAGGGAATCACCTGTAGCCTGGCACCCACCTGCATCGCCAGGGATTCCGAAACGGTTTCCAGCAAGGGTACGGATTCGCCGCTGCGATGGATGCGCAACTGTGCCAGTTGTTCTTTGGTGAGTCCTGCGAAAACGTCCGGGAGAAACATGGCAATCACCTGTATCCATTGCAACGGTATAGTGGATACTATAGCAGGAAATCGGCTACTTGCCGAACGCGCCCCCTTGACAAAACACGCCAACGGAGATATGATAACGTCTCATCATGCGGAAACGGGAGCCATCGTGTGCCCCAGGAATACCTGATCGAAGTGGCTGAAAGGTATCGGGTATCCGCAGCGGTTTTTTGCTAAACTGATCGCCAGAGGTGATCATCAGCACTGCATTGTACCGCTGAAAAAGAGTATTACCACCGTACTGCCCAAAAGGAGTCATCATGCGTCAGATTCTGGCATTGGTAACAACGGCTTTTGTTCTGGCTCCGGCAGTCTCCCTGGCGGGGATTCCTGCGGGAACCTATGTGGGTGGCGGTGATGGCGCGATCACCGTCCTCCATGTCACGCCACAACAGTGGGTTATTCTGGGCGCCTTCGGGCAGATGGGTTCCTCTGGGGGTTCGGTACAGTCCGCCCTCGCGCCGGACAACGACCCATTCCATGGTGTCCTGCGTTCCCTGGGTGCGGACCAGTACGAGATCCGGTTTTCCGTCCCGTATGATCACACCCACCCCTATTGCAAGGTGCGGGTACGCTATGACGCGCAGAAGCGGGCCATCCTGTCGGTGCCGCCCAATCATCCGGTGTCGCAGGCCAGCATGGCGGCCTGTGTGCAGATGCACGGTGCCAACTGGGGATATGGCTTCTCTTCTACCTCGACGTATGTTTTGCGGAAATAGAGATAGATGAAGCACATTGACCACGACACCGAGGAAGCCGTCTATCGCTTTCTTGCTTTGGTTGCCAATCGTTACGACATGGACAGAGCCATTGTCTATGGCAGCCGTGCGCGTGGCACGCACCGACCGGATAGCGATGCGGATGTGGCTGTGCTGTTGCGTGGTGAGCATCAGCGCTTCCTGTCCGCAAAGTTGGACATGGCAGATATCGCCTTCGATGTGCTGCTCGAAACGGGCATTCTCATTTCGCCGCTGCCAATTTGGCTTGCTGAATGGGAGCACCCGGAGAATTACTCGAATCCAGCATTGTTGCGCAACATCGACCGGGAAGGAGTCCGTCTTTAAGCAATCACCAGCTTCACCTGCGGGCTGAGGATCTGGCACGCCATAATGTCCGCCAATCTGGACATTTTATCGAAAAATCGGTAAAATGTCCGCCATGACAGACAGAAACGGCAATACACCTTCGCCATTCCCCCTGTTCACCACGCAAGATTGGGGAGAAGCCATCCGCAAGGAACGCCGGGCGCGTGGTTGGTCCCAGGCGGAGTTTGCGCGGATGTGCGGACGGCGAAGGCAGACCATCATCGATCTGGAAAAGGGGCGGAATGTCAGTCTGTATACTTTTCGCATTGCGCTGATCACTCTGGGGAAAGGCATTCGTATCGAAACGATAGGCCGCGTGGAGCTGGAAAGGCTTGCGGAGATTCTGCGGGACGATGATGACGAAGATGACCTCGAAAGTTAAAGAGCTTTTGGTTCACACCCCGCAAGGGTATGCGGGGCTACTTGCCAAGGAAAGCCGTTACGCCTTCACTTACGACAGGGGCGCACTCCTGGCATCGGAAGTTTCTCTGGTGATGCCGTTTCGTGCGGAGAGCTATGCCGGCAGCGTAATGCCGGCAATTTTCGCGATGAATCGCCCGGAAGGGTGGTTGGAACAGGAGTTGTTGCGTCGCATGGCGCGGCATGGGCCGGTGGATGAGATGCGGCTTCTGTCGCTGACAGGGGAACACCAGATCGGGCGACTTTCTTTCTCCCGTCCGGAGGGCGAGGAGAGGAAAACTCCACAGCGCATCGCCTTGCGGGAAATCCTGCAGGGACACTCATCCGCGGAAGTCTTTGCTTTTTTGGTGGATCAGTACCTGGAATCGGGAATCTCTGGAGTGCAACCCAAGGTTCTGGTTCCTGACGCGGAGAATAGCCGCTATACCGGGCAGCTCCCGGATTTGATCGTGAAATCTGGCGGTGATGAGTACCCCGGTCTCGCGGTCAACGAATTCCTCTGCCTGTCGGTTGCCCGGAAGTCCGGACTGGCTACGCCGGTGTTTCACCTGTCAGAGGATCAAAACCTTCTGGTTCTGGAGCGATTCGATCTGTCCGGTGACGGGGATTCGACATTTCGCATGGGATTCGAGGATCTGTCGGTCCTGCTGGGAAAAACAGCAGACCCGTATGGAGCCTATAAATACCAGGGAAGCTATGAACTCATTGCAAAGACTGTGGGGCTGCTTTGTGGCGTTCATGCGAAAGAATCCCTGGCTGAGTTCTTCGCTTCGGTGGCGCTATCCGTCATGGTTCGCAATGGTGACGCGCACCTGAAGAATTTCGGGCTGTTGTACGACCATCCGCACGGGGAACCGCCGAGGCTTGCGCCGGTGTACGACGTGATCACCACGACCGTGTATCCGTACTGGAACCACCGCACGGGAATGGAGATGGTCGATCGCACGCTGGCGCTGAAAATGGGAAAAAGAAAAGGATACCCTTCCCGCCAGGAGTTGCTGGATTTTGGGAGAAATTATTGTCAGGTGGAGCACCCGGAGACGGTTTTGGAGAAACTGGCGGACAGTATGGATTTTGTGCTGCGGGAGTCTTCCGCGATGTTGCCCTCCTCGTTGCGGGACTCTTTTCGTGCGGAATGGGAAAGCGGAATGCGGATGTCTCTGCGGAACAGATTTTCTTCCATTGCAAGTGACGCTGTCGGGTTTCTGGAAGACACGCAGGCGGAAGAGAGCTTCCCTGCCCCTGCCCACAGGCGCGAAGATGGTTGCCTGTGAGGCTGGATTCGGTGCAAGTCCGTCTTGACTCCGCCCGATTGCAACGCTATACTATCTTCTATTGCGGTTCGTTTCTCGTTTTTGCCGCTTCCAGAAATAACCGCTTGACACGCACGCCGAGGTTGGGTATATTGACAGACAGGTGCTGAAAACACCTCGAAGGCGGACATCCGCCCCGTCAGACCAGCGGTATTTTTTGTGCCTGTCGTTCAGGCATTTCCCTCTGGCCGGGGGTGGACGAAATACAAGACCGGAAACGGAAATACGTCCGGTAGCCCTTCGACTACTTTTCAGCCCCCGGCCGCCTGGGTCTTCCAGGCTTGTTTCGCAAGAGGGCTTTTCCATGGAATATCTGATTGAAGTGACCAGACCTGTGGTCGAACGCATCAGCGTGAGGTTGCGCGCGCCCGCCAATGCCGACCCCAAAACCCTGCAGGCGCTGGCCCTGGAGGTCGTTCGTGATGAAGAAGCGCAGGAAGACGGTGAGTGGGAATCGTTCAGCCGGGATGTGATGGATGGCTACGAGGTGTCCTGCATTTACGATCGCCGGGGGGTGCGTCATGTCTAACAAGGTAATGGGGGTTGCGCGCGGTACCGCAACAGGAGAAATTCCTGACGTTAGGCGGCAGTGTATGGCTGCTGGTGATGATTGACTCATAATACATTCGATTCGTTATACTGATGACCCTAAACCGGAGCGCGTTATCGCCGATGGTCGGGGCTGAGTAATAGAGGATATCATGCGTTTCAATTGGAAACTTATTCTGGCAGCGGTTTTGTCGTTTAGCATTGGAATTGGCACCGCTGACGCAGGACTGTTCCATGACATGGAAGATGTTGGAAAGGGGATCGTCGTTGATTCGGCTGTCCACGAAGGCGAGAAGATAGTTGCGCGTGATGCTGAAAGAAAAGTCGTTAAAGAATCCGCTGGCAAGATTTACTCTAAACATTCGATGGTTGGGAGGACGGCATACAAAAACACACAGATAAACCCCAGCTTAACCGATGAAGATGGGCTCTCAAATATCCAAAGGATGCAAAAAGGAAGACCGCCAATAGATGAAGTTGGCAACCCATTCAATATTCATCACGTAATTCAAGAAGAGCCAGGACCGATTGCCGAGATAAAAGCCAGGACACATCAAATATACCATAAAGCGCTTCATGGTCTCAAAGACAGCGGGGAAAGCTTCAGAAACAGCAAAACGCTCAATAACGATTTCAAAAAGTTTAAGAGCAGCTACTGGAAACTTAGATCCCGGGATTACACGGAGAAATAAATCATGAAGTCACGCGAAGAGATTGAAGTTAAGATAAATTCTGCAATGACGGATAAGGATTTTATTGATCAGAAGTACGTTGCTTCTGACGAGGACATCCACACCATTGAGTATCAGCTTGGCTTCAGATTGCCGCAAAGCCTGGTCTGGTTCCTGAAAAAATACGGATCTGGTGGTGTCAATGGTTCTGAGATTTACGGAGTAGGACTGCCAGAGTACCATTATACTATTGTCAACAAGACCAAGCGATTCATGACCGAGAATGGTCTTGACAAGCGTTGGGTATTGCTTGGAACTGACGAAGATGGATGGGTATTCGTCATGGATGCAGGCAATGCCGATAGCAATCTTAACGACGCGCCAGTTATCGCGTACAACACGTTTTACGCAAAAGAAGAGCGCCTGTCTAATAGTTTTTATGACTTTCTCGACTATCATTTTGGTTTTGCTGAACTCCCCGCAACTGAAGAGGGAGTCAAGCCGTGAGCCATTGGAAAATCTGGTGTAACGGCGCTTGATCCAGGCCATGGGCACCTCCCCTTCTTGCGCCGTTGCGGTGCTGGATGATACGGGACGGATTCGGGGTATCCGTCTCTCTTGCGGCTGATCGTTATTACCGCTATACTGTATCTTATTGCGATCATGCTGCAGGAGGTGTCCCGGTGTCCCGTATCGCTCCCGATGTGTTGACGGTAAAAGAGTCCGGGATGCTGGAGCTGTATCGGCAATGGCGTCTGGCGACTGATGAGGGCCGGAATGGTCCGAAGGTCTGGGCGGCAAAAGGCGTGACGGACCCGCTGGGACGCTGGTTGAACGACCAGCGTGCGCGGTACCGGGCGGGAACCATTCGCCCGGTGGTGCTGGATGGTCTGCAGCGGCTGGGATATGACTTTGCCGTACCGAATGACGGCCCGGCCAAACCTTTTCTTTCGGGAACGCCGCCTGTTCATTGCGATCGTCTGGAAGTCCTGAACGGTTTCCGTAGATCTTCCGGTCCATCATCGAATCGGTGACTGTGGGGCTGGAGCCGCGTCTGGAGCTTTTTGGTCGCAGAGCGGCGCCGGGATGGACGGTCTTCGGGAATCAGGTGGAAGAGGATCTGCTTTCCGCGACCGCCTGCCCTGTTGTGCCGGGTGGGATTTCCGGCGCGGGCGGGAGGATGGGGACTGCGGATTTGTTTTCGGCGGGCGGCTAGAGTTCGGGACGGTTCATTGCGAGACGCCGCCGCCGTCAACAGCACTCGCTGGGCTTTAAGAGAGACTCTAGCCACAGAGAACAACTCGTTGGCTCACTAGAGTGCTTCGGGTTGGTTACCAGGCTTAGAACACCGGTATCAAGCAGAACGACATGGTTCAAGGGAATAGCTTGCGATCCGAAGAACGGTCTTGGTCTAATGACTGTTTCAAGTAGTCGAGCGTTTGACGTTGCTCTTGAGTATCAGACTCATCGTTACGCCATTTTCTCAGCAAAGCTATTGCGGCTCGTTTGCGTCCGGTAAACAAGGGGTTACCAATCGATACACTCCCTGTAGTTTGCCAGCTAGCGAGCTTTCGCCAATCTAAATAAATCGGATCGGTAGCGCTACTGCTCGGTAACTCGATAATCTGGGCTAAAAGTGCCTTCGCATCCCATAGCTCAGTTTTTGTTGGTAACGTCGATGGGATGTCTTGAAACTCTGCCCACTGTATCCGTGTTCCACCCGTGGTGGAGTTCTCTGCTTCTAATATGGTTTTCCCGGCAGATATCTGAACATAGGTCGGTGTAGTGCGTGTTTCACAACAATCATTACTCAAGGCAGGTCTCCGTAGTTGGCAATCTCTTTGCCAAGATCAATAAGTTCGTCTAGCACCGATGGTATGCTCCCAGTCGGTATTTCATCGACAAATGCCGCATCAGTATTGATATCCAGTTCAAGACGACAAGCGATAGATGTTCGCCCAAGCGCCGGGCTAACGGCTTGGCCTGGCGAGATAGCAATCGTCATCCCAAGCACTTGCGTAACAGTCCAGCGAGAGAGCCTGTTGACCTTCTCTATCCCGGGAAAGCATTTTAGGCTCCTGGGGCGATTGATCGAATAGCTGAAGTCCGTCGAGCTATCCGGGTCTAGTTTTACGGAGGGAAGGTAATTGGATATTGACTGGTAGCCACTACGTATATCTGACACTTCGGCAAGTAATACCACCCCAAATGCAATTCTTTTAAGTGGTGGAGCTACCTGCAGCCAATCGCCAAGCGCGCGCCTGAATACATCTGCAGCCTCAGAAAATGCGCCGCAGGTTGGCAACCCAGCTTGTTCGCGTTCCAAAGGCCCCGTTGCAAACAGCCAATCAACCCTGTCCCTCAAGCAACTGAGGGTCAAAGAAAAGCGCCCATCGCAGATACGACCAGCTTCCTGTACCAAGCCTATGCGAGGCTGGACAGTGCGCGATTCTGGCTCTTCATCAGCGACAGTCCGCCACCATCCCGTCTCCTGGCTCTCCAAAGGCAGAACCGGGAATACCGTTACCCGCAAGGTCTCGGCTTGCCAGAGAAGTCCACCTAACTGTTTTTGATCATCCATGATCGTAGTATGTACTGTCCAAAAGTGGCGTGCAACGTGAAGACTGTGGATTTGTTTTCGGCGGGCGGCGGCTAAGGTGCGGGACGGTTTCCGGAATCTCCTGCGGTTTCTCCTTCTTCTGGCTCCAGCCACCTTGTCGGTTCCTGCGCCAGCAGATCTCCGGTAAAGTCGTAGAAGCTCCGCGCGGCATCCTGAAAACCGGGAATCTTCCCATAAATCATGCTGCGGCAGAAAGCTTCATAGCGGTCTTTGGTGTCGCTATCGAATACACGCTCGCGTTCCTCACGGAGAACAGAAAACGGGTCTTCCTGAAACGCGGGGAACTGGTTGCCATAGGTTTCCCGATCCCGCTCCACCGTATCGATGAATAGCGGTCCCACGATGTCCGACAAATCTCCCTTGGCCTGCAGGATGCAGTGGGTGTCATAGATATGCCGGACCAGACGATCGTCATAGGCTCCGCGCCCCACTCCTGCGCGGTCGGCTGCGGTGCGACGCAGATATCCCACAGCCTTGTCGGCCAGCGTGTCCTGGATGCTGACGACGGGCACTCTGGGGGCATCCGGGTCTGCCGGACGGTTCAGCACCTTGTCCACGATGGTCCGCAGCGGCAGGTACTCCACCTGGGAGATGGGATCGAATGCCGTGATTTCCAGCTTGATATTTGGGCGCAAGGCGTCGGATACCGGGAATCTTGCCGCATAGGCGAAGTTCCCCATCATATAGGCATTCCCGTTCCTGGCTTTCAGTTCCCCATCGATGGGAAAGCCTGTCTCTGCCATGGTGTTCAGCAATTCCTCTTTCAGTGAGGAAAGAAACTTGCGGCGTTGCCCCTGGCTGATGGCGTCCGGCGGCAGGACGATGCGGAAATCGGCATCCTCGGACATGCGCTGGATGACCTGGTGCGCCTGCGACAGGCAGGTGCCGCCGGCGAAGATAATCTGGGCGCCACGGTCCCGCCCAACGCCACAGACAGCACGGATGGCGTCGGCCACGAGGAGGTCTTTTTCCAGCATGTCTGGCTTGATCGGTATTGTTTTGTCAAGCCAGATTTTCTTGATTGTGTCTGCCTCCTGTTCAGAGACGCATCGGCACCCATTTTCCATTTCGTTCATAGTTCACCATACCTTTTCTGAAGTATATCTTTCTCTTGATGCGGCTGTTCCCGATCTCGTATGCTATCCACACGGGGATTTGTGTGCTTCTTCCTTTATTATATGCCACCACCGCGCTATTGGGTTTCGTGTCAACGCCCAGCTTCCGCAATACCTCTTCTGCTACTGTTTCTAACCCGTCTTTTGGGTTGTAGCGATCAAACAGATCGTTGTACTCGGCGCGGGCCAGCACCCCATATCCGCAACGGATCAGCTTGTTTTCCTTCACCAGCTTGCGCAGCGCCTTGTCCACGCCGGATCGGCTTTTGGCAAAGCGATCGAATTCGGAGCGCAGAAAGCCGGTGTCTGGGCTCCTTTTCAGGAACCGCAGGATTTTCTGCTCGACAGTGGTTCTCTTTTTCACGGTGGCCTCCAAACGCAAACACTCTGTCTGGACATATTTTAGCGATCCGCTTGGCCTCTGTCAACCATTTGTTTTCTATTGCTTATCTTTCGTCCTTGCGGGCTTCCTGGCGAAGGCTTTTCGTGGCCTCCGGCGTCGCTTGCGGGGCACTGTTTTCGACAGTCTCCGCAGCTTGCGGCTGTCCGTTCACCTGGATGCCTTGTGCATGTACGGGTCCGTGCCAGCCTGCCGGCCTGCCCGCGGTTCGGCGACCGTAGTGCGACTGCGCGGTATTCGTGGATCTGTGGCCCATGGCGTCGGCCAGCATTCCGGGTGGCCAGTGGCTGGCTTTGGCGTTGGCGACGAACTGATGGCGGGTGCTGTAGAGCGTGTAGGTTCTGCCGCCCAGTTCGTGACGCACCTGGTTCATCCGCATCATCATGCCGTTCTGGATTTCCTTCCAGGTGAGTCCGGAGGCCAGCAGGCGATCCCGTTCCTCCAGCAGCGCCCTGCCCTGCTCCAGCACTTGCGGCGGGATTTCCAGAACCCGGTGCGTGCCGTTCCCGCGTTGCTCGTTGACCTTGCGGTTGCGGATAACCAGCACTTCCGGCCCTTGCGGGTCGAGTCTGGCGATCTGTGCGTCTCCCGGTTCTGACGGGCGCAGTCCCACCTGCGGGTTCCATTGCAGGAAGCGCCAGAGGATTTCGTCGAACATCCCGCGATGGCTGGGCCGGTTCTGCAGAAAATCCAGATATCGTTGCAGGTCTTCCGGGGGGAAGCGTTTCACCCTGCCGGGGTCTTTGCGGGTTCCCCTGGGTGCTGGAGTCCGGTATTCCGCACGGTAGGGGGTCTGGCGTATCCCGTCCAGCAGCTCCCTGGGGGCGCCCTGCTTCTGTAGCAGGTACAGCAATCCGTACCGGCTGGCCTTGAAGGTGTTCTTGCGCCAGCCTGGGGTCTGTTCGATGAACCAGTGAAGCAGATCCATCGGGTTTTCCTGCCAGGTTTTCCCGGTCTGGTTGCCGTATTTCCGCAATACCCGGTTGCCGTTTGCGAGGTAGAAATTCCGGGTGCGCGGATCGGTTGAGCGGGAAGCCGGATACCCATGAACGGACGGGGTGGACGGTTCTTCCTGTGGGTCTGGCTCTGTCAAACCATCAGAATTCGGCGCGGGTACTCCAGCCAAAGCGCAGCGCGTTTGGCTGGTGCGGAAGCGCCCTCGTTGTTTAGTGATATGCATAACCGTCACTCCTTTGCAGTATCGTGAGATATTTGGGATGCGTGTCGAATGGCTTTTCAGCACCTTTTGCCTGAAGCGCAAACGAGGGCCGGAACCGGATGGCGATACGCCCGACATGCATTCCTGCGTGCTTGCCCTTGGGTATGGCGGCCCGCACCAAATCCCCGGTCTGGAATCCCAGAAAGGATTTGGCTCCGGACTTGTGCCCGACCGGGAAACCGTGTCGGTTCAATCTGGCGCGCTGCCGCTCTCCGTGTCCCATCGAAGTGATTTCCAGTGGCTGGCGTTCCGGACAGAGCCGAACATTCGCGCCGGATCCCCCAACGCAGGACGCATCGATCCAGCGCGCTTTCGGGTACCCCTGCCGTGACCGGTTGTACTTCGTCCGTCCGCCGCTGGCGACTTCCACGTCCAGACCCGTTGCCTTGAGCCGTCCGTACAGCGCCCATCGGGTGCTGTTGACGGCGGCGGCGTCTTTTAGCGGCGCCTTGGTCTGTTTCAGTATTTTTTGAGCGCGTTCCGGGTCTTTGCGCAAAAACTCCGTCAATGACATGGCCCCTTTGCGCTGGTTGCAGTCATGACAGGCGATGGCGAGATTGCTCACGCGATCGCTGCCGCCTTTGCCGCGAGGATGAATGTGGTCGATTTCGAGTGGCACGTTTTCCGCCCCGCAATAGGCGCATTCCCGTCCCCACTTCTCCAGCAAATACTCCCGCACTTCGTAACCAAATAATGTGCCTTGTTGGTACTCGACACCGGAGATCTCCGGATTCTGCATGGCCTGCGTGTCGAACCGCGCCAGTTCTTGCGAAAGCGCCGTCACCGGCGCCAGTCGCATCAACTTGCTTACCCAAGCCATCGTGGTATCCGCCCGGTGTTGCAACGACGGCGGCAGCCAACCTTCCGGCTTCGCGCGGTTCAAAAAGCGCGGAGCGCGGTACCGCAATTTTGCCCGGCGGAAGCGCCGGTGCCCACGTCGCTGCTCCAGCGCCTTGCGAATGGCGGACCCACGATGGGTGAGTTCCGCCGCCCACAGCACGGCAAGTCCATGCCTGGCGAATGTGGCCACCAGGGCGATACCGGTCTTCTTGCTGCCGGGGTCCAGTTTCAGGCGGGTGTCTTGTGTCTCTCCGCCCTCCCTGTGTTTCAAAATAACGGTGAATGGAAAGCGCCGGAACACCGCCGCCTTGCCCGTTTTCAGCAAGGCTCTGGCCCGCGCTGGATGGCAGGGCATGAGATGTTGCCGATTCTTGTCCAATACCAATACTCTATTTTGCATATCGCTACCTTTTCAGTCTCGGCTTTCGCCGGTAAAGTGCGCCTCGGCAAGGTTATCGGGGCTTGTCATGGCAAGGACACTGGTCATGCTCCCGAATCCCTGTTTAATCCTTGCCGACAGAGCCTGGAACTGGCGCGCGCATTCCAGGGTGTCATGACCCCAATAACGTAGTCCCGTACTCCTTACAGGGACTGAGCCTGGTCAACCGGGAGCCTGCTTTTCGCAAGCTCCGCCTATAACCCGTTAGGGTTTAGGGGGAGTGGTTGACCTCTCCTGAATGTCTGATCTCTCTGAGTATACCGGGTTTGGCCTGCCCAACCGAAACAAAAGTTGGTTATTCCCTGAAAAATGATCGGTTTCCGTTGGTGGTGTTTTGGCGCATAAATGGTGTCATTGAGGTGTATGGCGTCATCCTGGTGGCGTAATGGTGTCATTTTGTCTCCATGGTCGATCCGTGATCTTCCTGTTTTCTGGTGATGGTGGCGTATTGTCACCAAAATGGTGTCATTTTCCGCAATGGTGTCATTTTGGTGTCGAATTGGCAGGGTTTCCCTGTCTTTATGGTGGCGATCTGGTGTCAGGCTTTTCTCTGTCATTATTGAGTATTTCGCTGGCAAAAAACTTTCTGATAGACTACTCTTGTGCTGGTCTCAAGGGCCTTTACGGATTGGCGAAGAGGGAAAGCGGATGGCAAACGGAGTGTCTCGGAAATCTTCTGTGGTATCGGTGGATGTCGGCAGCGGGTATGTAAAGGCGGCGTCGCATCTGGAGAATGCGGATGCGCGCGTGTCGTTTCGCTCGCTCGTCGCGGAGGTGCCTGCGGATTTTCACCGGAACTTCCATGGGGAAGAGGTGAAGACGATTGAATATCGCGGGAAAAGCTGGCTGACGGGTGAGGATGCCGCGCGGTTTGGGGCGGGCCTGGCTGACACGTTGACGGATGCCTGGGCGGGCAGCGAGGGCTGGCTGGTATTGTTGCTGAAGGCCCTGTGGGAGTTGGGGATTACGCAGGGAGATGTGCATCTGGTAACGGGGGTTCCCCAGGCGGTGTACCGGGATCGTGCCGTGGACATCCGCTCTTCTTTGGTGGGGAAGCACAACGCGACCATATATGGTTTCCCGGTTTCCGTAACGATTGTCCCTGCCCGTGCGATGGTGTTGCCGCAGGCGGCGGGTGGGTTGTACTACTGGGTGGCGGCGGAACCTTCCCTGCAGGAGGTTGCCGAGCATAACGGGCTGATTGCCGGGGTGGATGTGGGGACGTACACCACGGGATATGCGGTGCTGGAGGGGCGTTCCGCCCTGTCTTCGTTGAGCGGTGGTGCAGAGATTGGCATGTCCAATGTGGCGCTGGCGCTGTCGAAGAAGATTTACAAGAAGTTTCGTGTACAGCCGGATCAGGAGCGCGCCATGCGGTATCTGGAAGAGCGTAAGAAGGTCTTTTTCAACGGGGCTCTGCATGATATTTCCGATCTTGTGCAGGAGTCCGTATCCGAGGTGGTCAGCCCGTTTTTGCTGGAGCTTCGGTCCACCTGGGGCAGTCGCGCCGGGAACATGGCGATTGGCGTGTATGGCGGGGGTTCCGAGGATTTTCTGCCGATGATTCAGGAGACTTTTCCGCATGCCCAGCGGGTGCGTGCAGAGGATGTCGGCGGTGCGCGGTTTCTTCCCGCTCTGGGGATGCTGGTGTTCTTTGCCGGCGCGAATGACCTGCTGGATCGGGTTTCGTCGTGAACGGGGAGTGGGACGAGGCGGAAGGCGATGGATTCTCCGAGGAATCCCTTGCCGGGCAGGATGGTCTGGATGCTGGGGTGGACCCGGAAGATACGGTGGACCCGCTGGAGGTTTCGTATCGTCTTTCGGTACGGATTTCCCCGACCAATCCGTTTCACCAGCCGATTGTTGGCTGGCTGTCTGGTTTTTCCAGGGACAACCGGGGAATGCGGGACATTGGCGCGCATCTGGTGAAGGCGTTGCTGTTGTATCTGGAGGTTGATGCACGGGGTGGTTCCGCTGTTCTGGGGCGGGGAACCGGGCCGGAGCGGTTTGCCGGGTCGAGAGGTTCCGCGGTTTCCCGTAGCCGGTCTTTGCCTGTGCATGTACAGCCTCCCCTGTCCAGAACATCCGCTCCTGTGCCTGCTTCTTCTGATTCTGTCCCGGTTTCCCCTGCTGCTGGTCCTTCTTCTGATGAATCTCCTGTTCGTGAGGGTTCCTCTGGTGGGAGATCGGCTGAATCTCCTTCTCGCAAGTACGGCTTTTTTGCGGGTGGAGGCGATGGTTCCGGCGATGCTGGTGGTGGATGGTGAAGCTTTTCTTTTTGGTTTCCCCGTTCGTTGTGTTTATCTGGGATATTTTTTGTATCGAGGAAAAATTGGCATGAAAACTTTGGTAATGAAAAGGGCGTCCCGTTCTTTCGTTCCCCATTCCCCGCGCCGGATTCTGGGGTTTCTGGTGGTTTCCGTTCTCGTTCCTGCCAGCCTGTCCGCCTGTGCGATGCCGCCCTCCCCCCAGGCCAGCGCCACTCCGCTGTATGATTCCGCATCGATGAATGCTGACCTGTTGAAGAGTGTCAACCAGATTGCACAGGTTACCGACAACATCCGGGCAGCCTCCGGCACTTCCTGGGCGCCTGGGTATGATGGTTTCCCCATGAACAAGGGCGATCTGCGCCCGCATGGAAGCACGGCGGCGTCCATGGCGCCCTCTCTTCCGGCGGGCAGCCCGTTATCCCGGAAGGTCTATGTGCAGTGGAGTGGATCGGCTGCGACATTTCTGCAGTCGCTGGCCGGGAAGATGGGGGATCGTTTTGTCGCGAGGCTGGGTGGTACCCCGGTCCCTGACGTTGCCGTGTATTCCCGCGACCAGAGCGTTGTGGAAATCCTGCGGACGGTTGCCCAGCAGTTGCCGGATAATTATGTAGTGCAGGTGAATCCGGGGGAGATTGTCCTGAAGGTGGAGGGCTTCTGATGGGTGTCTGGCGAGCGGGTTTCTGGTTTTGTGCCTTGGTGGTGGTTTCACCCTTGGCGTTTGCGGATTCCCCTGCGGGAGACGCGCTGCCATCGGGTGGATATTCGGAACAGCAGTTGCTGGCCATGCAGGGTGGGGACGGTGCTTTTGTGCAGGATCAGGTGGAGGCGCCGTTCCGGGATGCGCGGCAACGGGCGGTGGAGGCTGCCGGGGAGACGTTCGCCTCGCAGGAGGCGTACTGTGCTGGGGTGAGCTACTGGAATGATTGGGCGAACGGGCATGCGGACATTCTGGATCGGGCATTTCGTTTTTCTTCGCTGTTGCTGGATGCCGGGCGGGTATTGCCGCCGGTGATTCTGCAGGATGACCGTTCTTTTGTGCAGGATGGCGATGCGATGGCGGTAACGGCGCAGACGACCTGGAAGATTTACCGGGAAGGGAAGATTGTTTCGACCGCGCCGAACTGGCGTGGGTACCTTTTGCAGAGTTGCGGGAAACCGTTGCGTCCGAATCCGGTGTTATTGCCGAAGGATGCGAAGGATGAGATGGCCTGGAAGGAAGGGGTGCGGGAGGGCTGGAAGCAGGGTTTGCGGATGGCGAAGGATGGATTCCTGCTGGGTCTGCATCGCCTGACGCGGGACTATGGCGGAATGTTGCGGTTCTGGTGGTTGAGTCAGCGCGGGATTGTGCAGGCGCCGATCCTGTCGACGGGGGATGTCGGGATTCGGGTGGATGGCCGGACCTTGAGTGTGGGCGAGCGGATTTTCCGTTTGACGGATTCCGGATCGTTTCGTCCGGGCTCGAAGTGGGCGACGGTCACGCAGGCGTTGGACGATCCGGGCAAGGGCTTGCCGGTCATTCGTCTGGAGGGGGCTCCGCAATCTGTCAATGGTGGCAATACGGCGCCGGATTGGCAGCATTCTGGCAACGTGATTCGGATGGCGCCGAAATGACACCATTTTGGCGTCAAAATCGTGAGGGCGTGAAAATGGCGCCATTTTGTCGCCAATGGTGGGAAGGTGGCGAAATGGTGTCATTCAGCCACCAATCTGCTGTGTGCGCCTTGGTCCACGACAGGTGATCCGGTGAGCGTGGAAGATTTGCGTTTTCCTGACGAGCCATCTTCCGGTGGCTGGGGTGACACGAATGTGGTGGGCCGGCTGATTCGCTGGGCGGGGGAACTGGGCGCCAGTGACATCAAGGTGGTGCCCACGGGTCCGGTAGCGATTCGGGTCCATGGGAACTACCATCTGGTTACCCGGGAGATTCCGTCCCGCAATGAGATGTCGTTATTGCTGGAAGGAATGACCAGCAGCCGGGCGACGGCGGCTTCGGCTTTGGGTGGTTCGGTGGAAAATTTCTCGTATCAGGTGCCACGGGTATCCGGGGATCGTCGCAGTGGGTTCTGGCGCATGCGTTGTGTGGTGACTTCGGTATTGATGCCGGAGGGCGATGAGCTGGGTCTGTCGTTGACGATGCGTTTCATCCCGGATGTGATTCCGGATATCGAAGAGTTGGGCATTTCGCCGGATCTGCTTTCGATGTTTCTGATCCAGCATGGTCTGGTGAGTGTGGCCGGGGTGATGGGCAGCGGAAAATCGACGACGTTGGCGTCGGTCATCGCGCATGTCCGGCGCACGCGGCGGGATGCGGTATTGTCGCTGGAATCGCCGATCGAGTTTGACCAGGCGAACGTGCCGGGAGCCATTGGTGTGGTGGAGCAGATGGAGGTTCCGCGCATGGTGAAGTCGTTTGCGCTGGGCATCGAGAGCGCCACACGTAAAGCGGTGGATGTTCTGCTGGTGGGTGAGACGAACAACCGGGAGACGATGGCGGCGATGATTCAGGCGGCGGAAATCGGTATTGCGGTGTATCATACGATTCACACGTCGTCGGTGGCCGCGATTCCGGCACGCATCATCCACAGTTTTTCCGCGGAAGAGGCGCCGGGCATCGCGGTGAGCTTTTGTGGTTCCGCGCGGTTTCTGCTGCAGCAGCGATTGCTGCCGCGCGCGGGAGGCGGTCGGGTGGCGTTGCGGGAATGGATTTCGTTGACGGAAGATCATCGTCAGGCGCTGATCGACACTCCGCATGACAAACTGTTTGCCGTGCTGGAGGGTATGGTACAGAAGGATGGACACAGCCTCCTGCAGGATGCGCGGGAGATGCTGGAGCGGGGCTGGATTGAGGAATCGGTATTCCGCAAGGTGGAGACGGAAAAAATGCGTTTGGCGGAGGTGCTTTGATGGCGATGTGGAGTGATACGGCGAAGAACCCGCAACTGTTTTTTCTGGATGCGCGGGTGGCGGTGGTGTTCATGGTGTTTTTTCTGCACATGAGTCTGTGGACGTTTGTCTTTTCCTTTGTGACATCCCTGGTGCTGTCCATCCTGCCCTTCTTTGGGGTGGATCTGAAGAATCTCTGGCGACAGGTGGTGATCTGGATTGCGGGGAAGCGGTTGCAGGCGGAGACGCCGGAATGGGTGATTCTGCGCCGGATGCGGACCCAGTTCATCGTGCCCAGGAAATAAATTTGGCTTGGGGGAATTTTAACGCTATGATATATTACGTTAGGGATGATCAATGGATGCCGGGAATGGGAAAATGGTAAAACTGCGCAAAGGTTGGCCCTGGTTTGGTGTGGCCCTGTGTCTTTCTTCTGCTCCGGCGTGGGGCGGTGGGTTGCAGATCAATCCGCAGATGGATTCCGCGCAGGGCGTGCCGGCGCAGTCTGCCGCCGCGGTTTCGTCGCACGCTGCGCCCTTGCGGCTGTCCGGGTATGAGCAATGGAAGTCCCCGCCGCGGACTCTCACCCAGGTAGGGGATGGCTTTCCGGTGGCGCGCAGCTCTTTTGGGATGGGGATGCCGTTGCGCAAGGCGGTTCCGCTCATCCTGCCGGAGGGCTGGAGCATCTATGTGGAAAAGGGCGTGGATGACTCGATTCCGGTGACCTGGAAGGCGAAGGATGTCTCCTGGCTGACTCCGTTACGTTCCGTGCTGCGGCAATCGGGGTTGATCGGGACGGTGAACTGGGCGCATGAGGCGGTGCTGTTGCGGGTCGACCCGGAGGCGGAAAAGGCAGCTTCGGCGCAGGCATTGCCGGATTTGCACGGATACCACCTCCTCTCCGGGGCTGGCACTCCCCCGGATTCCCTTCAGGGGGCCGGTACACCCGCTCCCCATCTGGGCCATCTGCAACCGGTATTCACGCTGAACCGTGGCGATCTGATTCTGACGGACTTGCAGAAGTGGGGTGCGGCTTCTGGCTGGAATGTGATCTGGCAGTTGCCGGAAGACTGGCAGGTACCGAATACCACGACGTTCAGCGGTGATTTCCAGAAAGCGGTGACGCAGGTGATCCGGGCGTTGTCTACCAACGGCGCGAACGTCCACGCGGTATTCCATACCGCCAATAACACCGTGGTGATTAGCGGTGCCGGGGGTGGGGAGTGAAACAGATAGCTGGTGCAGTGGCGATATTTTCCGTGTTTTTGGCATTGGGCGCCTTGCTGGTGTATTGCATGGCGGCCGAACGGTTGGTTCTGATGGGGTTGCACCCAGCAGGGGCGCCGGACCATGTCTGACAGGGCAGTCTTGCGGAAAGTGGGCATCGGGGCCGGTATGACCTCCCTGGCTATTTTGGTGGGTTTGACATTCTGGATGGTACGCATCCAGGAGACCGCCCCGCGATTAGCAAACATCGAGCTAGATGGAAAAATAGAAGGCAAGCCTTTTTTTCTTTTTGCCAGCAGCAGGCTACAGCATGGTATCACGAGCGCAATAATCGTTCAGCATAAACCTTTCTTGGTAGACATCTCCACGAGTCAAAAAGGATCACATACTGTGCTGGTAAAGTTCAGCTATGCCATCCGGCATGGCTATTTTGTGCATGGCGAGGCAACGATACCAACAAACAAAAAACATGGTGTTCGACTTCCTTTGTCAAATTCCAAAGATCATCTGAAAATAATGGTCATGGAACATGACTGATCATATCAGATTCACGGCATTGCATCCCAAGAGGATATTGGCTTCCTGTTTTGTTGTTAGCCCGTCCATAGGTCTGTCTTGTTCCATATCGCCACAAATATTTTCAGCCTGCTTCCATAATAATGAGTTGCTATTTTCTTGCCCTGTCCAAAACTTTCGCACTGAAGAAAACTTTATACTGTCTTCTGGGACGCCTGAACTAAATGCGGATAAAATTCCGGTGGTTCCAAGGGCTGAGGCAACACATAATTTTTTGGCGGAACAATCAGGTGGCAACTTAAGGGGGTTGTTTGATTTTGATTCCGCACAGCCGGAAAGAATCAAAACAAAAAGTATTGGCGTCAGAATGGTTTCAACACAGCGGAAACTTCGGTTATGTCGCCAGACAAGTAATCCTTTTTCCATGGGGGTAATTCCTTTTCGCGAGCACTCGGGTTTGGCAACTTCAGTGTACGAAAAAGGATGCGCCCCCGCCAATTTCCCGCAGGAGTCCGCATGCTCGCCTGCATAGCCGAAGTCTCGACCGCCTACCACGTCCCTGTTCCCGCCATCGAGCGGGTATTGGATGCGGCTGGGCGGCAGAAGACGGGGGCTGGCGCCCTGCAGGGCATCGGCCCCATGGGCATTCCCGCGGCCTGGATGCCGGTGCTCTCCGAGTACGGCTTTCAAGCAGCTGATGTCCGCAAGGACGCCTGCTGGGGCATCGCGGCTGGCACCTGGATACTTGCCGTTGAAACCATAGCGCACGGGTATCGTCACACCACCTATCCCACGCATATCGGCGTCATACCGCAACAGGACGTGCGATACGCCGACCAGGCGGCGGCGGTGACCGGAGTGTCCGCGTCGATGATTCTGGCTGTGGCCGCGCAGGAAAGTGGATTTGACCCCGATGCCGTTTCGCCTGCCGGCGCGCAAGGGATGATGCAGTTCATGCCCGCCACCTGGGCGCGGTACGGCGTCCTGGCGGACGGCAAACTCGGTTCTCCGTTCGATCCCCGTCAGGCGATGCTGGCTGGCGCGATGTATCTCCGGCATCTCGCCCTGGAGTTTCACTCCTGGAAATTGGCCCTGGCCGGTTATAACGCGGGCGGGCAAGCGGTGAAAAATTGGGGATACCGGATACCGCCGTATCGGCAGACGCAAAACTATGTGCCGGCGGTGCTCGCGCATTATCAGCAGATCGTGGGGGGAGGCGGGCGATGATTAACAAGGCAGTAAAACACAACCATGAGCGCCACGTCGATTTGATTGAGTCACGCGGAGATTATGTTTTTCGCGGGTTGCGTATCCTGGTTCCCGGTGGGGTATATCACCCACACGAGGAATCCAGCACTGGCATTCTCGCGGATGCACTGCAAGGGCGGGTGGATGTGCGGTGCCGGGATGTATTGGAGGTCGGCGCGGGATCTGGCGCGATCAGCCTGTGGCTCAAAGCTTGTGATGCAAAACAGGTTGTTGCAACGGACATCTCCCCGACCGCTTGTGCTGCCATAGAGTGTAACGCGCTATTGAACGGGTTGGACATCGACGTTCGGCAGGGATCGATATTTGCGCCGGTGTATCCGGGCGAGACATTTGATTTGGTGATTTTCAACTCTCCGTTTATGGACAAGGCTATCGACAGACCCGCTGAATTGGCGTTGTGTGATCCGGGCAGCGCGGCGTTGTGTGCTTTTCTTCAGGGCTTGCACCCTGCACCCCGTCACGGGGCTGGCACCCTGCCAAGGGCTGGCACCCTGCCAAGGGCTGGCACCCTGCCAAGGGCTGGCACCCTGCCAAGGGCTGGCACCCTGCCAAGGGCTGGCATTGTTCGGAAAGGCGGATGCGCAGTTTTTACGACTTCCAGCTTGTCGGACCCTCAATGGTTGGAGGCTTGCCCTCCAGGAAGCACGGTTTTACTGCACGAGGTTCTTCGTGGGGATACGAAGATTCAGGTTTGGCGTTGGACGCCCTGGGATAACGAACTGGAGTCCTGCGAGGTGGTTTGCACTCCGCCAGGGGTTGGCACCCTGCCAGGGGTTGGCACCCTGCCAGGGGTTGGCACCCTGCCAGAGGCATTGCTGCCTGCCAAGGCATTGCCGCCTGCCGCCAAGGCTGGAGTCCTGCTAAAGAAGAGGAAATTTCATGTTGCTTCCTGACGTTTACCAAAAGGTTTTTGCATATCTGGATGACCGCATTTATGAACAATGGGGTGGAAATTTTCGGTCGAATGGCTTCTGGCGTACGGGAATGATTCCCCCGCTAGCGCCGATGGATACCGCGCGCAAGCAGGGGTTTTGGCAAGCGCGGGGTCGGATTGCGACAAATTACACTCCGAAAACTGCTGGCATTGTCGTCGCGCAGGGGCAAGTGACGGTAGCGCTGATCGGGGGGAATACCCGAATTGGCATTTTTCTGCCGGCATCAGTGACGGAGGGGACTACGAGTTGGGGGGAATCCATTGTTGATACTCTTGCCATTTCGCAGGAAAGCATTCGGGCACCGATTATTCGTCGGGTTGGCGGCGATATGTTGTTTGACTGGGTATATACGGATGCGCCCTTTTCTGCAGGATGGTTGCGAGATTGTGCGGAAGACGCGGTAAGCAGGGAAGTGCTGGAGCAGCATTTAGTGTGGCGGGTCATCAGTCTCTGGGAGTCATCTAACCGGGTGATTTTATCGAAAATCGGTCATTCCGTAGTGGAAGTTCTGGTGCATTCGCGTGCGCCGATTCCGGCAGTAGTGACAGAAACTCTGCCGATTACGATTCGGGATTCCTGGGAGATGAAAAAGGATTCCTGGGTATCGGTTTTATCCCTGGATTTACTTTCGGTAGAGGATGCGGAAACCGCGCTGCAAAAAATGTTGCCGGACCATGGGATTCGTTGTGTGAGTCCAGACGGGGAGATGGGATGAACCGATATCGCCTGGAGCCCATCGTGGACCTGCTCACCGGCGATGTCGTCGGACAGGAGTTGCTAGCGGGTGAAGCACACTGTCCGGAATGGGATGAAGCGGAATGGCGGGATTGGTACGTTTTTCTGGCGCAAGAGATTCCGCTCCTGTTGCCGGATCTGCAAGGACTACTGTTCCTGAATCTGGACGGACATCAACTGCTGGACCAATTGATCCGTGAATACGTGGAATCCTTGCAGGATTTTTCTTCGCGGATTGTCCTCGAATGGACGGAACATCAATTCCATAACGAAGATTTCGTGGATGTCTTGATAATACTAAATGATTTCAAGAGTCTAGGATTCCATGTTGCCATTGACGACATCGGCGCGGGGTCCGGCGTGGATGGCCTGGGCCGGGCCGGGGCCGTCAAGGCGGGTTTCTGCAAGATCGACGGCCCCTATTTTCAAGCCATCCGCGACAAGGGCCCGGAGTATCTGCGGGGGCTCTGCCAGCACCTGTCCCACGACGGCGCCCGCGTGGTGGTGGAGTGGGTAGAGACGGAAGCCGACTACCGGCTGGCGCTGGCTGCCGGCGCGAATTTAGGACAGGGATGGTATTGGAGCAAAGAGCCCGCGACTAAGACCGCTGGCGCTGATCAGGGAGAAAACTGATGCACGACAATTTACAGGACAACCAGCGTTTTATTGATGATGCACGGCAGCGCGGGCTGGACACGCTCGCCTACCACGATCGGAAAGGCCAGAGCTTCCTGCTGCTGGCCGGACACCCGGAGAGCATCCGCGCATTAAGCGGCATCCTGGATGATTACGAAACGATGTGGGAGATGGCGGAAGAAATTATGATAAAGGGAGTGGTGTAACATGCGTAAGGCCATACTGAAGATCGCCATTGCGGCGGCAGTGGTACCATTGATGGCGGGTTGCGCAACGTTTCATCAGGCGCATGTGCAACAAGCGCGAGTGGAACACGCCATTACCCGCTATCAGCCGCCGAAGCCGCCCCCGGTGGTAAGCACCGTTGATACCCCATTCCTCTTGGGTACGGCGGTCGACGTGCGTCATGCCGTGCCTGCGATCCTGAAGCAATCCATCACCCTGGATTCAGCCAATCCGCTGACCATCCGCGAAATTGGCGCGCGGATTAGTCAGTTAACTGGCGTTCCTGTGCATATCGACAACCAGACGCAACAATCGTCAGGGGTTGGCACCCCGCCAGGGGCCTCGTTGCCGCCATTGCCGAGCATGTCCGGCAGCCTGTCTGTCACGGGGTCGTCCTCCGGCGGCTCCGCGAACTACGCGAGAACCGGCATCCCTCTACACTGGAATGGCAGCGTGGCAGGGCTGTTGAACTATGTCACCGCCAAAGACGGGCTATGGTGGAAATACCGCGACGGTGCGGTGCATATCTACCGTACAGAAACGGAGACGTTTTCTATCCCGGCTTTATCGTGGATCACCCAGTCCAGCGGTTCCATCATCGCCGCGGCGGGCGCGAGCGGCAGCAGCTCAGGCGCGCTGGGCGGTGGCGCGCTGGGCGGTGGCGCGCTGGGCGGTGGCGCGCTGGGCGGTGCAGCCGGCGGGGTGGGTGGCTCCTCCTCGCAGGGCAACATCTCCACGGGTACCACGGACATCATCAACACTTCCAAGGTGGATGTCTGGAAAAATCTGGAGAAAACCGCGCAAACCGTGGCGGGTGGCGCGGCACAAGTGATAGCTGATAGTTCCACGGGAACCGTAACGGTGACCGGCACTCCGCCGGAAGTCGAACAGGTGCGGGCATGGGTGCATGGGCTGGACCGGCAACTGGAGCGCCAGGTCATTATTTCCGTGCATGTCTACAACGTACAGGTCAATAACCAGCAAAATTACGGACTGAACCTGTCTGGCATCTTCAATAGTCTCGGTAAACAGTATGGTGTCAGCCTGCAGGGCGTGGCGCCTCCCGTCCCTACGGGTAACGTATCGCCCATGTCGCTAGGTGCTAATGTCCTGTCCAGCGCCACCGGTGCCTTGAGCCAGACGAGTGGCAGCCAGGTCGCCGTGCAGGCGCTGGCCACCTTGGGCCATGTAACGCAGGTATTCAGCCGGTCGGCCATGAGTCTCAACGGCGAACCGGCGCCTATCCAGGTCGCGCAGCAAACGTCTTATCTTGCGGAAAACAGCACGACGAGCACCGCCAACGTGGGGTCTACCAGCGGGTTGATTCCCGGCACGGTCACGACGGGTTTCACTGCGATGTTCCTGCCGCGCATCGACAATGGCAAAGTGCTACTGGGCATGAACATGACCATCAGCAATCTGGTTGCGCTGAATACCATTACCTCGGGTTCTGAGAGTATCCAGGTGCCAACCGTAGATAGCAGTACATTTCAACAGTCGGTTAGCCTGAAGCCAGGACAGACGTTGTTGTTGACCGGATTCTCGCAAACCGGTGGCAACACGACGCGCAATGGTGTTGGCAGCCCGTATATGCCACTGCTTGGCGGTGGTGCTGATGCGAGTACGACGAAGAATGTGATTGCCATCGTCATCACCGCGAGGATCCTCTGATGGCGTTGCTCATCCAGATTCCTGGAGAAAAACGACGTTTTCTGGCTGGCATGTATTGGCGGCACGAAGATCGCTACCCCAGCCATAAAGCCTTGCTGGATGGCGCACGGGGACGCGACTTTTGGGTGGCGGTGCGACGCACCAAGATGCGGTCCATCCAGTCCGGTTTCTGTGAACCGGCCATGGACCCCGTCACGGGGATGGATAGCCGCACGAACAAACCGATTTCCGGAAAAGTATATTCGCTCGCAGGTGCTTTGGCGGAAGTCCTGGAAGAACCCTGGCTCGGCATCTTTGATCTGGGTAATGGACTCTACTGGTATATCGCCGTGCGGGAAAACTACGAGATATTGCCTGATGGCGATGTGATTGGTGATTTTGACACGGTGGATCGGGCGCGACGTGGGCATGCGTCCTACGGTGAATGGTCGAACCTGTTAGATGGCGGAATCGACGAACTGGCCGAATTGGTTCGGAAATCTCGTAAGCCACCCCTGCTCCGCGATGTGCGCCGCAAGCCCTGGGTGACGCCTGTGCTGTTTGGCGCGGGTGCTGTTGCGATAGGCAGTGCGGTAATGGGGGGGCTGTATTTCTATAACCAGCACGAAGCGCAAATCGAAGCGCAGAAGCGTATCGCGGTGGCGCACCGTATAGCTATCGAGCGTGCCATGGATGCGAAAAAGGCGGCGGCGAACGTGCCATGGCGCCGGACGCCCGTGCCGTCCGCATTGGTTTCCCACTGCTTGCAGGCTTTATCTACGGTTCCCGTTTCAAAATCCGGGTGGGTATTACATCGAGTGCAATGCGTTGCGCAACCAAGCCCCGCAGGAGCATGGCGGGAAACGGCGGCATGGGCTATCGGGCCGGGCGCTACCACACTGCACCATCCGCAGGGAATCCTCGCGAGTAGCGGGAAAGCAATCACCGAAGGAATTGTTGGGCAAGGAAAGTTGATTGTGCCCGCCACGGCTGGGGTTGCAAGTGCATCTATTGCGCAGGCGCAGTTATATGGAATCGCCCAACTGTTGGGAATCAAGGTGAGGATATTCCCCATTGTATCTCCTGCAGGGAAAGCATTGCCTGGGCAACAGAAAGCCACAGCACAAAAGGGGCGAGCGCATCATCCGTGGAATACGTTTGGAGTGATGATGCAATGCCCGCTACCGGTTCTACAGGAAGCGGCAGGGCTGTTGGATACCGTGCCAGGGTTGCGGTTGTCTACCGTCATCGTTCAGGGCTTTGGATTTGGGAATGGTAAAAATAATGCAGGTATAGGTTTGAGCACAGCAAAAATCGCGGGGAAACTCTATGTTCAATAATCGCAAGCAGTACGCACAACGTCGGGCTCTCTTGTCCGCCATTCTGATGACGTTGCTGTGCGTCCCGGCAATGTCCTTTGCGTCCCCTGGCGGGGTGCCATCCCCTGGCGGGGTGCCAACCCCTGGCGGGGCGCCATCCTTGGCAGGCAGCAATGCCTCTGGCAGGGTGCAAACCCATAATGGCATGACAGGTCAGCCTGCAGGACAGATTACAGGCACGGTTCCCGCCGGAGTTTTGGCGCAGACGGAAGGGCAAATTGCCCTGTTACGGTTGCAACTGGAAGTCGCGAAGTTGCATGCGGGGATCGCGCAGGCTCGCGCGCAAGCAAAGCATCCTGGGCGCGGCGGATCATCGCCAGTGTCTTATGGTGACACACCGGGTGGAGGATTCCTTCCGCCAAGCGGCATTCTGAGTCCAGTGTCACCGCAACCGCATGCGGCGGCTATGCGGGCGCCAAGGGTGATATCCCTGAGCGGTGCGGGTGGGCATTACCAAGCCACCTTGGCGTTCTCCAATGGCGGCGTCATGACGGTGGTGGACGGAAGCCATCTGGGACATGGCTGGCGTGTCCGCCGGGTAAACGCTGCGGGAGTGACGGTTACACACAATGGTAAGGTGATCCCGCTCAATTTCTCTGGATCTGGCAGCCAGCAAGGCGATGGCGCCCCGCCAGGGGATGGCACCCCGCCAGGGGTTGGCACCCCGCTAGGGGTTGGCACCCCGCTAGGGGCTGTACCTTACAACCCCGGCATGGCGTCACCCGCACCATTGCCTCCGCCCACCATGACGCCGCCATCGGAATTGCCAGGCGCCAATCTCCTGCATGGGTCTGACCCCGTGCCTGCGAAAGGATAATCGTGATGGCTATCAGCACATTATTCAATAAAGGCAGCCAACCCTTGGCAGGGCGCCAACCCTTGGCAGGGCGCAAACCCCTGGCGGGGCGCAAACCCCTGCAAGATCGTGATGGACAGGATAGGCCACGTCTGGGGCAGATGCTGATGGAACAAGGTTGGATTACCCGCGATCAGCTCAATGAGGCGCTGTTGGCACAACTGCAATCGCCCGCCAAGAAGCTGGGTGTAGTGCTGGTGGAGATGGGGGCGATAGATGAATCCCAGTTGCAGAGCGTTTTAGATGGGCAGGCTAACAAGGCTACTGCAGAACAGGAGAAACCGTTGCCGTCGTTGCCGGCAGATGCTGCGGAGTACGCCGTACTGGATGGCCGGACACTGTATGTGTTGTCCGGGCGGCAAACGCAGATGTCTCTGCAATCCTGGGTGGCCGAGGCCAGACGTGCCGGAGTAGATGTTGCGGTGAAAACCTGCGACATGGTGACACTGGGGGAGTTGCGGTCTACCACGGCGATAGCCAGTCACGCGACGTTACCGGCTATTCGTGCTGCCCGACGCATCATTACCCAGGCGGTGGGCGAAAAGGCCAGTGATGTGCATCTGACCTTGCGGAAAAAAGATGATGGTAGCGGCTATCTGCGAGTGCAGTTCCGGGTAAATGGCGAAGTGGAAGACCGCTTTCAACTTCCGCAAAACGAGGGGGAAACGATGATCCGCGCCATGTTCCAGGGCATGGCGGCGGTCGCAGATGCGCAGTATCAGGAAACCGAAGATCAACATGCCGTCATCGCCAATCCCGCATTGTTGCGCGATGAGGCGGGGAATGACCTGGGATTGACCGGCATCCGTCTCGCGCGGGCGCCCCTGCATGACGGGATGAACCTCGCAGCGCGCCTGCTGTATCGAATGAGCAAGAAAGACGGCGAAGGGGATGAGGTGTTGACCGGACAACTCATCCGGCGGCTGGGGTACTCGCAACGGCAGGTGGCCGTGTTGATGCGCCTGGCACAGAACACCATGGGTATCAATCCATTCACGGGGCCGACCGGGTCCGGCAAAAGCTCCAGTCTTGCGAACATGATTCTGACCATGCTACGCATCCGACATGGTGTGCGCATTATCACCATCGAAGATCCCGTGGAGTTCGTCTTCGCGTCGGATTATGTATGGCAATACCGGATCGCCAATGCCAATACCGACGAAGAAAAAAGCCGGGCGTTTTCCGGGAAGCTGAAGACTGCCCTGCGGCAAGACCCCGACATTGTGATGCTGGGGGAAATTCGTGGGCTGGAAACGGCGAGAGAGGCTATCAATGCCGCAATTACTGGCCACCAGGTGTGGACGACGCTGCACGTCTCTGACCCGTTCATGATCGTGCAGCGTCTGGTGGCGATGGGTGTCGACGGGTTCTACCTGCAAGACCCGAAGATGCTGTCTTCGCTGATCGCGCAGCGTTTGGTGAAAACCGTCTGCCCGCACTGTGCAGTGCCCGCAACTCGTGAAGCGATGGTTGATCGGGACGGAGAGATTGCCGGAGAGCATTGGGATGCGTTGATGTCCTGGGTAACCCCTAGCGGGGCGCAACCCCCTAGCGGGGCGCAACCCCCTAGCGGGGCGCAACCCCCTAGCGGGGCGCAACACCCGAAATTCTCTGCTGATGGCATTCGCATGGCATCGCATTCCGGGTGTGAACACTGTAATCATCAGGGCACAAAGGGCCGTACCGTAGTAGCACAGGTCATTCCCACGGATGAAGAGCTTCTCGTGCAGATGGTAAATGAGGGGCCGATGCGGGCGCGCAAAGCCTATATGGCAAGACCTGACGCGGAATTGAGCATGGAAGCACACGCAATATCGAAAGTGTTGGCCGGGCTGGTGGACCCACAATCTGTGGTTAGTGCGCTGGGTCCTATTGGCCATCGTCCCGCTGATTTGCGGCCATTGACGCTGGAGGATCTCTGATGGTTTTTAGCGATTGGCTGGATGCGGGTCATCTGGATGACTGGTCTACTGCGTTTACGAAAAAGTTCTGGACCGGGAAAAAGCGCATCGCCTTTTATCGGCGTTTGGCCGTGTATGTGGAAAACGGTATTTCCACACGTGAATCGCTGATTCGTCTCCGCAAACAACTGGATTTGCGCGGCGTTGGCAAGTGGGACGCGGATCGGGTGGCGTATCAAGAACTGGAGTCTCGCATTACCAATGGCGAAACCCTGGCGCAGGCGTTGGACGGCTGGGCGCCTGCTGGCGAGCGGTCCATCATTCGCGCCGGAGAACTGGCGGGTAATTTGCCCAGCGCCTTGCGCTCGGCCATCGGCAATCAGGGCATTGTCGGGAACATCATCGGCAAGATTCTGATGGAGTCCCTGGACCCGATGATCATGTTCGGTTTGGGCGCGTTTCTGGTGTACATCACCGGCACCAAGATGATTCCGCCGATCGAGCTGGTGGCGAAACCGGATACCTGGCCTATGGTGGCTCGGATGTTGCTGCCGATGGCGGCAGTTGCGGAAAGCCCTTGGACTCCCGTTTTTCTGGCACTTTCCCTGATGGGTTCGGTGGCGGCTTTTGGCACGATGCCGTACTGGTCCCGTCATGGGCGGAAATGGGTAGAGAAACTCCCGCCGTGGAGCGTGTATCGCCTATTGAGTGGCGCGCAATGGCTCATGGGCTTTGCGCGCCTCATCGAGGCGGGCGTTGGGCAACCCGAAGCCCTCGCTATTCAGGCGGAGTATGCAAAACCCTGGCTGAAAGACCGGCTGCTGGACGCCCGGACGCGCATGCAAAACGGTCGGGATTTAGGGCGCGCCTTGATCGAGGGTGGATTTGATTTCCCGGATCGCATCCTGGCCGACGATCTTTCGGCGTTTTCTAACGCGCATGATTTTCCGAATCTGGTCATGAAACTCGGAGAAGAATGGCTGCAGGAGGGAGAAAAACGCATTTTTGCGGTGATCCGCCTGCTGTCCATGGTGGCCAACATTGTGGTGAACGTCATCATTTTGTTGGTCATTTTTGGGGTGTTCGATTTGCAGAACGTCATGATGGCGTCTGCGCATGGGTAATGGGTAAGTAATTGTTGTTTTGTGTTTTTTCATAATGGAAGGAAAGGAGTCTAGGCAATGAACCCTATCGCGTTTGTATTTATGATCATCGCCATCGTGATTCTGGTGGCGGCGGCGCTGTATTTCGGTATTGGCCTGTTGACCGGCAGTAACGTTTCCGCTGCCACGCAGGATGTTATGACCATCGTCGGCAATGCACAGCAGATTTTTGGCGTCCAGGGCGATTATGCGGGGATTTCCGGCAATGCAACATCGGTTATCCCCGCGGGCATGCAGACCTCCACCCCGCTGGGTGGGACGTTTACGGTAGCATCCGGTTCCGCCGGTCTGCCCAGCAGTGAGTTCGAGGTGGAAATGAACGGACTGACCCTGAACGCCAAAGCCTGTGAAAAGCTGATCGTGCAGGTGGACGACATCGGCACAACGGTCAATGGCACGGCGGTCGGAAACGTCAACGCCGCGCCGACAGGTGCGCAAGCGGCGGCGGCGTGCAGCGGTGGTGCCACTGCTGTGGCTTTCCAGTTCGGCAACAACCAGTAATGTCCTTGTCGGACCTGGAGTTTGCGGATCTCGCGGTGGAGCAGGACCCCGCCGCGAGCCGGTATAAGCGTTTCTCCAATGATTTGCGGCTGGAGTCTGTGCCAGCCGCTTTGTGGTCTGAAGTCGCCACGCTTCGTGAGGAAATGTTGCGCGTTCAGCATCACCGTTTCCGCCTGGAGCATGACGGCATGAAGCTGCGGGTGCAGCGCCGTGACACGCCATATGGTCCGGTATTCGTCGCCCGGCGCATTGCCGCCGTATTGCGTGAACTCGGTGACCTGGGCCTGCCGGCGAATCTGTTGCCGCGCATGTGTGACCCGGAGCTGCGGGCCGGTCTGCTGTTGTTTGCTGGTGGACCAGGTGCAGGAAAAACCACTGCGGCCTGCGCGATGCTTCTGGCTCGTTTGCAGCGCATTGGCGGGTTCACCTGGACGGCGGAAAACCCGGTGGAATACGACCTGCAGGGACCGCATGGCGCCGGGCAATGTTACCAGGAAGAGATTGGAGATGATGGCGAGGTGAAGCGAGTGCTGATGGATACGGTCAGAAGCGGGGCCGACACCTTCTATATCGGGGAAATCCGCGAGGAACAGGGCGCGCGGGCGGCGAGCCTGGCGGCGGCGAGCGGCATGCTGGTGGTGAGCACCCTGCACGCTGACAACCCGCAGCAGGCCATCATGAAGATGGGGATGCTGGCGGGCTTCGATGGTCTGGCGCAATCCCTGCGCGGCATTCTGACGCTCAAGCTCGACCGGCAGATCAGCGCCGCCGCCGGCGCGCGCAAGGTGCTTAACGTGCAATCGTTCTTCGTCGAGGGTGAACCCGCGCGGCTGAAGATCCGGGAGGGGAACATGGCAGCCATCGCGGCGGAAATGGAAACCCAGAAAAACCGGTCGCTGTCCGGATTCAGCCCCGTGACGGGGCTCATGCCGGGGCAAAGGGGGTAGTTTGATGCACTGGATGTGGCTTGGGATCGGTATCGCCGTATTATTCTGGACTTCCGCAGTTCTATCGTGGAGACCAGGCGTGAACTTTTTAAGGCGCTTTCAAGCGGTATTTTTCCCCAAGCCCATAACGATACCGGCGGATATGCCGAAGGATCTGCTGCGGATGCAAAGGATGGGCAGGCGTTACTATCTGGAAACGTATGGAGTGCATCTCATGCCGTTTGTCTGGAGGCTGCTGGCCAACATCATGAGTGGATGGGCGATTCTGTTTTTTGTGGCGATGTCCTTCCTGTTTCTGATGACCGCCTTGGGACGGCTGAATGTCGCGGCCATATTCGGCTTCATGATCGGGTTGGGCTCTGTCACTTGGCTGTCGATGATCGTGTTTCTGCATTTGTTTAACAACGCCCATAGAGCATGTGTCGCGCGACGATATTCCCTGGACCGGGCCTTTCCGATCCGGCGCATGCGCCGCGCAGTTTTGGAAATCATGACGCGCGACGATGGTCCGTGGGCGTTCCTTCAGGCGGCCCGGCGGTGCGGAGATGGTGTTTATGATGCCTGGGGCTGGTTTCGCGTTGGTAGCCTGTTCAACATCCTGGGGCTTATTCCCATTCCCGCCCTGCTCCTGTCTGTGTGGCATTATCTGTCCCTTGCAGGGCGCGAACCCGTGGATTCCCACTATCTTTTGTGGGTCATGACCGCGCTGTGCGCATCGTCAGCGGCCCTCATCGCCATGACCTATCGATTCCAGTTTTCCAAATGGCATCTGGAATGTTTTTCGCCGTGTGCCTTTTATCCCTTGCGGAAAATGTGCATGGACATCGCTGAAATGTATGACATGGATTGACATTCGCATCCGGCGCGGGAAGGGCAAGGGGGCAGATGATGTGTTGGAGATGGCGGCTGTTTGATGGGATTTGTGGCGCGCTGTGCATTCTGGCGGCACTGTATTGGGGTAATCCGTTTCATGGGCAAAATGCTTATGGGGTTAGCACCCTGCCAGGGGTTAGCACCCCGCCAGGGGTTAGCACCCCGCTAGGGGTTGTGATGCCTGATTGGGTGTGGGTTTACTCCTGGTGGGTGAGTGCCGGGTTTTGCTTGTTGTCCGCCTACCTGAACAGCACGGGGCGCATGGTGGCGATGATCCGTCGCTTGGTGCCCGCACTGTTGTTGGGCACCAGTTTGCGGGTTGGCACCCCGCCAGGGAGGTGAAACGTGTTCGCCATGATCCTGCCGTTCGTATTGCTCACTTTTCTGGGGGTGCTGATCGCCACGGGTTTTGACCGGTCGCCGCAGGGGGATTTCGCGCTGCAAGAGACTGGCAGCGTGACGACTTCCCAGGAGGAGGATTTCGTAGCGACGGCACACGCAGCGCTGGCGTTTGCGGAGGCGAACCAGGGGTTTACCGGGGCTATCTCTAGCGCACAGTTGCAGCCGTACATGGGCAATTATGCCTATCCATCGCAATGGGCGGCAGCGGAACAGGGTGGACAGCTTTACGTGTGGAGTAATGCGTTACCCAACAAAGCGCTTTCAGGCATTGCGTCGGCGACGCAGACGGATTGCGCTTATGCGAGTGTTTCGCAGGGGCAGATGACCTCCGAATGCGCCAATCTGTTTCTGGGTGCCGCGCCCGCCGGAGTGCCGGATGGCGCAGTGATTTATGTGATAGAAACTCCCACTTCTTGAGGATTGCGTCATGAACCCTATTGCCTTTCTTTTTATGGTCATCGCTGCTGCGGGATTGACGCCGTTGCTGTATTACGCGATCAGTTCTCAGGGGCAGCAGGAGATGGCGACGGCTGCCGCCATGCAGATGGCGCGTGTCGACACGGCGGCGCAGGCGTATATCACCGCCAACGCGGCGGCGGTGGCGGCCGCTTCGACGGCCACCGCTCCCGCTATTATTACGGTACCCATGCTCATCAATACGGGATATCTGCCGAACGGCTTCAACAGCAACAATCCGTATGGTCAGGTCTGGCAAGTGCAGGTGCTGCAGCCCCAGCCTAACCAGTTGCAAGCGCTGGTGGTATCGATCGGTGGGCAGAATGTCGATGCGAAACAGGCGGGGCAGGCAGCGATGGCCGCCGGCGCGTCAGGCGGCGTCATCGGCGGTGGAACGGGCAAATTCGCCGTGCCCGGTTGCAATGGGGGGACCGCCTGCGGCGTGTACGCGGGCTGGCAGGTATCCACCAGCGGTTACCAGAACGTGGCACCTGGGCATCTGGCGGCGCTGATCGAGTACAGCAACGGGCAGTTGCAGAGCGATTATCTATATCGCACAGCGGTCCCCGGCCAGCCGCAACTGAATACCATGCAGACCAATCTGGACATGGGGGCGAACGATATCAACAACGCCCAGAATGTGAACGTCAATCAGGATGTGACGCTGGGCAACCCTGGGGCGGCTACTGGAGGTTCACCAGCTTCTAATCCGGGGCAACTGGGCGTCGATGAACCGGCGGGACAGGGTTTCCCCTCTGATTGGGGCGGGGGTATCCACACCTGGGATCTCTACGCCAACGGTACGCTAGCCGCTGGCGAGAACGGTAGCCAGGGCGCCTATATGAATGATGATAGTGGCGGGTTCGGGTCAGGCGGGGAATCCGTTGTCAGCAGCCCGAACGGTGCGAACTACGCCTACATGAATGCAAACAATGGTGGATCGAGCGTCGTCACCAATGGCACGGTCCAGGGGGGATACGTCAACTCCACCGGCAACGTCAATGCGCAAAATACGCTGACCGTGAACGGTGGCAACGCCTGGTGGGCCAACAATGCCGGCGATAGTTCCCAGGCCGGGAATGCCGATGTCAACGGACAGGTCCAAGCTGGTTACGATGTGACGTTGGGAACTGCTGGCGGCGACGCAAATATTGGTTGGGGGTGCGGTCAGTATGGAGCCATCGCCGCGAACGCCAACGGGAGTGGGCAGATTCTGGCGTGCCAGGGTGGGACTTGGCAGGCTATGGGGGGTAGTAATGGACAACCTTTACAAATGTACTCTCAGGATTTATTTGCTGGGCAGACCATGCCTGGTTATTGGCAGTTTTGTGCCTCGACATCTTCTTTTCTTTCTGAAACTGCTATTATGCCAAGCAGTGGACCTTATAGTAACGGTACATATATATGGAGCACATTTGCAAACAGTGGTGGACAAGTCACCTATGCCTCGATTTATACATGTTATAACTTGCCTGGCGTGTACATACCGAGCAATCCGTGACTATCTTTCTATCCTGTATCCGGCGAAAACGCGCTCAATCATAAAAGAAATATCAGGAGAGTCGGCGTGCTCAGCAGGCCTTTTCGCGCGTCGTTGCGCGATCGGCCTTGCGCTGCCAACCAGATAATAAGCCCCAGCCGTCCCGGTCACCGGCGCACCGTCACGCCCTCGTTGGGGCGCAGACGGCGCACTCGTCTCCCAAATGGCTCGACGCCAACCATGCGGCACAGCACGCGCCTGCACTCCCAGCTTACGCGGTCGCTTCGGCGGATGCAGTACACCGCGTTGGCTTCTGGGGACTACTCGCCCCCGCTTCGCTCTCCTGACTCGCAGCGGATGAATCCAATATGATTTTGCACATTTTTTCTGCAAGATGCACAGCAATTCCGGCATTTCCCTTTGGGAAATTTTTGGATAACAGGAGAGTCGGCGTGCTCAGCAAGCCTTTTCGCGCGTCGTTGCGCGATCGGCCTTGCGCTGCCGACCAGATAATAGACCCCAGCCGCCCTGGTCATCGGCGCACCGTCACGCCCTCGTTGGGGCGCCGTCGGTGCACTCGTCTCCCAAATGGCTCGACGCCAACCATGCGGCACAGCACGCGCCTGCACTCCCAGCTTACGCGGTCGCTTCGGCGGATGCAGTACACCGCGTTGGCTTCTGGGGACTACTCGCCCCCGCTTCGCTCTCCTGGCTCGCAGCGTTCGTAGTCCGCCTTTCTGCGATGATCACGTATTTGCTGCAGTATCACGCCAATGACGGTTCTCCAGTCGTTTTTTCCATGTCCTGCCAACCAGGAGATCAGTTTCTCGTGCGCATCTTTTTTCGTGTTACGGATATTTTCTGGCGCCACTTCTCGCGCGGCATGAAATGCGCCATAGTAGGCACGGGAAGCAGAAGTGCGCCAAGCCACTTCATCGGTTTGTGCGGGAAACCCCGGCGTTCAGGCCGGGGAGGGATAGCGCGGCGGCGCAAGCCGCCCCTGATCCCGCATCTCCTTGGGTGTTGGCTATCTTGGTGAACGCATATCCATAGCCGTCTGCACGCTGAACCAACGTGCAGAAGCGGTGATGAACGCCTTGAATCAGCCCTGTCGCGGACTGGATATTAAAACTGCCGCTGGCACGAACAGCGACGCGACCCAGATAGGTCCCCGTCTTCTTGCCCGTGGTAACGAAGGCTTTGACCATATCCCCGGTCTGAAACCCAAAGTGCTGCTTCTGCCGGGTCAAATAGCCGCGCGGAAAACCGTGCTTTGAGAGGCGCGTGCGCTGGTAGCTGCCACGACCGGTAGCCTTGATGGATAGCACCGGCTGTTGCCAGCCCTGTACGGCATCCAGCCGGCCCACACAAGCCGCGTCCAGGCTGTGCGCCTTGGGGATGCTAAACCGCTTGCGATTCCACTTCGTTCGAGCGCCGGTACCGACCCCCACGTTGAGGCCGGTAGCCTTCAATCCCCGCCAGAGCGCCCAGCGGGTGCTGTTCACGGCTGCGGCATCTTTCAGCGGGGCTTTTGCCTGAGCGGTAATCCGCGCCAGGCGCTGCGGATCAAGCGCCAGAAAATCCCGCACGTCCCGGTTGCTCTTAGGAAGGGGTGGCTGACGATTAGACTTTTCCAGTTCCCTTGCCAATCCTATCAAGTCATCAGGCGTGATTGACATGCTCCACCGTGTACATGATAACTGAAAAAATATCTTCCCGAATCTCTGGTTCGGAATTGAGTTTGACAATCGTGTCACAAATTGCGTCTGCGATAGTTTCCGGCCCTCCGGCCATCGTAATGCGATACGTCAGTATCGGGAGTGAAACATCATCCGGATCATCAGACGCTTCAATACTAATCAAGTCTGGCATTAGCCGAAAATTGATCAATGTTTCCAAAAACACAACGGTAGCGCATTGCAACTGCTCATCTGTGACATGAATCTTGTCGAGTTTCTTAATAACACCGTTATCAACAAGCCTCTGAACAATTGTTATGTCACGATTGTCTAATCCGGATTTTTGGGCAAGCGCAAGGTATTGTACTGCCTCTCTGATGCGCGTAAGGCGTATGGCCAGCTGCATGGCAATGAATGCTATCCCGGCGTTTTCAGGATGCTTTTTTACCTGATTCTGAATAATGGCATGAGCCTCCGCAAACGCCCCTAAATACTGAAGAGCCCCACACCACATTCCCAAAATGCTGGCTTCTCCAGAGGATGCTGATACCGCTAACTGAAAGTGGTGATGAACCCCCGCCTCGTCTTTACGCAAAGCCGATGCAAGACCCAAGGCGACCCTCGACATAATCTGGTCGATGTCCAGCAACGTCCTCGCTTCATTCTCCATTCGCCGAAGCGAAAATTCATCAATGCCAACCCGCAAAGCCTCTTGCAGATGTTCAACGATTTCGGAAGCTTTTTCTTTGGGAATCATAGGTAATCTTATAGCAAACAGCAGAGGGCAAAGCAAGAAAGCCTCGCGCTCCCACGCGGCGAGCCTGGAGATTTCCCCAGTAGGTAGCGTGGTGTACTGCATCCGCTCGCAGTGACCCCGCAAGCTGGGAGTGCAGGCGCGCGCAGTGCCGCATGGCTGCCGTCACTCACGGTAGATGTGAGTGTGCCACAGCGCCCCGTCGAGGGCGTGACGGGACGCTCCTGACCAGGACGGCTTGTGGCCTGTGAACCGGCCAGCGGCGCTTGCGCCGGTCGCGCAAGAATTAAGGACGCGCGAATCGGCTTGGCTCCGCACGGCGATTCTCCCATGCCCCACTTAGGGTATACCAGACCTCCACCGATCTATACCCGGACGCAGTGATACCTTTGCAAAGGAGTATTCTGATGAAGCTGCGCCGTTCTCTCAAGAAGTGGGTTGTGGGTGCCACCCTGGCGGCCGCCCCAGGTCTGGTATTCGCGTCTACATCCGGCGGGGTCTTTGCCCCGATCACCGGGCAGATGAATACGGTCCTGACGGGTATGCAGGACATGGGCGGTCTGGTGGCGGCGGGTGGCGTGACCTCGATGGCGTTGGCCTGGTGGCATGGCGGTGAGCACAAGAAGGCAATGATGATCGGGCTGGGCGCTACGGTCGGTGGTATTGCGATGGCGAACGCCCAAAGCCTCGCCACCAGCATCACTGGCGGCGCCACCATGGGCCATGCCAGCGTGATGGGGTTGATGGCTTCCCACGCCCTGCACGTCGTGGGGCTGTAAGCCATGGCGGCGACTTCTCGCCGCCTGCCCATTCACCAGGCATTAGTGCGGCCCATGCTGGTCGCGGGGGGTGAACGGGAAGCGACCTTTGCTTTGTGGTTCCTGTGTTTGTCTATACCCATTCTGATTTCCCTTTGGTACATCCCGGTGGGCCTGGTGGTCGGCGCGGTCGGCCAGACCTTTCTGCGGTCGCTCGCCAAAAAGGACCCGCAATCTCTGGGGGTGGTGCGCAGGCACTGGAGCCAGCAAACCTTTTATCCCGGACGGGCAAGCGCGTATGCCCCGGTACGGTATCGCGCCCCCAAAGAGCAAACCCAGAGTGCGGCAACGGGTGGCGTAATGAAGATTCTGGCAAAACTCATGGGAGGCAAGGCCAAGTGATCAATCTCAAGGAATACCGCGACAAGGCCCAGGGCCTGCCGGACCTGTTGAATATCGCCTTTCTGGTGGATAACTGGACCACGGATGTTGGCGAGATGGCGGTGGCACTGCAGAAGGACGGGTCGGTTATGGCGGGATTCTCCTATGGAGGGCCAGACCTGGAGAGCCTTTCTGCTGATGATCTCGACGCGCTTTCCGCTGCCTGGAACAACGGACTGGCCCGTTTGGGCACCGATTGGTGTGTGCATGTGACGGCCATCCGGGAGCCGGCTGAGGGATATATCCCGGAAGCGGACAACGCTTTCCGCTCTCCCGTCGCGTCGCTGATCGACCTGGAGCGACGCGCCCAGTATGGTGGCGAATCACACCATTTCACCAGTCGCTACTACTATGTGCTGACCTGGCGCATTCCCACGGACGCCGAAGCGGCCATTGGTCAGGGCCTGGTGAAAAAGAAGGCCGGGCGCCTGGAACAGGATTCAGAAAAAGACCGTTTCTCGGATCTGATGGCCCGCTTCCGGCAGCCGATGGATGTGATCCTGGGCATCTTCCGGCGCAACTACCGGGTCCGGGCTCTGGATGCGGATGGGCTGTTGACCCATGTGCATGAATGCCTGACCGGCCAGAAGCACCGAATCAACGCGCCGCGCATCCCCGCCTATCTGGATGCCCTGGTGGGCCATCACGATTTTGTGGGCGGGCTGGAGCCTTCCATCGACGGAGAAGACATCCGGGTAGTGACGGCGGTGGGGTACCCGAACGAAACCTACCCGGAAATGCTGGAGCACCTGCATTCCATGCCCTTTCCGCTGCGCTACACCATTCGGTTCTTGCCTCTGGATCAGGCGGACGCCGTGCAGGACATGAGCAAGATTCGCAGCAAGTGGTTTGGCAGTCGCACGAGCCTCAAGGCACATATAGGCGAAAAGCTCTCCGGTGAAGCGCCAAGCGAGTTGGCGGCGGACGATCACGCCACCAACCTCGCGCTGGACGCCAGGCAGGGCGTCAACGAGGCACGGGAGGGTGCGGTGAAGTTTGGCTTTTTCACGCTGACCGTGGTCTTGCGTGGGCAGGACGAAGATCTCCTCACGGAGCGGGTCAAGATCGTCAAGAACTTCTTCGATAATGCCGGGTATGTGGCCTACCTCGAAACCGTCAACACGGTGGAAGCCCTGTTGGGTAGTCTGCCCGGGCACCTGTACGAAAACATCCGCCGGCCCATCCTGCACAGCCTGAACTTTGCCGACTTCGCGCCCAAAACGGAAATCTGGGCGGGTAGTGCGCGCTGCCCCAGTCCGTTGATGCGGACGGCCGATGGTCGGGCAGCGCCACCACTCCTGTATGCGGTAAGCGTTCTCTGTGCGGCGTTCTTCCCAATCGAGATATAATTGCCAATCATGGCCTTCTCGTTGGGGAGAAAGTAGGGTCATGGAGAGTTTGTCCCTTCGGCGCCCGTGGGAGCGGATGCTGACATCTGGACTCGGTGCCGCGTGGCCTGGCTTAGTGACGCTGCTGGCTGCGATACAGGTCAGAGCGGAGGGGATGATCCGCGAAGCGCTCTTTCCAAAGTCGCGGAGTGAGCTGCGCTACGTCTTTGGCCGGGTGCCGACTGACTCGCTGCAAGACGTCCACGAGATAGTCGTAGGGATCGATCTCCTGCAGTCGGCAGGTACTGAGCAGACTCTGGATGATGCCCAGGTGCTGGGCGCCGAGTTCGGTCCAACAGAAGAGCCAGTTTTTTCTGCCCAAAGGAATGGGCCGAATCTGGCGCTCGATGTGGTTGGTGTCGATGGGGACGTCGGGCTCTTCCAGGAAGAGCTGCAGTGGTCCCTTGCGGCTGTGGACATACCCCAGGGCCTTGGTGAAGGGATTGCTGGGCAGGAAGGCGCTGTCCGTCAACTGCCTTTCTACCCAGCGGAAGAACTGGGCCACCCGGGGGCGGCTATGGGTATAGCGATACCTGCGCTTGGCCTCGCCGCCCAATCCTTGGCTGCGGATCTCCTCTTCGACGCGGTAGAACTCTCGGATCTGCTCCAGAGCCTCGGCCACCGCTTCGGGAGCATGGGCCTCGGCGCGCACGAACTCCCGCCGGCTATGAGCCCAGCACTGGGCATGGATCAGCCCCTCCGTTTCTTTCTGGAAACGGGTATAGGCGGCATAGCCATCGCTCAGCAGTACGGTACCTGCGGACAGCGGGCCCAATAGTTCCCGGATATGGATCGTGCCGCGGCTTTCGGCATAGGGAAAGCAGATCTCCTGGGCATCGCCAAAGACGGGCCAGAAGTACCCTTGGTGCATCTTGCCCTGTTCCCGGCGGCCCGCCTTGATGGGGGTCTCGTCCATGGTCAGCACGCGAGATTGGCGAATGCTCTCGAACTGGGCCTCATAGATCGGCGACAGGAGAAAGATGGCCTCCTGCACGATGCCGGTGAGCCAGGAGCGACTGACCCGCAGTCCCTCGGCGGCCATCCGCTGGTGTTGCCGATAGAGGGGCAGATGGTAAACGAACTTGTCGAGGAGCACACCGGCGATCAGGCTGACATCTGCCCGGCTCCCCTCCAGGACGCTGATGGGTGCGGGAGCCGTGTGCAGTGTCCCCGTCTCCCGCAACTTGACCACGGGGCGCTCGTACTGGAGGACGACATAGCTCCCGGGGCGCTGGGCCAAGCGATAGCTGATCTTGGTATCGATGATCTCGTAGGCGCTGGGATCGAGACCTGCGATCTCGGGAGCCGGGAGGGCGATGACTTCGACGGGAGTCCGGCTCTTGTCGAAGAAGGACAGGGATTCGGCCCGATCTTCTGGCCGCCTGGCATGGGCTCGGCTGTGGGCAGCAACGGATCGGGCGGGAGCGGGTGTTTCTTCGGTCGTTGCAAACTCCTGGCCGAGACTGAGCTGCTCTACAGGAGGCGGGGGAACCCGCCGTTCGCTTTTCTGGCCGAAAAGCTGGCGTCGGAACCAATCGAGTTGTTGCTGCAGGGCCTGGAGTTTGGTTTGGATTTCGGCATTGATCTGCACCTGAAGCTGCCAGGCGGCGAGGGCTTCGGGATAGGTTCTCGGGACTGGGATTTCTGCCATTTCCATTGCAAAATCATAGCACTATCCGGCTATTTCTGCAAGGTTTTCTGATGCTTGCCGATGATATCGGTGACGCTGCCGACCCACTTCGATACCCTCTAGCAGGAGCTTCAGTTGTGTCCAATCCAACTCCGATGCCGGTGGCGTACGCCAGTCCCAGAATCGCCCCCGTTCCAGTCGCTTGGCCCAGAGACTGTACCCCGTTCGATCCCAATACAGCACCCGCATCTGTGTAGCCCTGCGGTTAACGAAGACGAAGCAGTGGCTGGATAGAGGATCTTGCGCGAAGGTCGGGCGCACCAAGGCAGAAAGGCCATCGAAAGACTTGCGCATATCCACCGGTACCCGGCAAATAAAGACTCGAATCCGCCCCTCGGGAAAGAACATCGTTCACCCCCGCCGGATCGAAAGTACACAGCCACCTCCCAGATCCAGGCGAATTTCCAGGGGAGCCACCGGGTCTTTGGGTGGACACAGCCCGGCCAACCCCAATTCAACGAAGGCGGAGGTCAGGTCTGCGGAATCCGTCGCACCCGGTGCAGGGGTACTCTCCCGCAGACGTCGCCGCCAATAATAGAACTGCGGCAGGGACAAACCCTGCTGCTCGCAGAATTGGCGGACAGAAAGCCCGGATTCTTCCTGCGCACGCACCCGTTGCTGCCACCCCCAGGCCCGTTCTGAAACGGCAGTTTCCCTTTGGTTATCCATGATCCCAGCATCCTTGCCTCTAAAAGATGAGAGCATGGTCGAAAATCCAGCATCAAAAGGGAAGAACGTCGTTCAGCGACCGCTTACACACGCCCGGTGGGCAGATCAGGCGCATGCCTGGCGATGTTGACACGGACCATTACTAACGCTATCTTATACTCTCTATCGTTTACATAGGGTGATCGAGTTGAACTTTTCCCGCATTTCCATCGCTGTTGCCGTGTCTTCCCTTCTGACCTTTTCCGCTTGCGTCGCAGAGGCTTCTCCCCTTCCCTTTCATGGTTTCGCCGCGGGCCTTGGCGTCGGCACCGAAGGCGTTGGCATCCAGGGCAGTACGGCCATCATTCCCAAGACGCTGAACCTCAATGTGGGCTTTGACTACCTGCATCTGCACGACAGCCTCCATACCAACAATGTTCGCTACAGTGCCGGGGTCAACCTGCAGGGTGAGCCCATCACGGTGAGTTGGTTCCCCTTCCAGGGCAACTTCAACCTTACGGCGGGCCTGTTCATCAATCAGAACCGTTTCAGCGTGACGGGCACTCCGACCGGTGGCACCTATACGCTCAATGGTCACACGTATACGGCAAGCCAGGTGGGCAGTCTGACCGGCAAGACCCACTTCAACGGCGCGGCGCCTTATGTCGGTATCGGCTGGGGTGATCCCATGGACGGTGGGCGGTTGACCCTTACCGCCAATGTCGGGGCGATCTACGAGGGCGCTCCCAACGTGAGCCTCACGGCCACGGGCGCCGCCGCCAATCCGCAGTTGGCCGGCGACGTGCAGTCCGAGCAGGCCAGCCTGAACAGCAAGATCAGCGGTTATCAGTGGTGGCCGGTCATGGGCGTGGGGTTGATGTATCGGTTTGGGTGACGACTTGCAGTCGGCATGACCTGCGGTCGGCATGACGCAAACGCCGCCCAGAATTGGACTGGGCGGCACACGGCAAAAGGAAGGTGATTTATGGTTGCTAATGGCATTAAAATTGATGAAATAAAGTGCAGGACAATACTGGTGACGCCTGAGGTGGCGGGAAACCTCTTGGAATACAATGTTGATAACAGAAAAATTCGTAACACTTCTGTTAAAAACCTTTCTCGTTCCATGAGAAACGGTGAATGGATATACACACATCAAGGGATCGCTGTTGATAAGAATGGGATACTGATAGACGGCCAACACAGGTTGAAAGCCGTTTTGAAGTCTGGTGTTAGTGTTCCGATGTTACTGTTCGAGAACGTTGATCCGAGAGCGTTCAATGTAATTGATCAAGGAGAGCGCCGCAGTCCTTATGATGTGTTGAGAACATCGCCATCCGCAGCGGCCATTGTTCGTATAGCTGTACGGATGTGCGAATCCGATTCAAAGCCGTCGTTTGCACGCATGTTGCCATATTATGAGGCGTTGCGTGAAGATATTGAGTCTCTTCTTTTGAATGCGCCATCAGCCAGCAAGTATTTTACCACTGCTCCGATTCGGCTTTGTGCGATTGTCGCAATGGATATGTATCCTGAAAGCGCAGACGTTATCGCTGATATATATAGCAAGCTGTCGAGGCATGAGGTTTTCGATCTTAAACGTGTTGCTGCTGGGTGGTTTACGCAATTTAGTAATGGCACTGTTGACACCAGTTCAGCTTCTGGTCTGGGCGATTCAATCGCTCGGGCAATGTATGTTTTCAATCCAAACAATTTCAATAAGCCTGGGCCGGTTGTTACGGAGAAGATCAAAAATGAGTCAAGCGACTTGTTAAGGGATGCGATTAGGTCTTCGGTATCTGAATTCAAGGCGATGGAATCAGAAATCGAGTCTGCAAGTTAGCTCTGAAAAGTGTTATGCAGAAGAACGAAATGGTGCATTTAGCCCATGGACAATCGACGGTGATTCCAATGGGCGGTTATCGGGTGAAAGTGGCGCGGAGTTAGTCATTTTGTAAACGCATTGCCGCTCGGCCTTTAACGGGGCGGCACACTTGAGGAGAAATATTATGATTTCATCGGTTTACACAAAGAAACAGGACGCCGAAAACCTGCAGAGAATGCTTCGTTGCGACCCAGAACGCATATTGAAGCTGGAGCATGACCCGGAGAAGCACAATCGGGTGCAATCCTGTTTGTGCCGGATGTGTTACTACGGCAGCCGCATAGGTGGGCACGCCATCACCGTAGAGCCGTGCATGTGTTGCGGGGAGGAGCAAACCTATGGCAGTACGAATACCGATGCTCTCTGTCTGAATTGTGCCAAGACAACGGGGCTGTGCAAACACTGCGGCGCTGACATCGAACTGCGTGTGCGTAGGCAAAAATGGCCGAAGCCCACAATGCCCAGGGAGAAGTAATCATGCTGTCTATCGAACCGCAAGCTGGCCCCGCGCCGATCATCCAGGTCATCCAGCAAGCCCGACGTGAGGTGTCCGTCGGCGTCTATTACCTGTCTGACCGGCCCATCCTGTCGGCCTTGCGTGCCGCCCATGCGCGGGGTGTGGACGTCCGTGTCATTATCGAGGGCAAGCCCTACGGCATGAAGCCGTGGCAAGTCCAGAAGGAAGAGCGGAAGATCGAGGCGACGGGCGCCACCCTGCATCTGGCGCCTGCCCGCTTCACCAGTCACGGCGACCGGTACGCCTTTTATCATGCGAAGTACGCCTGCAACGACTACGAGTGTGAGATCGGCACCGCCAATATGGATTGGTCGGCCTTCCACAAGAACCGGGAGTACCTCTATGTCACCCAAAATCCTGCCGTGGTTGCGGCGGCAAACGCAGTATTCAATGCCGACTGGAACAACCGGAGAGCACCCGCCTCTGCTCATCGGGTTCTCGTCCTTTCTCCTGGGAGTTCAGCCGGACAGATGCTCCAGGTCATCAACCAGCCCGGACCCGTTGGTGTCGAGTCGGAAGAGCTTGGGCCGTACCGTCCGATCCTCGATGCCCTGGCGGCGAAGGGCGCGGATCTTCGGCTGATCCTGCCGGCCAGCATCAACGCGAAGGACAAACAGGACGTGGAATTTCTGCGCAGCCACGGTTGTCAAGTTCGGTTCCTGCCAAAGAAGCCGATCTACATGCACGCCAAAATGATTGTCGGCAATCAGTTGGCTTTTGTGGGCAGCGAGAACTTCACGGAAACGAGTCTGGAGTCGAATCGGGAGATGGGCCTGGTGCTAAACGGGTCTGATATTGCCACGTTGCAGGCGCAATTTGAAAAGGACTGGGCGAGAGCAGGGCAATGACAGCCATTTCTTACCTCCTCTCTCCAGAAGTGCATCTTTTCAGTGGATGCCCGTTTACAGCGAGCGCACCCAAGAGGAAAGCCGGTGTAAGCTAACGCAAAGGAATCAGAAATGTTCAGAGCACTTAAATTTACTCTGCAATTTATAGTGGCTTTGCTCGCCGCATTTTCATGCTTTATTGCAGGAACCGTCTATGAGCTCAAAGCATTGCACAATAACTGCAAATCACAGATTCACATCAGGATAAAGAGCGACATCTCACCGCCCATAAGAGAGGAAAATTGATGAAAAATCCGCCTAACACCCATGTCTGCCCTGTCGTTCTGGAGCCAGTCGCCGGAGCGCTGGACCAGTTTTTCGTGGGCGCCCTTGCGCAAGGGGATGCGGTTGGGGGGATCGAGGCGCACCGGCTCATCCGCGACGACACCTTGTGTGCCGTTTACGGCAAGAAAGGGAAAGAACTCTGCAATCTTGTTGACCAAGGTCTCAGCATCCTGTTGCTGGTCGCCAAACAGCGCGGATCCCTCCAGAATCTTCCTGTCGGCGTTCTGGGCTTGCGACCCGGGTCCACCCGCCACATTTTCGCTTCATCGTTGGATGACGCATTCAGAACCTGCGCGCTCCTGTATTCATCAGGCAATGGTTGGCGCGAATGATCCGTATCGGACACGCCATCGATCGCCTCCGCGAAATGCCGGATCATGCCGTGCATTGCGCGGTCACCAGTCCGCCGTATTACGGGCTACGCGACTACGGATTAGAGCCGGTGATCTGGGAGCCGGTGTGGTACGCGCCCATGGCCGGGATGCCGGAGATGTCCGTTCCCGCACACGCGGACCCTTTGCAGGGTGCGAGCCCGGAAGCGTACCGGGAGTGCGAGCACGATTGGGGTGACCAGAAGCACGCGCACGGCCAGTTTTGCCGAAAGTGCGGGGCATGGCGCGGGTGCCTGGGACTGGAGCCGTCGCCGGAACTCTACATCGGGCATCTGGTGCAGGTCTTCCGGGAATTGCGCCGGGTGCTGCGCCCGGATGGCATCTTATGGTTGAACCTGGGGGACAGCTACGCCGCCGGCAACCATGGGACCAGAAGAGACATCGACAAAAAACTGCTCGCCAGGCGTAGTGTGGTTTTGCGTCCCCGCGACCAGCCCGGCATCAAACCCAAAGATCTGATGGGGATTCCGTGGCGGGTTGCATTCGCCCTGCAGGCGGACGGCTGGTGGCTGCGGTCGGATATCGTGTGGATGAAGGGGAACGCCATGCCGGAATCGGTCACCGACCGCCCGACCCGTTCCCACGAGATGGTTTTCTTGCTCACGCCGTCTGCGCGGTATTTCTACGATCACCTCGCGATCCGGGAGCCGCACGCCGCGGAGTCCGTGGCCCGGATCGGGCGTGGACGCGCCGCGAAGCACAAATGGAGCGACGGACCCGGTGGACAGACAATCGCAACCGACCTGTCGCATGCCCTGCACCCGGCGGGGCGCAACAAACGCGACGTCTGGACCATTTCCACCAAACCCTACAAGGGCGCCCACTTCGCCGTCATGCCGCCGGATTTGGTGGAACCGTGCATCCGGGCGGGCACATCGGAAGCGGGCGTCTGTCCCCATTGCGGGAAGCCCTGGGTGCGCGAGGTGGTGCGGGAGTGTTGTGCTCCGGGAGAGGTGCCGGATTCCTATTGCGGGTCCACTTTTCACAAGGGCAAGTCACGCGATGCGAGGAAACATCTGTCGGAAGTCGGAGAAACGCCCAGAACCGCTGCCTTGCGTACTGTGGGGTGGAGAGCCGGATGCGGCTGCCCGTCCCATGATCCGGTTCCGGCCACGGTGCTGGACCCGTTCGGCGGATCCGGCACCGTGGCAATGGTGGCGAAGGCCCTGGGCCGGGATTGGGAGATCATCGAAGCCAATCCGGACTATGTGCCTCTGGCGGAGGCCCGCCTGCATCAGCCGGCGAAACCCCAGCGGGGCGCGAAGCAACGCCGAGGCGCAAAGTCCGGCGATGTGCGGCTTCGTGGGTTGGAACCGGATCATTTACAACCAACTCAACAAATGGAGCTTTTTTGATGGCAGTGTCGAGCCACGATATTCATGTCGGTGATCTGTTATCCATTCTGCCGACGCTGCCTGACAACCATTTCGACGCCGCGCTCTGCGACCCGCCGTATCACTTGACGCAGAACTCGCGGGGCGGGTCTGCCAGAAAGTGCTACGGACAACCGGGAGACGGTGGTACGACACCGTATGGACGGCATCGCGTGGGCACCGACAAAGGCTTCATGGGCCAGACCTGGGACGGCGGCGACGTGGCTTTCCGCCCGGAGACCTGGGAGTCCGTCCTGCGGGTGATGAAGCCCGGCGCGTATCTCATGGCGTTCGGCGGTAGCAGGACTTTTCACCGGCTGGCGGTGGCACTGGAAGACGCGGGATTCATTCTGGTGGATACACTGATGTATCTGTATGGCAGCGGCTTTCCAAAATCCACCAATGTCGCGGCACACATCGACAAGATGAAGGGCGGTTCTGGCCTGCGATGGGAGGGCTGCGGGACAGCACTGAAACCCGCCTATGAGCCTGTCTTGCTCTGTCGCAAGCCCGGCGAAAAGACGTATGCCGCGAATGCCCTGAAGTGGGGCTGCGGGGCGCTGAATATCGACGGGTGCCGGATTCAGGGTGAACCGCCGCATCACAATTACGGGCGCACGTCGGGAAATGGAGCCTGGGCGGGCAAAAGCGAAACGCCGTTCAACACCCCGGATTCCGGTCGCTGGCCCGCCAACGTGATGCTGGACGAGGCGGCGGCACGGATGCTGGACGCGCAATCGGGTATTCGCAAGAGCGGGGCGCGGGTCGCCGGAGCGCCCAGAAATGCCGGAAACCAGCACGTCTACGGCGAAGCCTCCGGCATGGCCTTATGATTTATGCGGAGATTATCCATGCAATACAGCCTCGATTTATCGTTTGGGAAAACGTCCCAGGAGTCCTCTCCACAAAAGATAATGGGTTTGGACACCTTCTTGGGTCTCTTGCGGGACACGGAGACGCCCTCCCTGTCCCTCCCGGCCATAAACGGTGGAGTAACGCGGGTGTGGTTGCCGGACCCGCGCGGACGCTCGCGTGGCGCGTTCTCGATGCGCAATATTTGGGAATTACATACTTGACTTGTGCGGTTTTGTCCTTGCACAAGCTGGCGGGGGTCGTGGAAGGCGTGCGTATGGCAGCCAGTGATGGCATGTACGAGGTTGACGACACGGAACACTGGGCCAGTGCAACGCTACACAGCATGGCGGAGATGTCCAGGCTGCTGACCATCACGGATCAGGTCATCTGTTACGGTATGAAAGCAGAATTGGAGTACATCGAAAACGGACTCCCCCATTACGGGAACGACGATCCCCGCAGGGTACTGCTGGGACGCCCGATGTCCCTGCACCAAGGCCCTGGGGAGGTGGAAGGACTGCGGCTGTTGCCGGAGTGGATGCTGCCCAATGTCACCACCGATCCGCAAAAAATGGCGCAAGGATTCACGCCTCTCGTACAGGATACGGAAGACGGAAAGAAACGTGTAGTTCTGGTGGCGGGGGCATCGTCGATGCGGCAGGAGGGGGAGCGTGTTTACCTGACCGTTCCGGACTTCGGAAAAGATTCACCTGCCCTGCCTGCCATCCTGCGGGACAGTTGGCCTTTGCAACAGGCGCCAGGGTCTGAAAGCGATTTTGACGGGTTTCTGGACGATCTGGACCAAAAGGACAGGGTGCCGGATACGGCCAGCGGACGACTGCGCCGCTTTGCCAAACACAAGGGGTTGCCGTTGCCCGAACCCGTTGAGCCTTCATCAGACGAGATGTCCGCGGATGCCGGCAACCTGTTTCTGCACTGATCCATTGCGCGGGAAACTTTCCCGAACGGCGTAAAAAAAAGGGGAATTATATACTTGACTTGCCTTGTCATCCCCCCTACGCTTCAAGCATACAAGGCGAAAGGCGGAGGGAAATGAGTCCGATGATGCCGATATGGTAACTTCCCATGCCGGCGAGAAATACCTGTAGCGCCTGTCCAACGAACCAGCCGGCAATGTCCAGCACGAAGAACGCGAAGATAAATCCTACGGTCAGGAGCAGTGGACGCATGAGGATGCCGATCACCACGGCATAGCCATACTGCGCCTGCTGCGGGGCGAAGCCCTCTCCTTCGGCATTGTCCCGCCTTCCATGCTATCCTTGCAGAGAAGCTATAAATCCGGCAGCCATTGACAGACTGCCGGTATTTGTGGTAACATGACGTTAGTTGAGGTTTCTGCAACAGGGAGGAACGAAGCATGGACATGGTCAGTTATCTGTTGGGAGAAGATGTCGGGAACCAGCGCGCGGCGAGTGCGCGGAACGTCGCCAACATCAAGCTGCGCAGCAAGGATAGCACGATCGAGACCCTGAACAGGATCATCGACGATAAGAACATCGCCCTGAAAGCCGTTGCGGCGCAGCGGGACAAGGTGACGGAACGCTTCCTCCGTGAGCGGCAAGAGCGTGAGGTCTGGCAGAAGACGGCCACACTGCGCAAGATGATGCTGGTGGATCGCGGCATGACCGAGCAAGAAGTCTATGCCGAGCAGCATAAGCGCGAAGCAGTTCAAAGTGTTGAAAAAGAGTTGAACGATTTTCTTGATCGGAAATCTGCGGAAATCGATGCGGACATGAAGACGAAAGGTTTTGTCCTGGAAAAGTAAGGTATTCCTGGGCGTAAAAAACGGAGGCAAGCGCCTCCGTTTTTCGTTGGACGTTTCTTTATTCGTCGGTAGACTCTTTTTTCTTCCCTCCCCCATTCCCCGTATCCGTCGCACGGCCCGAGTTTATCGTTTCCGTGCTCACTGTCTTCTCCCCGCCCTCTTTCTTTTCGTCCTCAGCTTTCGCCGATTTTCCGCCTTTCACCGCACCGGATCCTTCCACCGCCCCTTTATAGGTGTCCGCCATGCGGTTGCCCGCGTACATGCCATACTCCTTGACGCCGCTGCCTGCCCGGCTTGCGGTATTCTGCGCCTCATCCATCCCCAGGCTTTGCCCGGAGTGCCCACCGATCCATTGTGGCGCGTGGTCCGCCAGATGCGTGATGAGTTTCATCACGGTCTTGATGAACAGGAACATCATCGCGATGATGACGCCGATCATGGAAATGAGCCCGATGATGCCGATGTGGTAGCTGCCCATACCGGCAAGGAACACCTGTAGCGCCATGCCGACGAACCAGCCACCAATGTCCATCACGAAGAACGCGAAGATGAAGCCCACGGTCAACAGCAATGGCCGCATGAGGATGCCGATGACCACGGAATAGCCATATTGTGCCTGCTGCGGGGCGAAGCCCTCTCCTTCGGCATAGACGTGCGCAGCGGCCCAGAGAACCGATGCCACGACCATCTCCAGCACGAGGAACAGCCAGCCGATAATCGCGGTAATCATGATGATGCCGGGCATGGCCGGAAACACATATTGCAGTATCGCGCCTTCGATGATCATCATGACGGCTGCAGGTACCGCAAAAGAGCCGACGGCTTTCAGGGCGCCCATGGCGCCACCCCCAAGGCCCATGATCGGCGCGATGATTTTCGACGTCGACAACGCGCCGCCACCTTTCCCGCCCAGTATCCCGCCCGTACCGCCGCTGACGGCGCCGCTGACAGTTTTCACCGCGGCGTCGGCAAAGGCGACATCTTCCCCTGCCTGTTTGATCATCCTGCCAAAAGCGGCAACATTCGCCAACGGATCACCGGAGGCGAACAGTGGTGGCACCTGAGCCAGCATTTTCCCTGCCCAGGTTTCCCCAGAGCTTCCGGAGTTGCCGATGACCGCAGCAGCGGTAGCGTTCTTCAATGTGTCCTTCTGCGCATTCAGGTCGTGGTTATATTGCAGGATGTATCCTTCGATTGCGGCCAGATAGGGCTTGTAATAGGCGCCAACCTGTCCCGACATCGCCCCCGCGTTGGGCAGGATGACCGTTGCGTCCACACCGGTCATCTGCGCCTGCGACTGCGCGTTGATATTTTCCAGTGTCCACCAGTAAAAGGAAGAGCTGGCCCATCCCAGACTCGAAGCCTCATTTGCAAATGCGGTCAGAGCACTTTTCTGTTGCGCGGTATAATTGCTGTTGATTTCGTCATAAATTTCCTTTTCATCCGTCAGATAGTTTCCAATCACGGCATTCAGATCGGACGTGGAGGGCATCGCCCCATTGCTGCTGGCGTTGGCCTGGTTGATTTTGGACGCGATTCCGCTCAATGAGGCGGAGCTTCCCGCAAGTGGGAACAGGGCATTGCTGATGGCATTGATCTGCTGCACGCAAACGGGATTGTTTTGCGCGCTGTCGGGCGTCGCGGAACCGGTGGACAGTTGTCCGGTGGCATTGCCAATGGTGTTAAAAATCGGGTCAGCGACCTGACTCAGCAGTGAACCAATGCCGAGATTCGGAAAATTCGGACTTCCCGGAGCCGTCATGCCGGAAGAGCAGTGAACGGCAATGGTGCCGAACTGCCCCTGAATCCCTCCCGCGGTCTGATTGCCGGACGGCACCATCCCCCAGACCTGTTCCCCGGAGCTGTTGCCCCCGGTCCAGTAGGTTCCCAGTTTGTAGGCTCCATGGGAGTGCTCTATCAGATAGTCCCATGCGGTCGCTGTAATCAGCGCTTGCTCCATGAATGCGATTTTCTTTTGCGTTTCCCCCTGATACGGAATCAGCGTCCCCGCATACTTCGGCACATCCTGCACGAAGGCGCTCCACACGTCATCGGCGACCCCGATGCCCCAGTAGGTCGCCGTGAGCAGGATCACCTGGATCATCGCGAAGCCCTTGGCCCAGGGCAGCGGGAAGAGCAGAAACCAGGCGGCGGGGCCACGGATGACGGACCAGATGCTATGATAGCGCTTGCCCAGCGGCACGCCTTCATGCGCGGTCTGCATCCCGCCGATGATCTGGGTATAGACGATGACCGCCGAGACGTACATCAGCAGGGCAATGTCGATGATCTGGAACAGTTGCGCGATGATCGAGCCCGGACCGGATGGCGCCGTGCTTCCCGAGACGAATGTCCACCAGCCATTGCCAAGCAACTGACTGAGAAGATGGACCGAGATGTCGTTGCTTTGCGGGATCAGGGAAATATCGAAGCTCATCAGGAAAGTCCTTTTCTGTCACTCTGGCTGCAATGCGGCCAGTTGTTGTTGCTCCTGCATCTCCCGCACCCGTTCGGCGATCTCCGGGGTGACCGGATAGTCCTGGATGGCCTGGTACTGCTGTTGCCACATATCGTAGAAACCACTGCAATCGATAGCCTGTTTCGCCCGTGTCACGGCCACATAGAGCAACTTGTAGTTCTCCTGATTGACCCGGAAGGCGCGCTGCATGTCGCCGTGGTCATCCAGATAATCGCAAGGGACGTGCAAATGGGATTTCTCCCAGTCCGGGCCAAGCTGCACATGGTCCCATTCCAGGCCCTTGGCCTTGTGCGCGGTGCTGATGGTGATATCCGCATCGGCGCGGTTCTGGGCGGTATCATTCCGCAGCGAATCGATGGCGCCTTCCAGCGTGCCTTCCGCCAGCATCTTTTTGGTGATGGTCACGAAGGGTTTGTAACTTCCCCCTTCATTGGATTCCGCGAACTCTTCCAGATCCGCCCAGCTGTCGAACAGGGAGACTTCCGGGTGAAAGATCTTGCGCCGGTCACCATTCCGGGAGTAATACAGGTCGCGCAAGGCCATCAACAGTTTCGCCGCCTCGTCCGCGCCGCCTTCCACATAAGGTTTGTTGCCATCTTCGATCTGGGTCAGCGCCGCGGTGATGACGCCGGCATTGGATCGGCACAGAATGGCATCCGGGAAATGTCGTTCGGCTTCCGGCGTCAGGGGGCCATCCAGGAAAATGCCGGGATTCGGGTTGCGCCCGACGAGGCGGTTGCTTTCTCCGCCCGCGTCCAGGAACAGTTGCGCGTGGTCCGCGATGTTCTGCCCGAAGCGAAAGGATTCCGTGAGGTACGCCTGTGCGAAATGGGGGAACTCGCCCATGGCGTCCACCGCGCCCCGCCAGCCATAGATGCTCTGGTGGGTGTCGCCGACCAGCAGGATCTGCGCGCCCGCCTGTTCCATTTTCTTCAGCGCGCTGATCATCACCGCATTGGCGTCCTGCGCCTCGTCGAACAGCACCAGGTCGAAGTTGCGGAAATCTCCCCGCAGCGCCCAGATCTTCAGGTAGGTGTCGTGCGTGACTGGAAAATCCGATTGCAGGTTGGCCTGCCGTTCCCAGATCTGTTTCGCCACATGATGCACATACCCGACGTATTGCCGGGCCACGTCGATGCCCTGGGTGACTTTCAGGATGTCCCGGCGTTCCCTGGGCACATGCCGCATCTCCACGGTTTCGGCATCTGAATAACAGAAGTTCCGAACCGTTCCCAGGGCGTCGGAGACGGCATGATATTCCGTCAACCCCAGATTGCGGATGGCGCCGATGCCTTTGGGAAAACTTTTTTGCACCGCATCCCGCAGTTCCTTTCCGGTGAGCAGCCTGGATTTGAGTGTCCGGCCCAGTGGCTTGCCGTTCACGCTCGACCGGTAGGCCAGCGCATGCGCGGTGGATATCCGCACTGCCGCCGGGAATTTTTCTTCCGCCTCTCGCGCCATGGCCTTGTTGAAGGCGAAGTATTGAATTCCGCGACGGGGATTTTCCTGCAGGACCGATTCGGCTGCCGCCTTGAGTGTCGAGGTCTTCCCCGCTCCCGCGAAGGCGCGGATGGCGACCGACTCTCTCCGGTTGACCCGGTCGATGACGTTCTCCTGCTCCGGCGTCGGGCGAAAGGCTGGTTTTTCCGGATCCTGCCCGGCGCTCTCCGCCGCTGACCCCCATTGTTGCGCCATGGTATATCTCCTTAATTCAGGATGTTGTTCAGGGTGCTGTTTCCCGTATTGATGCTGGGAAGGTTCGCGCCGGTGCTGTTCGTCGAAGTGCTGACCGTGCCGGAATTGTTGGTCCCCACGTTGACACTGCCCAGGCCATCCGGGAGTTGCCCATTGCTGTTGATGGCGTTCTCCGCCTGGCTGACGGGCCACTGCAGGGCATTCTGCGCCGCCTGGCACGCCTGGTTTTCCAGCTGGTTGATGATGGTCGACGGGTTCAGGAAGGAAAGCCCGATGTTGCTCCCCATGTTCAGGATGTTGGAGAAACAGGTGGACGATTGCAGATTCGCGGGCTGCGGCACCATGCTCTGGATGGTGCTCTGTGCGTTTTGCGCAATCTCGTTGGCGATCTGCTGCTCGGCGGACGCCGAAGGGCAGCCATCTCCGGAACTGCTTCCATTGCTGGACGTTGCCGCCGACGCCGCCAGGGGGGATGTCGCCGCCAGCGCGCAACAAAGAACGACGATTTTTTTCACAGGAAACCTCCATCCTTGCGTTCCAGCAAGGCAACGGCCTTGCCCAGAACCCGGCTGCTTTCCGGGTCAAACAGTTTCTGCAGCAGCGCGCCGCGTGCCAGGATGCCCAGCAGCCGCTGCAACCGGTTGCGGAAAGCCGGGTCGATGTCCGGGTTCTCCAGCCAGCGGGTGATGGTGTTTTCTTCCCGCTGGTCCAGCCAGTCGAGGATGCGCAGCATGCGTCCCGCCTGCAGATAGTTCAGTACCATGGCGGTTTCTTCCGGTTCACGGTCCACGGGAGGACGGGCCTGCATGCGTTCGTTCAACCCGCGGATCAGAATGCCTTCGATGGGAGTGCCACGGCTGTCCAGAATCCAGTCTTCCTGTTCTTCCAGACAGGCAATCAGAAATGGCAGGGCGCCATCGCGCTCCCGGTAAAACCGTTCCAGTGCCGCTTTCCCCAGAATGTCCCCGGAAGCTTCTGTTTCGTTTGTCGTGGACATTGCGTTATCATCTCCCTAACTGATTACGTCATAGGATATAGAATACCGTGTTTTCCGCCTTTCCCAAAATCTCGCCACGGGCCGCCTGGAAACTGCGGGGCTCCGCGTCATCGGCATTTCTTTTGCTGGCGTTGTCCGGGGTATCGGGGAGCGCCGCGGCGATCGGGCTGGGTGGGAACAGTTTCACTTCCACGTTGCCGCCCGGTTCATTCGTGGTCGGAGGCGGTTGCGGTTCCTGTACCGATATCGCCGCCCCATTCGCCACCACACAAGACCTGTCCATGGTGCAAAACAGCGTGGTGCAGGCATTGCTGCAGGACGGTAAGGCATGGAATACCGGGCAGATGCAACAGATGACCGCGCAGGTACAGGAAGAGAGCCAGGCGCTGCGCGAGCAGGTGCAGTCCATGCAGCAGTTGACTCTGACGAAGGAAGCCGTGCAGGCACAGGAGCAATCCGGGGTCAATCTGACCACGACCACGACGCTGCCCAACGGGCAACAGGTGAGCATCAGTGCCAACAATCCTTCCGCCAGTTGCGCTGACCAGATGCAGCGGCGGCAGGCATGGGCGGGAGGAATCGCGGCCAACCAGCAGATGGCGGGCGGACTGTCCAGCGCCCTGGCGTCGTATAACGTGTCCAACACCGATGGTCCCAAAACCATCCGTAACCTGGCACAGGAGGGCGGCGCGGATTTCAGCGCTTCCAGTATCTTTGCGTCTGGCGGCGACGGGGCGCCGATGCCGACCTCGCAACAGTCCGCCCAGGCCATCGCCAACCTGACCAATCCCTTGCCGCCGGTACAGTTGACGTCCGGACAGAAGGGCACGGCGGGTGGACGGCAGTGGAGCGCGGAGCAGAACGCGGTCAACAGCCGGCTCAGTATGGCGCAGAATGCCCTGGCGCAGATCGCCGCGTGGCACCAGCCGACGATTGACGGGCAGGCATTCGTGCAGCAGTGGCAGGAGATGCTGCAGGAGGCCCAGACGAACACGGCCAACTCCGGTGGGTCCGGGCTTCCCCCTCCTCCGGGCAGTGACGGGAACCATATCAGCCCGGATGGCGCGCTGGATCTCGCGATTCAGGCCCGCTACGCAAGCCCGAAGTGGTATGTCCAGCTACAGGCGCAGACGCCTTCCGGGGTGTTGAAGGATTTGTTCCAGATGGGCGGTATCGGCTTGCGGGTACACTATCAGGAGATGGTGATGGCGGAGTATCTGGCAGGATTGTCTGCCGTGCAGTATGCGAACCGGGATGTTGATCCTCTGGTCCGGCAGGTGCAGGCATCCGCCAGTGGCGCGATGCAACAGCAGGCGAACGGGGGTTCCTGATGCGCGCCGGAAAAGCTGAAATCCTTCTGTTGGGTGCGTTGCTGTCGATGGGGGTGGCGCCAGTCGGTTTCGCGCTTTCCCTCCCTGGCGGATCTTCTTCCAACCTGATCCCCCTGGGACCAGGTGGGCAGGTGAACGGGGTGTGCAATACCACGCAGCCCATCATCACGGAATCACAGTTGCAGAATTTCGAGTCCAACCTGAACAGCACGGTGGAACAGGTGGGCAAGGCGATTAACACCGGGCAGATGCAACAGATGTCCAGCGAGATGCAGACGCTGAACCAGAAGATGCAGGAGCTGGTGAAAAGCAAGCAAGAACTGTTGAAATTCCAGGCCAGACAAAAGTACATCGATCAGGTGAGCGGGAAGAACGTTTCTGCTTCCGCATGTACGCAGGCGAGCGGTGCCGGGGATACCCTGAACGGACTGGTTTCGGCACAGAGTTCGGCGGCGCAGATCACCGCCAGCGCCCTGTCTGCGGAACAGCCGGTAACCGACCCCTTGCAGGTGGTCCGGTCCCTGGCGCAGGCGTCCGCCCCGACCCTTTCCGCCTCCTCCCTGATTCCGGTGGGGGACACTGCGGCGACGGCTTCGGCGATTTCCGCGTACATCCAGCATGTCGTGATGCCGGTGGTGCCACAGAAGATTACGGCGGCGGCGGAAAGCACGGCAGCGGGGAGCCAGTATCGCGCGCTGAAACATCTGATGGATGCGCGGTCCTCCCTGTCTACCGTGACGCTGGGTGCGATCGCGAAGGAAAACCTGCCAGAGACGGATGACACCCTGGCGAAGCTGTACTGGCAGAAAGCGGGGTTGTCCGGCGCCCTGCCCGGAGACCGGAACGGGAAGATCAGCCAGAACGGGTTGCTGAATGCGATGAGTTACCGGTATCTGCTGGGCTCCTATGCGACGGGTGGCGCCGGCACGGCCAATCATGGGGACGCCTGGATGTTGCGGCAATATGCCATCGAGATGTCCGGGCAACTACATGCGGAACTGGAAGAAGAGCAGTTTCTGGAGCACGCGGTTGCCCTGCAGGCAGCCATGCTGGGCGCCCAGGTCCAGAAGGGCTACGGGAAGATGAACGATCTTCGGGCAGCGGCCATGCAGCAGGCGGCGAATCAGCCCGCCGCCGGGAATTGACGTGTTGCGGCGAACCCGGGTGGCAGCCGCCTGTGCGCTGGCCTTGTGGGGGGTTTCCCCGGATGTCAGCGCGGGTATCCTGTCCGGAGCTTCGGGGCTGTTGCAGAGTGCGGGACAGTCGGTTTCCAGCGCGGCACAAAGCGTTGGCAGCGCGATCAGCGGTGCGCTGGGCAGCCTTGCCGGTGATCTGGGGGTTTCCGGCATCCTGCAGACCGGAAAGGCGGTCAATACCGGACAGACGCAACAGATGGCGGCGCAGGTCCAGCAAAAAAATCAGATCTTGCAGGAAAGCGTGATGGCAGACAAAAAGCTGCTGGCTTCCCGGTTCGTGCAACAGTATCTGAACGACACCGCAGCTTCTCCCCTGGGGTGTGGCGGTGCGCAGATGGGGGCGGCCAACCTGCAGTCCGTGCAGGCGCAATCCGCACAGGCAGCCGGAAACACTTTTGTCGGCGCCCATGGCTGGGTGCCGGGGAATGCAGTGACGGACGAGCCGTCGCAGCAGTTGTCCGGGCCTGCATCGGTCGATCAGCTTGCGGAGTACACCCAGGAACAGAACAACGCCAGCGCGCTGTTCAACGCCAGCGCCAGCCTGCATCAGGCAACGGTGGAACAGGATCTGCTGAACCCTCTGCCGCCGCAGCCGTTGACGCGGGCACAGGGAGACACCGCCGCTGGGCAGCGGTACCAGGCACAGTGGAACATCGATGCGGGCGCCCTGTCGGTTGCCGCGGCGGGATTGGGGACGGTGGCCTCGATGCACACGTTCACGGTCCCCGGTTCTGCTGTGCAGAATGCCGCGACGGTGGCCGGTGTTCCCGAGAACGTGGCGACGGCGGCGGTGACGAAACCGGCGCCGTCCCTGTCGGGCACCGTGCAGACTCCCCCTCCGGCGCCACTACCGCCGCCGTCATCCTCTTCTGGCGGAAAGCCTGCCTGGGCGGGAATCACGCCGATCTACTGGCAACAGATTGCCCGTGCAGCGGCGGCGCACAACCTGCCGCCAGCGATGATGGCCGCGCAGGTAGGCAACGAAGACGGGACGGAAGACCTGAAGGCGCTGGCGATTGCCGGCAGCATCGATGCACCAGGAGTGGTCTGGCGGGATTTCAATGGATATTCAACTGCCTGTTATCCGACCACCTATCAGGGTGGGTCGGTCTGCGACTCGGCCAAGAGCCTCTTTCAGATGATCAATACCACGGCGTCCTCCTACGGGCTGACCAATCCCATGTGGGGAACCACGAACGCGCAGCAGGAGATCAACGCCGCGGCCAATGGCTATACGGGTTTCTACAGCTCCTGTAACGGCAATCTGGCGTGCGTGTGGTCGGCCTGGGCGGTAGGACACGCGCAGGCGACGGTGCCTGCCACCTGGATGTCCTACGTGCAGAAGGCGTATGCCAACTATCGCGCGCATGGGGGCACCTGGACCTGGACCGGGCATCCCGCGACCGTCAGCGGGTATGTGGGCGGCAATTCCCTGTATGACACCGGAAGCGGGAACGGCTCTTCCTGGGCGGGGACGGGAAACGGGGCCTCGGCTGCCGGGCTGTTGCGGATGACTTCCTACGGCAGTTATGCCAATCCGCAGTGGATTGACCAGTTGAATGCCCTGCCGATGTCCGGGGTCTGGAAGGTGGTGGCCTATCTGCAGGAGATGCAGAACGTGGTGGAGAACGATAACCGCAAACTGCTGGAGCACTATGTCGCCATTGTGGCGGAACGCAATGCCCTGTTGTCGCAAAAGACGGAGGGCAGGATGAATACGCTGCGTGCTACGGCGATGCGGCAATATGCCAGCGAGCCGGTGCTGGAGAAGCTGGCGAACGATTTTTGACGAGCAAGGAAAGGAGGGGAATATGGCAGCGGAATATACGATAGAGGCAAAGAAATTCGATGATGCGGAGAAGCGGTATATCGTCGACGCCGTCGGTCTGGAAGATACGGAATTTTACAGCGTCTATCTCAAAGGAGATGAAGACCTCAAAGGATCTGAAGATCGGTATCTCCGGGATTTTTCACAGGAGCATTCCGCACGGGAGTTTGTCGCCTGGCTGGAAGGTAACCAGGAAAAACTGGCGGCGCTTCATGCGGATCAGCCCGTGGAGGTTCTGGGCAACACGTATGTTTTCCAGCATGCCGACACCACCGGCAGAAAAACTTATGGTGTCCAGACTCCCGAAGGCGTATCGGGGGAGCCGGGCGTGAACGCCCTGCAGATTCAGGAATATCTGACGACGGGACACCTGACGCGGGATTTGTTTTCACAGGCCATGGGAAATCCTCGTGGACTGGAAAAGCTCTCTGTCGCTGAACGTCAGTCCCTCTTTTCTTTTGCGCGGGAAACGGGAGAAGAGATCGGGATGCCGTTCGATGCCGATGGTGAGGTTTCCGCGGGATTTCAGGCGTTTCTGTCGGATCCAGAAAAATTCTTGGGGTTGCGGTCAAAAGAAGATCTTTCTATCGGGGAAATGCGTCTGCCTCGCAACGATTTGCCGGTGATCCGGGAAGATGCTTTACCCGCCCCGCTGGAGGCTTCCGATGTTCCGGGCACGGAAATCGACTTCCCCGCGGAGCCGGAGTTCCATGATGCGGAGATCGTCGAAGAAGCGGAAGATCCGGACGAGGACCAGGATACGGATTTCGAGATTTTGAGCACCCATGCGGTTTCCAGTCAGGGGTTGTATCGGCATCTGCGGCAGGCTGCCCTGTTGTTGCATCAGGATGCCAAGGATCCCGTACAGGGTTCCGGCGGTTCCGGCTTTCCGTCCATCCGGATGCCGTTTCGCGCGAAGGTGGCGGAAAGCCGTGCCGATCACCTGGCGCAGGCGGCAAAATACCTGCAGCGGTTCGACGCCATGGTGGAAAGCGGCAGCCTGCCAGGGCAGAGTTTCGAGGAACATGGGAAAGATCTGAAAGAAACCGCCCGGCAGTTCCTGGACCACCTGCATCATGGGACGGACGCGGCGGCGCTGCGGGAACTGTCCCGGCGCAAGGCGGATCCGGAATTTCTGCATGAGATGCAGGAGAGGCTGGAAAAATGGCGGATGGACAATGAGTCCTTTCTGAAAAATTCCGGATTGCGGGATCGCGTGGAAAACATCGGACAGCAAATCGCGGAGTTCCTGAAATCCGTTGCCCAGCGAGTGATGGGGGCCGCTCCGGGTTGACTTTTTTAACGCCATATTGTATCGTATTGCAATAGACGCGAGCGAAAAGGGATTCTGGTGGCATGTGTAAAGGAAGTCGTGCCGGACAGCAGGACGTTGTCGATTGCCGGCTGGGTGGCCAGCATCATCACCATCGCCTGCGCGCTGGTGCTTTCCCTCGATGGGAATCCGCCCATGCGCTGGATGTTCGTGGCCTGGACGATCAGCAATGTGCTGTGGGTCTGGTACGGGGCGGGCATCAAGTCCGGGCAGGTGCTGGCGAGCCAGGCGGTGTTCGTCCTGATCGATGTCATCGGACTGGTGCATTACTGGCTGTATTGAGGGGTCGGGCGGAACGCTTCTGGGAAACTTCGGGGAAGCCGGTTTTGCTGACGATGCTGCTGGTTTCGTTTTCTGGCAGTGGACTGTTTTCCCGGCACCCGGTCCCGGACGCTCCCGGAGGGTCGCCGGCGATGTCCGTCAGGGTTCCCGCTTCCGCGAAGCCGGTACGCCGGAAAGGTTCCCTGCGTTTGCTGGCGGGACCGTATGCGCACTGGATTCGCTCCGCCGCAAGGAATGCGGGAATTCCTCCGGCACTTCTGGCGGCGGTAGCCTATGAGGAGAACGGCGGAAACTTTCAGGGGTCAGCGCATCGGGTGTCGGGCGCGGGCGCCATCGGGGTGATGCAGCTGATGCCCGGTACCGCGTGGAAGGTTCTGCGGGTCAATCCGTGGAACCCCCGGCAGAACATACAGGGTGCGGCGAGGTATCTGGCGCGGATGATTTCCCGGTTTCACGGGAATCTTCGGGAAGCGTTGATGGCCTATAACGCGGGGCCGACTGCCGTGCGGGAACATCTGGCTCCCGTGTCCTCGCGAACCTATGCGGAGCGGGTATTGCAACTGGAGGAGAGGGTCTGATGGGTGCGCAACCTGGTTTTTTACCCCTGGAAGAACGACAGAAATACTGGCGTGGGTTATTGATGCGGGCGGGGGAAGCGGTGCGGATGGACGAGTCCATGCAAGCGGGTCTGGTCACCGGTGGACTGGTTCTGGAGTTACGTTCCGCGTTACGGGACGCGAAAGAACTGGTGGATGCCCTTGCCAACGAGCGCGGGCGGTAGGATGCACATGCAGATTCATCAGGTCGAACCCGGATGGGCGAAACGCTGGACGCTGGTCTCCTGGGATTTGTTCTCCCGTAATCCCTCCTGGTTTCTCCTGTTGGGAGGGGGTTCCTTTCTCCTGTTTTTGTTGTCCTTCTCGTTTCCCGGATTACCGTACCCGGAATCGGCATCGATCGACGTGCTGTTGTTTCTCTCCGCCCGTGCGGCGGACATCGCCGACGGGAAAGGGTTTTTCGCGGTTCTGGCGTCTCTCTGGAAAGATGTCTGGCGGGACACCCTGTATCTCTTGCGCGATCTGTTCCTGATTCTGTTTCTGGCGGGCATTTTTTTCGCGCTGTTCTTCTACCTGATCCATTCCGCCCTGCAGAGCCTGGGGGTGTCTGGCCTGATAGGTCATCACGCAGCGCCGGGCATCTCGCCCGTTCTGCTTTCCGCCCTGCAACAGTCGGTCACTTTGATGACCATCAGTTGGGCGATTCCCGGAGGCATCGCCCTGGTCTGGCTCACCCTGTCGAGCGGGTACAACCTGTTGTTGAATTTTTATCTGGGAATTCTGGTGGCTTCGATGAATAGGGGGCCAACGATATTTTTTCTTTCCCTGATGATCCTGTTTTCCGGAGTGCAGGCGGCTGTGAGTTCCCTGTCTGAAAATCTGTATGGTGTTCTGGCGCTGGTTTTCCTGAGTCTGTTGAATGTATTTCTGGGGCTGTTTGCCTACGCCTATTGCCGGGAGGTTTTCGATGGGGAAAAGAGGAACCGCCCGGTGAGAAAGGAATCACGAGTGACGAACCTGGCGACGGGCGGTGCCGCTTGAAAAATCTTCCACGAGAAAAGATCGAAAAACGGGTGCCGATTTCCGTTGCCGCCCGCTTTCTGGGTGTCAGCGTCGATACCTTGCGACGATGGGATGCCAGCGGCAAATATCCCGCTGATTTCCGCACGCCAGGGAACGATCGCCGATACGACATGGGGCGCCTGCGGGAGTTTCTGCAATCCCTGAAAAAAAGGGTGCCGTAAGATGTACCGGTTTCCGGTTCGGCAAGAGCCTCTTTTGTGGGGAGAGATTTCCGCAGTCCTGTTCTTTTTTTCTTTTGGCGGGCTGTTTTCCGTCCTGTATTGGCCTATTGCGCACGTGGAGGAAGTCATCCTTGTTTCCGCTCTGCTGTTTTGTCTCTCTGTCATCCTATGGATACCGATAGTCATTTACGAGGATCAGAAAATCCCCGGTTCTACTCTCTCGGTTTTGCACAACGAAGCCGAAAGGTTTCCCCTGGTTCTGGAAGTCTGGAAACAGGTATGTGCGGGGAAGCATCCTTCCTGGATGGAACTGGACATCATCGAATTCTGGGTGCGGAAGGGAGCCCCCCCCCGTTGAGCACTGATCAGGAGCCCAGGTTATTGTACGTTGCCGATATCGCCAGGATGTTCGGCGTGTCGCGGGACACCGTGAAATCCTGGGCGAAATCCGGGAAAGTCCCGGAAGCCGGCAGGACGAAACAGGGTTGGCGATATTATCTTTTCACGGATATCGAGAAGATCCTTCGCGACACTTGCGGAAATCATCGCTGATGTTTTCGGTGAAACGGTTTTTTGCATAGGTTTGCATATCATTAACCCAATTTTTTGTCACTGACTCTTTTGGGAAAATGTTTTGGTAGTTCCCGTTTCCCGAAAGGAGTACCAAAATGATTCGGAAGTGTCAGCATCTGTTGGACCAGCGGTTGCGTGCCCGCCTCTCTGCGGTGGAAAAGCGCAAGGAAAAGGAGTCTGGTTTCACCCTCATTGAGTTGATGATCGTCATTGCGATCATTGGCATTCTGGCGGCCATCGCCATCCCGCAATACGAAAATTACGTCAAGTCGGCGGAAGCCCAGGCGGTTGCCCAGACGTTCCACCAGATGGTGGAGACCGGCGCGGCTGCACAGGCGCAAGCGGTATCGGGTGTCATTACCACGTTGAGTGCTCCGGTGCCTGCGCATGGTGCGACTTTCACGTATTCGCCGACGGCCACCACCGCCTCGCCGCAGAGTCTCACGATTACCGCGAGCCTCGCCGGCATGAGCGGCGCGACCCTGCAGGGGGATACCGTGAATGCGATCAACGCCGAATTGACCGCCAGCGGTGTCAGCTCCGCGTGTTCCGGCACGACCTGCACCGTCACCATCAGCGCCAACGGCACCATCTCGTAAGACGTTGCCTGGTCTCCCGGCGCCTCGCGCGCCGGGTTTCCCCTGTCTCCTGAAAAGGGCGCAGCGGAAACCCGGAAAGGAACCCAGGAAACCCGATGCCATCCGAAAAAGGTTTCACCCTCATCGAGTTGATGATCGTCATTGCGATCATTGGCATCCTTGCGGCCATCGCCATCCCGCAATATGCGGCGTACCTCACCGGATCTTCCGCGAGTGCCATCACGGAGGATTTCCACGAGATGGTCCAGCAGGTATCCGTTGCAGAGGCGCAGGCGGTGGCGGGGGTGCCGACCGTTTTGCCGTCCGCGATGTCCGCGCCACGAGGATACCGGATCGGGGTTGCCCCGGCGGATATCGTGCCGGGTGGCGCGGCGGTACAGGTTTCCCTGTTCCCGCCTGCCGGAGTCGATCCACAGCTGACGGCGGATATCCGTGAACAGCTTGCGGCAACCTACGGACCACAGGCCCAGGGGAACGATGCGGCGTTGGCGGTGCGTGCATTCTCCTGCAGTGCTGCGGGGACGTGTGTCGTCACACTGTCACAGAACGGGAATCCAGCATGACTGGGACTTCCTTTTTCGCCTTCCTGCACCTGGAATGGTTGCGCCTGCTGGCGACTCCCGCGGTCGTGTACCTGGACGGCCCGGCACGGATCAGTTTTCTGGTTCCGCTTCTCGTCTGCCTGCTGATTTTCCGCCTGACGCCACTTCCGAAGGTTTCTTCGGCAGCGGATGGGGTATGGTTTTCCGGGCTTTTCCTTTTGGGGTGCGCGATCTCTTTTCTGACCGCGTACTGGGGGAACGCTGGTCTGCATTTCCTTGCCAGTGGAGAAATTCTCTGGCCGGTGGTCGTCTGGATTCAGGGTCCGCGGAAATTCTCTCCCTGGTGGGCGTATGTCGCCACCTTCTGGGGAACCCTGCTCCCCGATGTCCTGCTGGCCGGACAGTATTTTCACTGGGAGACGGGATTCTGGATGGGAGTGGGTGGTGCCGGATTGCGGGATGCGCTTTTTCTCTCCCCGATGGTATCCCTGCTCTGCGCACTGATCCTGGCGCAGGCACGGTTATGGGCTGACCAGAAAGGAGGGATTCCGGCATGGCGGTAAATGCACCGAAAAAATCCAGTGCCTTTTCTTTTTTCCGTCGCAAGGAAAAAGATGCGGCATCTATGGAGAAGCATCGTTTTCAATGGGTGCTGAAAGAGCGCGGGAGCGCCACGCAAACCGGGGAAATCGACGCGGTTTCCCTGAATGTCGCGAAAGTGTTGCTGCGCAAGCAGGGGAAGAACTTTACCTACGTCAAAAAGATCAAGGTCAGGAAGGCACGAGTCAAGGAAGATCATATCGTGATTTTCCTGCGACAGTGGTCGGCGGTACAGTCCGCCGGCGTGCCGACGGTTGACGGCATCAAGATGATCGCCGACACGACGGATAACGAGGGATTGCGACAGATCCTGTTGAATGTCCATGATTCCCTGACGGCTGGGGACAGTATTTCGACCGCTTTTGGGGCGTATCCGAAATGGTTCGATGCCGTTTCCATCGCGCTGTTGCGTGCCGCGCAGGAAGCCGGAATTCTGGATTCCGTGCTCTTCCGCATGGCCGTGGCGCGGGAGAAACGGCGCATTCTCGCCAAGAAAACCAAATCCGCCATGATGTACCCCGGCATTACGCTGGTCGTGATGTTTATCGTGGTCGCCATTCTGATGATCAAGGTCATCCCGGTATTTTCCCAGTTGTTCTCCAGCTTTGGTGGCAAGCTGCCCTGGCTGACCCGCGAGGTCGTGGGGCTTTCCGACTGGATGCGCGCTCATGTTCTGGTGTTGATTCTGGCGCCGGCACTGTTTGTCCTGCTGTTTCGGTACGCCTATCGGCGAAGCCGGAAATTCCGCTGGGTAGTCGATCGGATTTTTCTGCGTTTGCCGGTATTCGGACCCCTGCTCATCAAATCGGCGGTAACGCGCTTCTGCCAGATTTTCGCGGAAATGCAGGGGGCTGGGGTGCCGATCATGATCACGATGGACACTCTCTCACACGTTTCCGGGAACATGGTGCTGGATGCGGGAGTCGCGAATGCGCGCAAGGAAGTTTTTCAGGGAGGGAAGATCGCGGTGGGTCTGCAGGACTCCGTGTTCCCGCCGCTTGCGGTGCAGATGATCAAGGTCGGCGAGGAAACCGGCTCGCTGGAAAAGATGATGAACAAAACCGCTGACTTCTATGAAACCGAGGTCAACGAGATGGTCAACCGGATGTCCACGTTGCTGGAACCGATGATCATGATTCTTCTGGGGCTCATTGTTGGCACGCTGGTCATCGCGATGTATCTGCCGATGCTGGACATGGGCAAGGTGATCCTGCATGGCACCGGGGTGCAGGGAGGGTGAGGTGTTGCTGAATATCGCATGGTTTTCCGGGCTGCCCGGAAGTGTGGCTCTCTGGAGTCTTGCCGGCTTCCTGTTCTGGGTGCTGTCGCGCTTTCCCGCGCAGGACAGTCTGGAATTCGTATTGCTGGACGCATTGACGTTGATCAGTGCGCTGGTGGCCGTTTTTAGCGTCCCGTTCGCGATTCTGGCTGGACACCTGGCCCCTGTCCAGAAGTCTTTCATGGACGAGCCTTTGCTGTTGTTTTTCGGCGCCGTTTCCCTGCTGCTGACGACGGATTCCTTTTATCGGATGCGTCGTTTTTTCCTGGATTGAGCCAAGCGTGCTGAACTGTGCAACCTGCCATCACCAGAACCGGGGTTTCCGCGACAGGCAGGGCGGCTTCACCTTTCTGGAGATGATGGTGATCCTCGCCATTCTGGGTATCGTTGCCGCGATTGCCGTTCCTGATTGGTCCAGCGCGCTGTCCGGCTCGCAACTTCTGCAGATGGTGCAGTCCGTGCGGCAGGCGGCGGGAGAGGCGAGGGATGCGGCCATGGTGACGAACACGCCGGTCGCCATCACCGCTTCTGGATGTCAGGTGTCCTTTGCCTATGTGGGGACGCCACCCGCCGGCGCGGCACCGTTGCCGGCGACGATTTCCGGAAATGGCGGCTGGTGTCAACCGGATTTCTCGTTGCAGTACACCCCGGAAGGCATGCTGGTCAACGCCCAGCAGACGCCGACTTCGGTAACCTGGCATCTGTCGCCGGTCATGGGGGTAGGCATCAGCTCTACCCTGGTGCTGGACGATGGGGGAGGCATCGATGTCCCCGGCGCGTAATCTTCGGGATCGGGAAGCGTCACAATCCGGCGCCGCCCTGCTGGAGGTGATGATTGCCTTTGTGCTGCTGACCCTGGCCTCCCTTGCTTCCGTGGCCATCACGGATCGACAGGCTGCGACGGTCATCCGGCAGTCCCAGGCGAACCAGGCGTTTTCGGTCTTCGCCGCAGGAGACGCCGTATTGCGAAACACGGCCAACGTACAAACACTGGATGGCTCCACCATCACGGCATCGGCAGCGCCGTCAGAGCTTCCCTCCGCATCCGTGGCGCCCCTGCAATCCGCCCTGGCGATCCTGCCCAACGCGGAACTTGTATGGTCGATACAGCCATTGGGTGGCGGGAACGTCTGTCCCTGTACGGCGCAACAGACGCTTTCCTTTGGTAATGACCCGGCAAAGCGGTTGCAGATGACCACGCAGACCGTGGTGGGATACTGAAGATGGCAGGCGTGTTTCCGGTGTTTCCGCCTCGCTGTGACGTTGCCGCGGCTCCCGGGGAGCGTGGCGCCGGACTGGTGGAGATTCTGGTGGCGATGGCCCTGACGGGGATTCTCCTCGCGCTGGGCGCGTCCTTTTTCGCCTCGGCGCAAAAGACATCGGGAACGGAGCAGGCGGTACTTTCCCTGCAGCGGCAGGCGGATCGGATTCACAACTTTCTGAACACCGAGATCTCGGATGCCGGATTCGGGTTTCCGGAATCCTGCGGATCTTCCGCCATATTATCCGACTGGCCGGGGATGACCGGCCCCGGTGGCGGCAACCAATGGTACACCATTGCCGGAACGGCTGCGGGTGGGCTGTCCTGGATCACCAGTTCCAATTCTTCCGGGAACATCGCGGTGACCCGGATTACGGACATGCCCTCCATGAACTCCGACAGTTTTCAGGTAGCCAACGTGGAAAACCTGCAAATCGGAGAAGGGCTTGCGGCGGAGGTGCCCGGACTTGCCTGTTTTGTTTCATCGATCCATTCCATGTCGACCAGTTCCCAGCAGGAAGTCACCTACGTGAAGCTGCCGCAAGGCTCCTGGGGGGATCTGGCGCAACAGGCCGGGGTTTCCGTCAGCGCGGGGCAAATGGTCAACGCACGGATCTACGGGCTGGGAAACATCGTTGCCGCCACCCTGTCCCTGAATGGCACCGATCTGCAGGAAACCCTGTCCGGGCAGGATACCGGATGGACGCCCCAGACCGTCACGATTTCCAGCCGGATACTGGGCTGGCAGGTCCGGGTGGCAACGGGGTCGCCGCTGGTCTGGGAGTCTTCGCAAGCCTGGCAGGCGGCTGCCAGCCAGGGCAGCGCTGCCCCGATATTGGCGGTACAGCTGGGGATGGTCATCGCGTCGCAAAATGCGTATCCCGGTGCGCAAACGCCGCCGGCACAGGTATCCCTGATGGGCCAGCAGGTTGCCATTCCCGCCGCCTGGTCCGGGCACCTGCTGAAATCTTTCGTCTGGTCCTTTCCGGTGCGCAACGCGATCTGGGAGTCTGGCAATGGCTGATTCCAGGATGTCCCGCGAGGCGGGCATGGCGCTGCTGCCAACCCTTTTGCTGACGGTGGTTCTTGCGGTGTTTCTGCTGATCTTTCTGGGGCAACAGTACGGTGCTTCCCAATCGATCGACCATCATGCCGTGCATCAACTGGAGATTCTGGCGCTGGACCAGGGCGGAGAGAACGCGGCGAATACCCTGAATGGGTACAGCGACTGGCCGGAGATTCTTGCGGCGTCGAACCCAACGGCTCTGGCGCCTGCCTATCAACCGCTGCCCGCCGGTCAGTTCCCCGTCATGCCTTCCACGGATTTCTGGCAGACCTGCGCCGCACAACAGCAATGCGCAACCTATACGGTGACCGAAAACGGAATCCCGTTTTCCGGGTATTACGTGATGTACCCCGGAAATGGGTTGGCGGAGAAACTTTCCGGGTATGAAGACCAGCAGGATCAGGTTGGGCCGACCAGTCGTCAGTATGTGGCGTTCGTCGCTGTGACGAACCCGGAAAACTCCTCGATGGTGGTGAAGGAATTTGTCTTGCGAAAGAGCCTCCTATGAAAAGATTTCCCTGGATTTTCTGTTTCTGGTCATCGCTTTGCTGGGCTCTCCCCCCCGGCTCCGGGCAGGCGCTGGAAGGTGTCCTGCCCGCGGTTCAGCCTTCACATGCCGCGGTCACGTTGCCCCCGCGAGGGCATCCCCGGCATGCCCATGGCGATCCGCTGCATCCTGACTGTTCCCGCCAAAAGCCCGTTTCCTTGCCATGGGAGGTGCATCATGCGCCCTTTTCTGCCCGCCGCTGATTTTCTGGAGCATCGTCCCCGGATTCCGGTGCGCCGGATTCCGGGGATACTGTTCCCTGCCCTGCTGGCCTTCTCCCCGGTTGCCCCGGTCTGGGCCAGTTCCGGGCAAAGCATCGAAGCCTCACAGGTAGAGAGCCAGCCGAACCTGATGATCCTGTTGTCCAACTCGGCATCGATGGACGAGAACATGGCGGGTACCCAGCTTGCGACCGGGGCGGACGGCGTGCCGTTACAGAACTCCTGCGCGGCCAATTACGCCTCCAGTTCCGATTATGTCGCGGTTCCTGCTTTTGATGACGGTTCCGACAACGCCTGTGGTGGCGCCGGTACCCCATACCCCTGGGGCAGCTACGGCAACCAGGCGGATTCCCGTTTTTATATCGCCAAACAGACACTGTACGATCTCCTGCGCGAGGGATATGCCAACGACATCAATCTGGGATTTGCCACCTATCGCCAGGCGTTCGGGTTGGAAACCGCGGCGGTTGCGCAATCGTCCAACGCGGTGTACCCGAATATCTATCTGCCGAATCAGCAGCCCGGAGAGTCCTCCACTTTCCCCAGTCCCGAGAGTGGCTATACCTATACGCAACTCAATACTGTCGGCAACAATCCACTGAATTTCTCTTTTGTATCGTGGTGGCCGGTCTACAACTCCATCAGCCCCTACAGTGACGGCAATGCCTTCATCGGCAATGGGCTGGATGGAACCTTCAAATCGGGCGGACTGTTTGGTTCCCTGAGCTTTCTGAAAAACAACCAGGGTAAAGGCGGACTACCCTACACGGTGTCCTATCCGCAGGGTACCCTGCAGAACAGCAATGTGGCAAGCGGCACCTGGCAGTATTCCTATTATGGTCCCGGAGGACTGACCGTTGCGCAAAAAAACAGTGGCGCCGCGGAGCCGGTATTGCAGCTGTGCGAAACCTACTACAACAGCCAGAGCAACCAGTTCCAGGCCATTTATACGCAAAATGACAGTAATGGCGCCCCGCTTCCTTTTCAGCAGACCTTTCCCGGGACCTATTCCGGCAACACGCTGTACTACATCAGTCCGGATTCCCCCTTGCCGCAGAGTGGGCAGATCAACAGCGGGGAGTGGGAGCAGTCCTGCAATGTGAGCAACACGCCTTCTGGCGCCAGTGCGCCGACGGAACAGTTGGTGGCGCAGGGAGAGCAGGTGGAGTCCGCGCAATGGGCGAGTGGTGGCACTGCGTATTTTTCGGAAGTCCCGAACGTGAACACAGGCACTGCCGGCAATGGGGGAACCCTGTCGCTGTTGCCCGGTGAGGCGACAGGCTGGTCCGGCGCCACGTCGGAAACGCAGAATGCCGATGGTTCGGTTTCGGTTTCCTCGACCTATCCGGCGACCCCGCAACCGGAGTCCATTCTGGGGAGTTACGACCAGTCCGGTGCGCAGTATATGGGGGTGTTCGTCAACCTGCCCTCCTTGCAGAACCCCGTCAGTCATGTGCAGACCATCGAGGGATTGCTGAATCCCGCGTATCCGATGGAAAATGCCGGTGGAACGGAGTACAGCTACCCGCAGCAGAGCATTACCGCCGCGGATGGCAGCCCCCGATCCATCGCCAACTCCAGTGAAGCGGGTGAGTACAACGGCCATCAGGAGCCGCTGTACAACAGCCTGGTGGACGCCTATGCCTACTGGCAGGCATTCGAGCAGAACAATACCATAGCGCAGTGCCAGAACAACAACATGCTGGTGATTTTCGATGGCATCAGCGACGGCGATCCCAACCTGACCGCCAGTCAGGAGGAATCCGCGCTGCTGCAGGAAGCCGCCGCGTTGTACAACCAGTTGCACGTCCGGATCTTCGTCGTCATCATCTCGGCCAACGCTGGGGACATCGCGGAGGCGAATGCCCTGGCGCAGGCTGGAGGGACAGGGAAAGCCTATACCGCATCGAGTTCCGGCAGTCTGTACGATGACCTGCAGGCCACGCTGGTCAACATCTCCCGGGAGAGTCTGTCCACCCGATTTTCCACCACGCCTTCCATCAGTGACGGTGCCTATGAATTTGCCCTGTCCTCGGTATCCCAGGCTACCGGACAGGGGGATCTCATTGCCTATCAGGTCTCCGGCAACGGGAGCCTGAATTCTCCCACGCAGTTGCAGCCGTCCTGGGACGCCAACAGCCTCATGACGAGCAGCAACCGCGCGTCGGACATTGTGTCGACGGACAACGCAGCGTCCGGGGGCTTTTCCTCCGGCACGGAAAGCACCCTGGCAAGCCTCGCGCAGAATGATCCCGGATGGTTTGCGGTCGCCTCCGGTTCGCCATCGGCGACGACCATCGCGCAATATACCGCTGATCCTTCCTATGACAGCGGAGCTTACCTGGGTGGCAGGCAATCTGGCTGGTTCATCGGTCTTCCCGCTGGTTCCTCGCCGGTGGTGGTATCGCCGCCAGACAACGGCAACCTGTTGAGCGATCCCGGTTATGGAACCTGGGCGGGAAACCACAGTACCCGGGAAAATGCGGTGCTGTTCGCCGCCAATGATGGGTTGTTGTATGCGGTAGGGTATCAAAATGCCAGCAATCCGCAGCCATCCCTGCTCTGGGCATGGATGCCACAGGGGCTGATTCCCGATTTGCAGAACTACAGCACGTTCTGGCAGGCCAGCGAAATGCAAGGTGGCCTGGTTGAGGTGGACTCGGCCAGCAGCAATGGCGTCTGGCATTCGTATGTCGCCGGTAGCGCGCAGTCCGGCGGCATCCTGTATTCCCTGCAACTGACCGGAACGACGCAGCCGGATCTGGCGCAGACCGTTGCCGAGTATGACCTGACAGCATTGACCGGCGATACCTGGGAATCTCCGGTACAGGGGCAGCCCGGTGTCGAGGCCGTGAATCAGGGGACTACCGGGCTTGGGGAGACCGCGGCGCTCTGGAGCGAGACGGAAACCTCTTCCAGTGGAACGCAGCAATCAGGGCTGCTGATTCTCAACGTGGTGACCGGCGCCCTCACTTTTGTGCCGGCGCCCTCGGCGTTGACCTCACAGCCGGTCATTGGCCCGCAGGGCACGGTGTATGTCGCGGCGGGGAGCGATGTCCTGACCCTGTCCGGGGCCACCGTGCAAGGGATCATCAATGCCCCGCCCGCCGCTGCCGGGACGATGGGAACGGACAGCGCCAGTTACACCAGCCTGGGTAGTTTCACTACGGGATATCCGTCCGGGGTATCGACGCAGATCACCCGCCTGCAGATCGCCAATCAGCAAGGGGCTCCCTGGCTCGTGACAGAAACCAGCCAGGGGATTACCGCGGCCCGGCAAGAGAATGGTGTCTGGTCGCCGTACTGGGCCAGCACGACTCTGGGGTCCGGGGTGTACCAGAACGGGAAGCTGACGGCGCAGTCTTCCTCGACCCCGCTCAGTCAGCAGATTGCAGCGTTGCCTGCCGGTGCTGAGGTCAGTGACAGCGCGCTGATTGCCGATGGAGCGGTGATCCTGCCGCTGTCGGTGGCACCCGCGGCTGGCACCTGTGGTCTGCCCACGGCGGAATATCAACTGTTCAACCTGGACAGCGGCACTTTCCCTTCCGGGGACTTCACGAATACCAGCGGACAGGCAATCAGTGGCCCGATCGACGTGGGGTATGGAGTTGCCTACACCCCAAGCCTTACGGCATTCGGTGGGCGCCCGCTCATCCAGTCTTCCGCCAGCAACACCAACAGCAGCAAGGTTTTTCAGGCGGCCATCACCAACGGTCTGCCGTTGGGCGGGCCGCAACAGGCCAGATTTGTATGGTAACCATCATTCAGGAGGGAAAACCGGTGGAAGAACAGACACGCTCCATTCGCATTGCGGAACTGCAGGCACGAAGACGGGCGTTATTGTCCGGCAAGGCAAAAGGAAGGGTTACGGAACTCGCGGAGGTTCGGGAAATGCTGCTGGTGTTGTATGGGCAGAAGTTTGGCTCCAGACACGCAGGATCCGGGACAGGTCAAGCAACCGAATGAGCAATGAAGTATTGGCTGACGTAATCATCCAGGAGGAAGCCGCATGCAATTTTTGACTTCATCGGAAAGAAATGTGCTGCTGGATTTGCTGCAGCAGAGAGACGGCGAGATCGATGTCCGGGGTCAGGAGTGCGATTGTCATCTGGTTTTCGAGGCATTGCATCTGCTGGCCGATGGCATGCCGGAGCGACTGTATGCCATCATCCACCATCAGGGCCGGCGTGACCACCTGCAGGCCAACGCCGGCAACACCTTCCTGATGGTGCAGAAGATCGCGGAATCCGGAGCTATGGCCTGCGGCTAGGCTGCCGGGATTCCCGCCATCCAGGCGGGTTTCCCTATGGTTTGCGGGTTCTTTTTCTCGGCGGGCGCAGGGTCGGAAACGGAATGATGAGTGCGGAACTCCGGGAGAGCTCCTCCTCCCACACGCCTTCTTCTATTTGCATGGTCAACCGTTCCAGGTCATATTCATCCCAATAGAACCAGCCGTCTTCCTCTTCCCTCCCGTTTTGCGGGGTTTCCTGCCGTCCGACGATCATGAGGTGCGCTCCTGCAAGAATTTGGCATCAGGATACCGCATGCAACGGGAAAATCAAATCGAATCATTATGTTACTATGGTATATCTGATTGCGTTACCAACAAACGTAATCAACAATGCCATTGCGGACTTCCGGAGCGTCGTTGCTACCGGAAGGCCACCGGAAAACAACCCGTTCCGCTCGATTCAATGGGTTAAAAAGAGGGGGCGTCCAATCCATCAT